>NZ_JAJDWC010000024.1 GCF_022825805.1 Phaeobacter sp.
TGCCCGTCAGGTGGCGAACCGGGTGATCTTTATGGATGCGGGTCAGATTGTGGAGCAGAACGAGCCGGAAGAGTTCTTCAACAATCCACAGAGCGAACGCACCAAGCTGTTCCTGAGCCAGATCCTCGGCCACTGAGGCGCGCGCATTCAAGTGAAACGGAAAGGCCGGACCTCGTGTCCGGCCTTACGTGTTTGTGGTCCAGGGAACGCTGTTCCCTGGGTTTTTTGAGTATTTTGGGAAAGATGACAGGTCGGACGTGTGGGCCGGACGTGCGGGCAGGATGTGTGGGCAGAGGGCGCGGCGCAAACCATTGGGTGATGCGCACCGGATTCTGGGCTGGCGACTGAACTGAGATTCGGACTGGGGCCTGAAACTGAGCCGTGGTAGACGGTCCCGCCTCTGTCAGCCGTGCTGGGCAAAGACCGTGCTGCGGCCGTCATGGCGCAGCAACAGCGTGTCGAAACGGTCCCGCATCTGGCCCATTTCCATCCCCGGTGAGCCGAGCGGCATGCCCGGCACGGTGAGCCCCTTGGCATTTGGTCGCTCCTGCAACAGCCGGGTGATGTCGGCTGCGGGAACATGGCCTTCGATCACATAGCCCTCTACCCGCGCCGTATGGCAGGAGGCCAGCGGCTCGGGCACGCCCAAGCGGTCTTTCATCTGCCACAGCGCATCATCGGACAGGTCGCGCAGCTCCACCTGAAAGCCCGCGCCGAGCAGATGGTCTGCCCAGGCGCTGCAGCAGCCGCAGCTGGGGGATTTCATGACCTCGACTGTCGGTCCGTTTGCGCTGGCGTGCGCGGCCCGTGATAGGCCCGATAGTGAAAGGCCCGCAAAAGGCAGAGAAAGCGTGGGAAGGGCAGCGATGGAGAGCAGGAAAGAGCGGCGGTTCATGGCGGGTCCTTAGGTCATTGGAATAGACATACACACTATAGGTGGCCGCGGCTGTGGCGCGCCAGCGGGGTCCCACGCGGGATGTGCCGCTTTGTCGCAGAACCCGCACCTGTGGGTGTCCTGACCCGTGTGCTGCGCCCGATCTGCGTCCGACCTGCGTCCGGCCTGTGTCTGTCCTGTGTCTGTCCTGCGTCGATCAGATGCTCGTCTTGATCAGGTTGCTGATGCGGCGAGCAGTTCGCGTGGGACAGCGAAGTCCACCGCGGTGCCACTGCTCCAGCTGAGGTCGCTCCACCGGGTGATGTCGAACCGGGCCACCAGCGTGGCACCTGTGGGGTAATCATCAAAACGGGGATGATCCGGTGGAACCCGCAACAGGGAATGGGCAAACGCCGCGATGCCGGGGTTGTGGCCAAGGATCTGAACTTTCGGGTGCTCGGCTTCTCGCAGCACCTGAAACAGGATCTCGGCGCTGGCGTGATACAGCCGCTCGATGAAGATCGCGGGCGCATCAAGCGCCATCAGCTCGCTGGTTTCACGGGTGCGCTGCGAGGACGAGGAAATCACCTGATCCGGGATCTGACCGATGTTGCGCAGCCAGCTGCCCAGGGCCACGGCGGAGTGTCGGCCCCGTTTGGTCAGCGGGCGGGCGTGGTCGCTGGGGGCGGCGGTGTTCCAGGCGGATTTGGCGTGGCGGGTCAGGATCAATGTGCAGGTCATGGCGTCAGAAAATACCTCATGTGATGGGCGGATTGGGCGGCGCTGCGCGCGGCCCCGGCGCTGAGCGGGCAGGCCCGGCGCGCGAGGCAGCCCCCGTCCAGGCAGGGTGCACCGGCGGGCGTGCTGAGATGCGCGCGGCAGGCGGCGACATCATAGGGGCCACCGTCGCGCAGCGCATCGACCGGGCAGCGGGTCAGGCAGGGTTGGTTGGCACAGGTCAGACAGGGGGCCTCCTGCAGTGGTGGGGCTGCGGGGTGGGGGGTGATCGGTCTGGCAAACCGCAGCGCGCCGCGCAGGGAGATCATCATGCCATAGCGATCATGCACCATCATTTGTGACGGTGAGGTGAAACAGCGCCCAGAAGCCAGCGCCCAGGCGACAAATGGCTGATAGGGCGGCCCGGTGAAGGGGTAATAGGCTTCGGCCTGCCAGGTTGTGGCCAGCTCGTCGATGACCCGTTTGGACCAGCGATCCAGCGGGTCTGCGGCGCTGTCGTGATATTCTGGGCTGGTTTTGAAATGTGCCCAGAACGCAGGCCCTGTGCCAAGGAGCAGCAATGTGCCCCATGCGCCGCGTGGATTGGCGCCTGGATTAGTGCCTGGCTTGGCGTCTGGGCTGGTGCCCTGACGAGTGCCCTGTTCGGTGCCTGTGGTGTTGTCTGCGCCGTCTGGAGCCGCAGCAGGTGCTGGGACCTCTGCGGACAGGGGGGTGGCTTGCAGACTGCCGTAGATCTCCAGGCCCAAGGGGGCGAGCGTTGCAGTGATCTGGTCGAGGGTCAGACCAGAAAAGGCGGAAGAGATGACGGCAGACATGGGACCAGCTTACGACAGCTGCGCCGCAACACCTGCATAAAAACGGCGGATCTGATCCGGATCTGCCCCAAACGGGCCTGCGTCCGGCGTCGGCTATGCCCGGTGATGCCGGTCAGGCGACCGAAGCTGGACCGTTCCTGCCGTCATGGGCTGGGGAAGGGACAAGGCGGCAGAATGATTGGCCCAGCCGATCCGGGGGGGGGCGGCTGGTGGGCCTCTGCGCGTAGTTGCGATCAGGGGCGAATCATCGAGCCGGCACCGTGATCGGTGAACAGTTCCAGCAGCACCGCATTTGGCACGCGCCCATCCACGATGGTGCAAGCGCGTACGCCGTTGCGCACCGCTGACAGGGCTGTTTCGGTCTTGGGGATCATGCCACCGTTGATGACACCATCGCGGGTCATCGCCTCCACATCCGTTGCCTTCAGCTCTGTCACCACATCACCAGCGGCATTTTTCACGCCGGACACATCAGTTAGCAGCAACAGGCGGTCGGCTTTCAGCGCGGCAGCAATGGCCCCGGCTGCGGTGTCGCCATTGATGTTAAAGGTCTCGCCCTCGGGACCGGCACCGATGGGGGCGATTACCGGGATCATATCCTGTTCGAACAGGTGGCGCAGCACCGTGGTGTCCATCTGATCGGGAATGCCGACAAAGCCCAGATCAGGATCGGCCTGACGGCAGGTGATCAGCTTGGCGTCTTTGCCGGACAGACCGACACCCGCGCCGCCCTGACGGTTTAGCGCCTGCACGATGCGTTTGTTGACCACGCCGGACAGCACCATTTCCACCACATCCATGGTGGCACCGTCAGTGACCCGTTTGCCATTCACAAAGCTGGATTGGATGTCCAGCTTCTCCAGCATTGCATTGATCATCGGGCCGCCGCCATGAACGATGACGGGATTGACCCCGACCTGGCGCAGCAGGACGATGTCCCGGGCAAAGGTCTCCATCGCCTCGTCGCTGCCCATGGCGTGGCCGCCCAGTTTGACGACGACGATGGCTCCGTCGTAGCGCTGCAGATAGGGCAGGGCGCTTGACAGGGTTTCGGCTGTGGCAATCCAATCGCGGTTCATGTCTTGTTTCTTCATCTCTGCAATCCCTGAAGATGGCGGCAGCGCAACGGAGGTCCGCCCAGCCATGGCCCCTGTGTTACGCGGTTCTGCGGGCGCTGCCAAGGCGGCGCGCTGCGATTGCGCCCATTGCAGCAGGGGATCACCCCGCCTAGGGTGCGGGGAGAGACGGCAGAGGGCCGCGGTGATGCGGCTGTGTGATCTGCGGGGCTCTGTCACCCGGTGTTTCATCCCAAGGAGGGAGCCATGCGCAAGAAAACCCTATTGCTGACAGGTGCGAGCCGGGGGATTGGACATGCCACTGTGCGACGTTTCAATGCCGAAGGCTGGCGGGTGATCACCTGTTCGCGCCAGCCCTTTCCCGCCGAATGCCCCTGGGGCGGGGGGGAGGAAAACCACGTGCAGGTCGATCTGTCCGATCCCAGTGACACCATCAACAAGGTTGGCGAAATTCAGGAGCGCCTTGGCGGTCAGCTGGACGCGCTGGTCAACAATGCGGGCATTTCCCCCAAGGGGCCAGAGGGCGAGCGGCTGAACACGCTCGACACCGATCTGATGACCTGGGGCAAGGTGTTCCATGTGAATTTCTTCGCCTCCGTGGTGCTGGCGCGGGGGCTGCGGGACGAATTGGCGGCCACAAAGGGATCGGTGGTCAATGTGACCTCCATTGCAGGCAGCCGTGTGCATCCCTTTGCAGGTGCGGCCTATGCCACGTCCAAAGCGGCGCTGGCGGCGCTGACACGGGAAATGGCCCATGACTTTGGCCCGCTTGGCGTGCGGGTGAATGCGATTGCGCCCGGAGAGGTGGAGACCTCCATCCTGTCGCCGGGCACCGATAAGATCGTGGAGAAACTGCCGTTACAGCGCCTTGGCCAGCCAGAGGAGGTCGCGGCGGCGATTTACTTCCTCTGCTCTGGGGACAGTTCGTACATTTCTGGCGCTGAGATCGAGGTCAATGGCGCACAGCATGTCTGAAGCGTGACGCATGAGGCGAGTGTCGTCGCCGGTGGTTCACGCCAAACACTCTGGACCCTTCAAAAACCCTGGGCACGCCAGATACAGCGTGCCCTGAGCGTCGGTTTGTGCATGGTTTTGCCCATGATGTCGGCTTAGCCTGCCCCCAATTCAGGGATGCAAAAGGCAGGGACGCAGCCGGTGTTGCGCGTGGTGCTTATTCCAGACCCGCGATGATGGCGCGCAATGTGGCGATGCCATCGCCTTTCTCGGACGAGGTCAGCACGATTTCCGGATAGGCGGCGGGGTGTTTGGACAGGGCGCTGCGCACCTGATCCAGCACTGCGGCGCGATCCTTCTCTTTCACCTTGTCGGCCTTGGTCATCACCACCTGAAAGGTCACCGCCGCGCTATCCAGCAGCGCCATGATTTCGGCATCGACCTTTTTGACGCCATGGCGGCTGTCGATCAACACAAAGGCCCGCCGCAGGGTCTGACGACCGGAGAGATACTGCTTCAGCAGGCGCTGCCATTTCTCCACCACCGGCAGGGGCGCATTGGCATACCCATAGCCCGGCAAGTCCACGAGATAGAGTTCGGGGCCTTGGGTGAAATAGTTGATTTCCTGGGTGCGACCGGGGGTGTTCGATGCCCGTGCAAGCCCTTTGGTACCTGTCAGCGCGTTGATCAGGCTGGATTTTCCGACATTGGATCGCCCGGCAAAGCACACTTCGAGCCGGTCCGCATCCGGCAGGCCGGACATCGCAACCACACCTTTGACGAAGCCCGATTCGCCTGCAAACAATTTGCGACCTTTTTCGGTCATGATGTTATCTGGCGCTTCGGCCAGGGGGAAGGGCAGCTGCATCACAGGACCTCGATCTTGTCGCCCAGGCGGATGGTCCCGCCCTGGATGACTTCGGCATAGACGGAAAAGTTCTGATGTCCGAAGTGTTCGTTTAGAGTTTTCAGCGTGTCGGCATCGCGGACCCCGGTGTCAGGGTTCGCCGTTGTTGCAAGGCAGCGTTGGACCGGTTCGCGCAGGGCAAAAACCGCCTCTCCGATCCGCACCTGTTGGCCGATCAGCGCGTTTTCCGCCCAGGCCTCGCCCAGGTCAAACCAGATGTTGCCGCGCCAGCGCTGGGCGCTGAGGCTCTGGCCCATAGCGGTTTCGACAGCCCGGTGCGAGGCCCAGTTGCACAGCGACACAGAGGGGTAGTCTGTATCGGTCATGCCCCGGCCCGGCACCCGCACGATGCGCGCGGAGGCCGCCCGGTTTTCTGGCATCAGCGGCGCGACCCATTCCAGAAAACGAGGCAGGTCGTTGCTGTCATCCGGGGCAATCGTCAGGCTGCCCTGTTCGGGATGGCGCAGCGTCACGGTGGCGGCGTCACTGTCATAGGTGGCGGAGATCGCCATCAGTTGCGGCGCTTTGGCCCCACGGCTGAAATTGGTGCAGGGCGCCCAGGCGGTGCCATCGGCCTGTGCGGCCTCATGGGCGACGGCCCAAACACGATCGCCGGGCATGGTCTGCCCGGCGATCATTGTGATGGTATCCAGCGCTTCGCGACCATGGGATTTGATCGGGTGGCGCCAGATGTCCGTTACGGTATGGGTCATCACTTCTCCGCCTTCGGCGACTTCTTGAAGCTGGATTTGATATTGCCAAACACATCCGGCTTATAGCCATGGCGGCGCATGATCAGATACTGCTGCGCGAAGGTGATGGTGTTGTTGGCGATCCAGTAAACCACCAGACCGGTCGCAAACCCGCCCAGCATGAACATGAAGACCCAAGGCATCCAGGCAAAGATCATCTGCTGGGTCGGATCGGTGGGCGCCGGGTTCAGCTTTTGCTGCAGCCACATGGAGATACCCAGAAGGATCGGCAGGATCCCGATGAAGATCAGGGCCATCAGGCTTTCAGGTGCTGGCGCTGCAAAGGGCAGCAGGCCGAACAGGTTCATGATCGAGGTCGGATCCGGCGCGCTGAGATCCTGGAACGGACCAAAGAAAGGCGCGTGGCGCAGTTCCAGCGTGACGAAGATCACCTTGTAGAGCGAGAAGAAGATCGGGATCTGCAGCAGGATCGGCAGACAGCCGGCCGCTGGGTTGACCTTTTCCTTCTTATAGAGCGCCATCATTTCCTGTTGCAGCTTCTGGCGGTCGTCGCCTGCGCGTTCCTTGATCTTTTCCATCTCAGGCTGCAGCTCTTTCATCTTCGCCATGGAGGCATAAGATTTGTAAGCCAGCGGGAACACCAAGAGTTTGATCAGGATGGTCAGGCCGATGATGGCAAAACCCATGTTGCCGATCAGCGCGTTCAGCCAATGCAGTACGGCAAAGATCGGTTTGGTCAGCAGGAAGAACCAGCCCCAGTCGATGGAATCAAGGAAGCCTTCGATGCCGTCCTTTTCATAGCCACGGATGGTGGCCCATTCCTTGGCACCGGCGAACAGCTCGGTGGTGACGTCGGTCGCTTCGCCCTCGGCGAGGGTTACGGTCGGCAGCACCACATCGGTCTGATAGATATCGCGGCGCTCGTCGAACTTCGAAATCGCCCGGAACGATTGGCCCGGTTCGGGGATCAGAGTCGCCATCCAGTAGTGGTCGGTGAACCCGATCCAGCCGTTGCTTTCGATCTGGGTGGTTTCGGTACGCGCCCCGGTGCGGGTGTCCAGCTCGAAATCTGCCATATCGTCATAGTCGAGTTCGGACAGGGTGCCATCGGCCATGCCGACCATACCCTCGTGCAGGATGAAGAAGTTCTTCAGATCCAGCGGCTGACCGTGGCGGGCCAGCGTGCCGTAGGGCGCCAGTGTCACCGTGCCTGCACCTTCGTTCATCACGCTCTGGACGATCTGGAACATGTAATCGTCATCGATGGAGATGCTGCGGAAGAAGGTCAGGCCTTTGCCATTGTTCCAGGACAGGGTGATCGGCGTCTCTGGCGTCAGCGTATCGCCTTCGGCCAGGGTCCACAGCGTGTTGGCGCCGGGGACATCCTCGGGTGACAAACCTGCGCCTGGGGCCCAGCCGTAGAGAGCATAGTAGGCCTGCGGGGTGCCGGAGGGCGTGAGGAAGGTGACAATCTCGGCATCCTCGGCCAGCGAGACCCGATAGTCCTTCAGCGCCAGATCATCGATGCGCCCACCCTGCAGCGAGATGCTGCCTGCGACACGCGGGGTGTCGATGGTGATGCGCGGTGCGTCCACGGCTGTGTCCGTGGGGGCGACATTGGTCTGGGCGTCCGCTCCGATCGCTTGCGCTGCAGAGGGCGCGCTGACACCGGTGCCGGCAGGTGCGGTCTGTGCGATCTCGGCCTCGGGCTGCGGCGCAGGCTCTGGCGGTGGGAAAAGGATATACCAACCCAGAATCACCAGGAAGCTGAGCGCGGTTGCGAGAAGAAGGTTCTTGTTCTGATCGTCCATTGGGGACTGCCACCTCGTGCATGGAATGACAGGGTGTGGTTCAACAGAGGTGGACCCCAAAGGTCAAGTGGAATCGCCCGGGTTCTGCTGTCGCAGGGGCTGTGGGTCGGCATTTCTGCGATTTGGGGCGTGTTTTGGCCGTTTCCCTCGGTCCGGCCCGGTGCACGGCAGGCTGCGTGTTCTGCGATCGGTAGGGCCGGTTTTGGGGCGGTGTTTTGGGGCAAAACGGCCCCGGCTGGCCGAACTGCATGCGCCGACAGGCTGGGGCTGCATTGGTCCTGCTCAGGTATTTTAGTGGCTTGTTGGTGGCCCCTGCTCATGTCGCAAAGGTTGCCGCAGTTTGGACCCTGTGTTTGGACCCTGTGTTTGGGCCTGGCAGTTTGGGCACCGCAGTTTGGGTGCGGGTTTGCGGCTGAGTTATGGGTTTTGGGGGATGGGAGCTGTGGGGCCCTGAGTTTTTCGCGCCGGTTTTTGGCCCTGGATTATTGGCCCTGCGCTATTGATCTCGCGTTATTGACCCTGGCGGCCAATGGCAGGGGCGTCCTGCAGCTTGGCCTCATGCGCGGCGATCCAATCCAGGGTCTGGTCAAACGGCATCGGACGGCCAATGCCAAAGCCCTGCACATGATCACAGCCCAGCTGCGCCAGAAGCGCATGTTCCCCGACGGTTTCGACACCTTCGGCAAGGGTGGCCAGATCCAACCGCTCAGCCATGGTGAGGATGGCGGCGATCAACTTCTGTTGTTCGGGATCGCGATCAGCTTTCATCACGAAAGAACGATCAACCTTGATCCGCGACACCCGGAACCGCTGCACCGCGGCGATGGAGGCATGGCCGGTGCCAAAATCATCCAGGTCGATGCCGCAGCCCATTTCGCCAAGAGCGGCAATATTGCGCACAATCGTGTCGTCGGGCTGATCGGTCATCACCGTTTCGAGAATCTCGATGCTCAGCCGGTCGGGTGTCAGGTCAAAACGCTCAAACTCCCAGCGGATGCGCTCCACCAGTTTTGGGTTGCGCAACTCATCGGTTGCGAAGTTGACGCCGACAGAGGGCACGGACAGGCCGGCCGCATCCCAGGCCTTCAGCGCGGTCAGCGCGTTATAGAGCATGATTTCGCTCAGCCGTTCCATCAGCCCGGCCTCTTCCAATGCGGGCAGGAACGACATTGGGGGGATCATGCCGCGAACCGGATGCTGCCAGCGGGCCAGGGCCTCAAACCCCGAAACGCGCCCGGTGTTGGTGCAGACCTGCGGTTGGAACCAGGCCTGGATATGGCCGTTTTCCAGTGCGGTCGTGATCTCTTCCTTGATGCTGCCGCGGGCTTTGCCCCGGCGGTCCATTTCTTCGGTGAAAGCGCGGATGCCGGAGGGGCCGCTGCTTTGGGCGTCCATCAGGGCGGTTGTGGCGGCGTTGATCCAATCGCAGCCTGCGGGTTTTGGCGCCCGCGTGTGGAGGCAGAAGCCGATGGATGCGGTGACATAGACGGACATGCCATCCACTGAAATCGGCTCTTCCAATGCGGTTTGCAGACGCCCGGCCAGTTGAATGGCCAGTTCCAGGTCCATCTGCAGGACTGGCGTCAGGCAAGCGCCAAAGCGGCTGTCACTGATGCGCGCAACACTGTCCTGCGGGCGCAGGATCGACAGAATGCGTTCGCCGCAACGGTTGACCAGCATATCGGCGGTTTCCTGACCGTGACGCTGGGCCAGATCCTTGAAATCATCCAGCTCGATCATGAAAATGGCCGAGCGCAGACCGCTTTGTTCGGCGCTGTCGTAGGTGTCGTTGGCGACCTCTTCGAAGCCATCCCGCAGCAACATGCCTGTCAGGCGGTCACGCGGCTGACCGGGACGGCGCAGTTGGGCAAAGCCACCACAGGCGCCAAGTGCCAGTGGCAGGCCAAGCGCCAGAAGGATCAGCGCGGCCTCTCCCCCCATCCAGAACGTCGCAAGGGTCAGGGCTGGCAGGAATGCCAGCAGCGGCGGTCCCAGCAGGACCGGCACAACCCGTTTTCGGACGTTCGCAAGGGTTTGCGACAGCGGTTTTGTCATCTTCAGACCTTTCACCTACAGACGGCGGTGTCGCGTCAGAATAGGCGCGCGGTCTGACCGGGGAGTTAACGCAACTGAGGAATCGTGTCGCTTTCGCCCATTTTTTCAGCGGTTTTCAGGCTCAAGCCCATGAAATCGAACAATTTGGGGTCCAAGAGATGCGATGGGCGCGCATTCATCAAGGCGCGGAACATCACCTGCCGCCGTCCGGGACTGTTTGATTCCCACTGATCCAGGATCTGTTTGACCTGCTGTCTTTGCAGCCCATCCAGGCTGCCACAGAGATCGCAGGGGATGATGGGATAGCGCATGGCATTGGCGAATTTCTCGCAATCGGCCTCCGCCACATGGGCGAGCGGACGGTAGAGAAACAGATCGCCTTCCTCGTTCACCAGCTTGGGGGGCATGGTGGCCAGACGCCCGCCGTGGAACAGGTTCATGAAGAAGGTTTCCAGGATGTCATCACGGTGATGGCCCAGCACCACAGCAGAACAGCCTTCTTCGCGGGCGATGCGATAGAGATTGCCACGGCGCAGACGGGAGCAGAGCGCACAATAGGTGCGCCCCTGAGGCACCTTGTCCATGACAATGCTATAGGTGTCCTGATATTCGATCCGATGCGGCACGCCCATCTTTTCCAGAAACTCTGGCAGAACGGTGGCGGGGAAGCCGGGCTGACCCTGATCGAGATTGCAGGCCAACAAGTCCACCGGCAGCAGGCCGCGCCACTTCAGCTCGTAGAGCACCGCCAGGAGCGTGTAGCTGTCTTTGCCGCCAGACAAACACACCAGCCATTTCGGAGGGCGGCCATCCTTGGCTTTCTCGACCATGCCGTATTGTTCGATGGCCTCGCGGGTATAGCGCACGATCCGCTTGCGGAGTTTCTTGAACTCCGTCGTGGTTGGCGCTCCGGCAAACAGCGGGTGGATATCGTCCAGATCAGTATCAAGCATGGCGGCCCCCTAGCTGAGCAGAGGCGTTTTGCCAAGAAAAAACGCCTGTGCGGTGGTCTGTGTCGTGGTCTGTGCGATGGTCTTGTCGGAGATAGCGGCCCAGCTGCGAAAGTCATCCAAAGCGGCGGGTGGGACGTATTGAAAGCAACGTCACATGATATCGAAAAGGTTGCACATGACACGCCGTCGCCCTGAGCCCCTTGTTGTCCCTGAGCCCCCTGTTGTTTCTGTTCCGTCTGCTGGTGGTGCGACCAATGGTTCGTCCCCCCCCTTGCACCAGTCCGAAGGCAGGCAGCGCCGCGGTGGCTTTGCCGGGCGTCTGGGGCGCTGGGCAGCGTTGTTGGCGGCGACAGGTGGCATTGCGGTGCTGGCATCCTGCGGGCGGCCCAGCCTGTCGGACGACAAGCTGAGCGGCAAGGCGCTGAACCTGGAGGAGTATTTCGATGGGCGCACCGTGGCCTATGGCCAGTTCGAAGATCGCTTTGGCACTGTGCGGCGGCGCTTTGTGGTGGATATCGTCGGGGAGTGGGATGGCCGCGAATTGGTCCTGACCGAGGATTTCCGCTATGCGGATGGAACCACGGAGCAGCGGATCTGGACCCTGACCAAGACGGGTGAGGACACCTGGGAAGGCACGGCTGACGGGGTACAGGGCATTGCGCGCGGCGAAGAGCGTGGCGACACCTTCAACTGGGCCTATACCATCGATCTGCCGGTGCCGGGCGGCTACACGATGCGGGTGTCCTTTGATGACTGGATGTGGTTGATGGAAGACGGCAGACTGCTGAACAAAGCCTATATGAGCCGCTTTGGCGTCACCCTGGGTGAAGTGATCATCTTCTTTGAAAAGAAAGACGGCTAGCGCGGGGGCGGATCGGTCTTTTGCCCTGGCAGGCTCTGACGGTTGGTGGCGCTTGATGTGTCGTGCTGCTGGTCCGGGCCGTGATCGGCGCAGCCGCATCCAGGCACCGGGTCATAGCCATTGCCGCCAAACGGGTGGCAGCGGCCAATACGGCGCAGTGTCAGCCAGGCCCCGCGGATGGCTCCGTGTTTTTCCAGCGCTTCCAGCGCATAGGCCGAGCACGTCGGCTGATAGCGGCAGTTGAAGCCAACCCAGGGGCTGAAGATCAGCCGGTAGGCGCGTACAGGCAGCGCAAAGAGATGAGCCAGCAGGGTCATGGCGGATAGATAGGCAGAGTTGCGCGATATGGCAATCAGGGCGGTGCCTCCCCGCGCAGGGGGGCGGGCACTGTTCGGCCCCGCGGCGATGTTTGTCGCTGTCAGACAGCCGGGGTCTGTTGCTGCTTTACTTGCCGTGGATTTTTTTCAGCGCGTAGATCAGATCCCGCTTCAGCTCTTCGAAAGGGCGATCTGCTGTTTCACCGGCCCGCCCGATCAGCACATAATCCCATCCCGCGCGGCCATGGAGCGGCAGGATCATCCGGGCCACTTCGCGCAGGCGGCGTTTGGCGCGATTGCGGGCCACCGCGTTGCCGACCTTTTTGGAGCAGGTGAAACCCATGCGGATACCATCCCCGGCGTCTTCGTCGGGTCGGCGGTTGCGGCCCTGAACCATCATGCCCTTGGTACCCTGACGGCGGGCGCGGGCGGCGGCCAGGAAATCACGTCGTTTGGCGATCACCACTGGTTGTGGCTGCGGCAACGCGCGGACGGCGGTTGCATCAGATGCACAAACGGACACCGCCGGAGACTGATCCCCGCGGGCAGCGTTGCCATCCTTGGGGGTCTCCGGCGGTGTCATGTCCGTCAGAACGTGAACTGAGCTTATGCGCTCAGTTCTTTACGACCGCGTGCGCGGCGTGCGTTCAGGATTTTGCGGCCTGCCTTGGTGGCCATGCGCGCACGGAAGCCGTGACGACGTTTGCGAACCAGGTTCGAAGGCTGATAGGTGCGTTTCATCGCTCCGGTCTCCAACTATCTACATCAGGACGGCGCGGAATCGGCCACCCGGGGTCTATCTCGAAGCCCGGTCTCTAGAAGGGAATGGCGCGCGAGTCAAACCCCCTGCAGGGTGTTTTCTGCCCGAATTGCAACATTTCCCGAAAAACCGGAAGCTGCGCAGGTCTTATCAGACAAGTTTTGTAACAGACAGCCCCAAAACGGCTGTCTTTGTAACGAAAGCCTCACGTTTTTTGTGTCAGTGATCAAGCCGCTGTGAGAATGGGGCCCGCTGGCTCGTGTTGCGCCCATTTTGACGGTAGCACCAAGAGCGAAAACACCCAGGACAAGTGGCGCCTGCCGAGGCGCAACCCTATCTGAGGCAGATACGCCAGAGAGTGAACGGTGACACCGGTTTGCCGTATCAGGCCACAGATTTAGGCCACAGATCGAATGCGGCCCCGAGGCCAAAACAGCAGGAGCATCGCGCCATGCAAGATCAGACATCACCCGCCCAAGACGAGGGCCGCAATGACGCAGCGACCGCTGGTGCGAGCGATCCCAAACCCGCAGAGAAGAAACCCGGTCTGGGCCGTTACCTGCCACTGTTGGCGGTGCTTGCCGTTGCCGTGCTCGGCGCGCTGACCTTGGGCGATTTCCTGACCTTTGACACACTGCGCGACAACCGTGAGGCGTTGATGGCGTTTCGCGACAGCAACTACACCGGCCTCGTTGGCCTGTTTGTGCTGGCCTATGTGATCATCGTTGTGTTTTCGCTGCCCGGTGCGGCCGTGGCCTCGGTGACGGGCGGTTTTCTGTTCGGACTGGTTTCTGGCACCCTGTTCAATGTGTTTGCGGCCACCCTGGGCGCGACCGGTATTTTTCTTGCCGCACGCTGGGGGCTGGGCGCGATGCTGACCCAGCGGTTGGAAACCGCAGAAGGACGGGTGCGCACGCTGAAGCAGGCGCTGCGTGAAAATGAAATCGAAGTGCTGTTGTTGCTGCGGCTGGTGCCTGCAGTGCCGTTCTTTGTGGCCAATCTGCTGCCCGCGCTGGTGGGGGTGAAGCTGGTGAATTTCCTGTGGACCACTGCAGTCGGCATTGTGCCGGGGGCTATCGTCTTTACCTGGATTGGTGTTGGGCTGGGTTCGGTGTTTGATCGTGGCGAGACGCCGGATCTGTCGCTGCTGTGGGAGCCGCATGTGATTGGTCCGATCCTTGGTCTTTGTGTCCTGGCGGCCCTGCCAATCCTGCTGAAGAAACGCAAACCGCGTGCGGGCAATGCGCCTGCGGCTACAACCACCCAAAAATCGGAGCAGTGACCATGCAAGAGTTGACCTGTGATCTCCTCGTGATTGGTGCAGGCTCTGGTGGTCTGTCTGTTGCAGCCGGGGCCAGCCAGATGGGCGCGGATGTGGTCCTGCTGGAGGGGCACAAGATGGGGGGCGATTGTCTCAATTACGGTTGCGTTCCGTCCAAAGCCTTGCTGGCAGCGGCAAAATCGGCCCATGCTCAGGCCCATTCCAGCGCCTATGGCGTCGCCGATCAGATGCCGGTGGTGGATTATGCCGCGGCCAAAGATCACGTTCAGGACGTGATTGACACCATTGCACCAGTCGACAGCCAGGAGCGGTTCGAGG
>NZ_JAJDWC010000051.1 GCF_022825805.1 Phaeobacter sp.
ACCTCAGACGACCGCGCCGCCGATCTGCCCGTCTGGACACATCTCTACAATTGGCACAGACCACACGCGGCCCTAAAATCAAAACCACCAATCAGCCGGTTACGATTAAATCGGAACAACCTATTGAGGCTCCACATCTAGCGCCGGGAGGCTACGGAAGGGACCTGCGCATGAAAAAGCCGCCCAACGGGCGGCTTTTGGTGTTCATAGATCTAAAGGATCACAGCTCAACCGGGCGGACCATGCCGATGATGTCGTAGGTCTGGCTCAGGATAGGGGCGGTGATGGCGCGGGCACGGTCAGCGCCGCGGGCGAGGATCTTGTCGATCTCGTCCTGGTTTTCCATCAGCCGGGCCATCTCAGTTGTGATTGGCGCCATCTTGGACACAGCCAGATCCGCAAGCATTGGCTTGAACTCGGAAAACTGCTTGCCGCCTACATCTGCCAGCACCTGATCCACGCTCATCTCTGCCATGGCGGCGTAGATGTTGACCAGATTGCGCGCCTCGGGACGTCCCTCCAGACCATCGGCCTCGGACGGCAGCGCCTCTGGGTCGGTTTTGGCCTTGCGGATCTTCTTGGCGATGGTGTCCGCATCATCGGTCATGTTGATACGGCTGGCATCCGAGGGATCGGACTTCGACATCTTCTTGGACCCATCCCGCAGGCTCATGACACGGGTTGCAGCCCCTTCGATCACCGGCTCAGTTTCCGGGAAGAAGTTCACGCCATAGTCATGGTTGAACTTGATCGCGATGTCCCGTGTCAGCTCAAGATGCTGTTTCTGATCCTCACCCACCGGCACATGGGTTGCGTGATAGACCAGAATGTCCGCAGCCATCAGCGCCGGATAGGCAAAAAGACCAAGCGACGCGTTCTGCGTGTTTTTGCCTGCCTTGTCCTTCCACTGGGTCATCCGCTGCATCCAGCCCATCCGGGCCACACAGTTGAACACCCAGGCCAGCTGTGCGTGCTCTGGCACCTGGCTCTGGTTGATGAGAATGGATTTCTCCGGATCAAGACCTGCGGCGATGAAACCGGCGCACAGCTCGCGCGTGGACTGTCGCAGATCCGCCGGATCTTGCCAGACGGTGATCGCGTGCAGATCCACCATGCAATAGATGCTCTCCACGTCCTTGGTCTGCCAGTCGACGAACCGCTTCAGCGCGCCAAGATAGTTGCCCAGGTGCAGATTGCCCGAGGGCTGGATGCCGGAAAACACGCGAGGCGTGAATGAGGTCTCGGTCATCAGGGAACTCCCGTCTGGAATTAGGATGCTCAGTGGCTTAACCATGGCAGGAACCGTCGTCAACCGCGCGCGGATCCGCAAGACGGACCACAGCGGGGCGATAGCGCAGGCGAGTAGGAGAAAGCCCAAAGATGGACCAGGTCAGAGAACCCTCCCCAGTGAACCCATTGCCCCCCGGTGTGATCGCTTTGGTGTTGATCATCATGGGCATCGAGGCGGCGTTTTCGCTGGGCGCCCGGAGCATCATTGGCGGACCCGAGGCCATCGGCTGGCGGCTGGACGCGGTGCAGAACTACGCTTTCTCGGCGGAGATCTTCGCCTGGATGTGGGAAACCGGCCAATGGCCTGCGGAACATCTGATCCGCTTTGTGTCCTACCCGTTTGTGCATGTGGCCTTCACCCAGACGCTGTTTGTTTGCGTCTTTGTGCTGGCGATGGGCAAAATGGTGGGAGAGCTGTTTGGCGATGCCGCAATGGTGCTGATCTTTGTGTTGTCCGGCATTGGCGGCGCTTTGGGATATGCTGTGCTGACGGGATCACCAACCCCGTTGATCGGTGGCTTCCCGGCCGTCTATGGCTTGATCGGTGCCTTTACCTACATCCTGTGGCGGCAATTGTCGCTTGTCGGCGCCCAGCAAAGCCGCGCCTTCACGTTGATCGCTTTCCTGATGGGGGTGCAGCTGCTGTTTGGCCTGCTGTTCGGCGGCTCGCTGGATTGGGTCGCGGATCTCTGCGGTTTTGCCACCGGCTTTGGGCTGTCGTTCTTCCTTGCCCCTGGTGGCTGGGCCCGCATCCGCAGCCGCATCCGTCGGGATTAGGGCCGGGCTCTACACGCTGCCGCCCCGGCGGACAGATCGTTTCAGATCGCCCAGACGCACCGCGCCGATCACTTGACCAACGCCGAAATAGATCGCTGCGCCCAGAAGGATCAGTCCCAGCAGCGCGAGATAGCGCCAGCTGGGCACATAGAACAGCCAGCCAAACTGCTGCACCACGGCAAAAAGCACGGTTCCCATGATGGCCGAGGCCGCCAGAATGCGCAGGCTGCGGGCATAGAACCGTTGATCGAAGCGCGCGACCTCGCCCATGCGGCGGGCGCCCCACCACAGGCAGGCCACCATCGCCCAGCCTGCCACCGTTGCCGCAATGGCGGGCGCAATCCAGCCCAGATAGGGTTTCAACCCAAAGGCCAGCGCCGCGTTGATGACCATTGCCACCAGCGCATAATGAAACGGCGAACGGGTGTCCTCGCGGGCGAAATACAGCGGCTGCAGCACCTTCTGCAGCACAAATGCAGGCAATCCCGCGCCATAGATCGCGACGGCCAGTGCAATGGCGGCCACGTCCTCGGCCCCTGTGGCCCCACGTTCATAAAGAACCGAGACCAGCACAACTGGTACCGCCAGAAATGCTGCGGTCGACGGCAGGGTCAGCAGCAAAGAAAACTCCCCGGCGCGGGAAAACGCGTCGCGCGCGCCAGCATCATCGCCCGCGCGCAAGCGGCGCGACAGATCCGGCAACAGCACAATTCCGATGGCGATCCCCACTACCCCCAGCGGCAGCTGATACAGCCGGTCCGCCACAAACAGCCAGCTCACCGCGTTTTCGATGTCAGAGGCCACTTGCTGGCCGACCACCAGATTGATCTGCGTCACCCCCATCGCCAACGCGGCGGGCAGGGCGACTTTCACCAGGGCCTTCATGCGCGGGCTCCAGCGCGGCAGACCTGGGCGCAGGCGAATGCCCGCCTGGCTGGTGGCGCGCCAGACCAGTGCCAACTGCGCAACCCCGGCCACCGGAATGGTCCAGACCAGCCAGGTGATGACATCCCCACCCAGAGCGGCGCCCGCCACCATTGCGGCGCAGGCAAAGATGTTCAGCAACACAGGCGCCGCCGCTGCCGCGGCAAAGCGGCCGGTGGCGTTCAACACGCCGGAAAACAGCGCTGCCAGCGACATGAACAGAATGTAGGGAAAGACGATCTGACCATATCCCACTGCCAGATCAAATCGGGCGTCCCCGATGAAGCCGCCTGCCGTGGCCCAGACCAGCGCGGGCATGAACACCATGCCCAATCCCACCAACAGCAACACGGTTGCCGCCAGCAGGTTGAACGCCTCCTGCGCAAAGCCCTGCGGATCTTCGCCGCTTTCGACCCGCTTGGCAAACATCGGCACAAAGGCCGCGTTGAACGCGCCTTCGGCAAAGAAACGGCGGAACATATTGGGCAGGCGAAAGGCTGCAACAAACGCGTCCATCAACGGACCCGGCCCGATATAGGCCGTGATCAGGATCTCGCGCAGAAATCCCAGGATGCGGCTTGCCAAAGTCCAAAAACCAACGGTCAAAAATCCGGAGAGCAACTTGATCGGCTTCATGATCCGGCCCGTTTTGCCCCATCGACGATGGCCTTGCGCAGCTTGGCCTCCAGCGTTTTTTGCTTGGACTCGGCGTAATACTTCAATCCAAACATATCCTTGACGTAAAACGCATCAACCACCTGTTCGCCGTATGTCGCAATCACGGCGTTGGCGATGTAGATATTGGTCCCCGCCATGGTGCGCGCCAAATCATACAGCAAACCCGGCCGGTCCCGCGTGTCGACTTCGATGATGGTGTAGATGTCAGACCCATCATTGTCGAAGGTGATATGCGTGGGCACATTGAAGGCGCGTTCCCGCTTCTTGATCTTGTCGCGCGATTTCAGCGCCTCGCCTGCAATCACCTCGCCCCTCAGGGTCTTGTGGATCATCTGGCTCAGCCGGGCGAGACGATCCACTTCATAGGGGTGGCCCTCGGCATCCTGGATCCAGAACGCATCGGTGACATAGCCATCTTTGGTGGTGTAGGAGCGGGCGTCGACCACATTGGCCCCGACCAGCGCCAAAGCCCCGGCAATGCGGGCAAAAATGCCGGGATGATCCGCCATGCAGAAACAGGCCCGCGTGGCATCGCGGTCTTCGTCCGGATGCAGGCGGATGATGACCTCTGCGGGGTTGTCACGCTCCGTCAGCTCCCGCAGCATCTCGGCAAAATCCACATGCGCGGTCACATGCAGCCCCTGCCAATAGGGATCATAGTGGCGGGCGGTCTCCACCTTGAGATCCGCTTTCGACCAGTCGGGCAGGGCCGCACGCAGGGCTTTCTTGGCCTCGGTGCCGCGATGGGCGCGGTTCAGCGCCTCCATCCCGTTTTCCAGCGCCTCGCGCGTTTGATTGTAGAGCGCGCGCAACAGCGCTGCTTTCCAATTGTTCCAGGTGTCCGGCCCGACGCCGCGAATGTCACAGACCGTAAGCAGCAACAGCAGGTCCAGGCGTTTGACCGTCTTCACCGCCTTGGCAAAGTCGCGCACGGTGCGCGGATCGGCAATGTCGCGTTTCTGCGCCATGTCCGACATCAGCAGATGATAGCGCACCAGCCATTCGACGGTTTCGGTTTCGGTCTTGTTCAATCCCAGCCGCGGGGCCACCCGCCGTGCGATCTGCGCCCCAAGGATCGAATGATCCTGTTCGCGTCCCTTGCCGATATCATGCAGCAGCATCGCCACCAGCAGCACCTTCCGGCTCAGGCCTTTGCGCAGGACCTGCGACGACAGCGGCAGCTCGTCCTCCAGCTCGCCCCGTTCGATGGCCGCAAAATTGGCGATCACCTGAATGGTATGCTCGTCCACGGTGTAGGAATGATACATGTTGAACTGCATCATTGCCACGATCGGTTCGAATTCGGGCACAAAGGCGCTGAGCACGCCGAGTTCATTCATCCGCCGCAGCGCCCGTTCCGGGTTGCCATGCTTCAACAAGAGATCGAGGAAAATCCGTTGCGCTTCTTTGTTGTTGCGCATGTCGTCATCGATCAGATGCAGATTGGCCGTGACCAGCCGCATGGCATCGGGGTGGATCAACATGCCGGTGCGCAAGGCCTCTTCGAACAGGCGCAGAATGTTCAGCTTGTCGGCACAAAACCCATCGGGATCAGCGACACCCAAGCGGTTGTGCAACACCTTGTAGCCGGGCTTCACCCGCGGGCGGCGGCGAAAGATCCGCTCCAGCAGGGGTTCGCTCTTCAGGTGGCTTTCTTCCAGCTTGGTCAGGAAGATACGGGTCACATCGCCGACGGTGGTCGCATGGCGAAAGAAATCCTGCATGAAGACTTCGACCGCGCGCCGCCCAGAGCGATCCTCATAGCCCATGCGTTCGGCCACTTCGACCTGCATGTCGAAGCTCAACTGTTCGGTCGCGCGCCCTGCAATCAGATGCAGATGGGCACGCACAGCCCAGAGGAAATTTTCCGCCCGCGCGAATGAATTCAGCTCATCAGCATTGAACAGCCCCATGGGCACCAGTTCAGCGACGTCCTGAACCTGATAGAGGTATTTGGCGATCCAATAGAGCGATTGCAGATCGCGCAGGCCGCCTTTGCCTTCTTTGACGTTGGGCTCCACCATATAGCGCTGGCCCTGTTTCAGATGGCGCGCGTCGCGTTCGGCCAGCTTGGCTTCGATGAAATCGCCAGCGTCCTTCGAAAACAACTCTTCGCGCAAGCGCAGGGTCAGTTCCTGGGCAAGGGCGCTGTCGCCCTCCAGAAACCGCTGCTCCAGCATCGCGGTGCGGATGGTGAAATCCTCACCGCCCAGACGAATGCAATCGCGTATGGTGCGGCTGGAATGGCCCACCTTCAGCCGCAGATCCCACAGGATATACAGCATCGACTCGATCACGCTTTCGGCCCAAGCCGTGATTTTGTAGGGGGTCAGAAACAGCAGGTCGACATCAGAGGCCGGTGCCATTTCACCACGCCCATAGCCGCCAACCGCGATCACCGAAATCCGCTCTCCCTGGGTCGGGGTGGCCAGCGGGTGCAGCAGGGTGGTGGCGGTGAAATGCGCCGCTGTGACCAACCCATCCGTCAAATACGCATAAGAGCGGGTCAGAGCGCGCGCTGCAAACGGCTCTTTGGCATAGGCCGCCGCGATGGCGGCACGCCCCTCTTTATTGGCCTGCCGCAAGCGCGCGACAACGGCACCGCGCAGCGCGCCATCGTTGCTGTTATTGGCAAGCGAGCGGATATCGGCCCGGATCGCTGCGGCATCAAAAATGTCATTGGGGTCGCAGATCAGCGGCCCCAATGGGTGCAACATCTGGCGGGCGTCGGTCAGGTCGCGATCAGAAGCCTGCGCCGGAGAAACTGGTGGGAGCTGGCTCAATGACGACAACCTTCTGTTCTTGGATGGTGGCAACCGCTAGGCCGCGTTCGTTGGTGCCATCGGCCAGCAGCCGGAACACGCCGCCTGTGCCTTGAAACCCGCTGCCTTGGGTCAGCGCGACGGCGGTCAGCGCGTCGGATTTCCCGGCTTTGACCAGCGCGCCAATGGCCGCCACACCATCATAAGCCAGCCCGCCAATCGGATGGGGTGCTGCGCCATAGGTGCCTTGGTAGCGGGCGCGGAACTGCTGCGATTTCGTCGGATCCGGCAGCGCAAACCAGCCACCCTGAATGCCGGGCAACGCCAGCGTCTGCGCAGGAATGTCCCAACGGGTCAGACCGATGTATTGTGTTTCTGCGGGATTGACCCCCGCTTCGGGCATCAGCTGTGTCAGCAGGGGCAGGGCACCTGCGGTGTTTGCCGTCAGGAACACGGATTGTGCGCCGCTGCTGCGCACCGCAGAGCGGATGGTGGGGATCGCGTTGATGACGCCCTGCTGCGACAGCTCATAGCTGACCGCACCGTTCACATTTGCCGCCGTCTGCGCCGCAGCACGTTCTACCGCCTGGCGTCCAACCTGACCGGCCGGATCATCGCCGCTGACAACGATCATATCGCCCTTGCCCTGACGCGCGGCATAGCCTGCCAGCCTGCGCGCGGTGTTGTCAAAGGTCGGCCCCAGGATGAACACATTGCCCCCGGCGATGGCCGGGTTGTTGGAAAACGCCAGCACATTGACGTTGCGCTGCGCGGCCACCAGACCGGCGGCATTGGCCGCTTCGGCATAGACCGGGCCCAGAATGATCCGCGCGCCATCATTGATCGCTGTCGCCGCCGCCGTCGATGCCTGCTCCGGTGTGCCCGCTGTGTCATAGATCCGCAGATCGACCTGCACGCCATTCAGATCCGCAATCGCCAGACGCGCCGCGTTCTCCAGACTCTGGGCCAAGACTGCATCGCCCGACTGGGCCGAGCCGCGCGGCACTAGCAACGCCACCGGAACCGGCTTGGAGGTGTTGATCGACGGGCCGCTGCCGGTGGGCAACGTATCACAGGCAACCAGCGTCAGGGCCGAGGCCGCGGCCAAAGCCGCCACTGCCGCCTTGCGGGCATGTTTAAAAACAGCAAACATAATGGACTTGAAACTCCCTTGTCCGGCAGCGTAGGCCGTGTTGGTACCCTGACGGATCATAAACGACCAACAAGGCGGGTCCAGCGTGAATCACAAGATCGTCCATTTGCCAAGCGGCCTCTATTTCGTGGCCACCCCAATCGGCACTGCCCGTGACATCACATTGCGGGCGCTTGACGTGCTGGCCTCCGCCGATGTCATCGCGGCAGAAGACACCCGATCTCTGCGCAAGCTGATGGAAATTCACGGGATTCCTCTGAATGACCGACACATTGTGGCCTACCACGATCACAGCGGTGCAGGCGCACGCACCCGGCTGCTGTCGGCGCTCGAAGACGGGCAATCGGTCGCCTATGCCTCAGAAGCGGGGATGCCGCTGATCGCGGATCCGGGCTACGATCTCAGCCGCGCTGCGGCCGAGGCGGGCCATCTTGTGACCGTGGCACCGGGGGCCTCTGCAGCCCTTGCCGCGCTGACCTTGGGCGGTCTGCCAACGGATGCGTTCTTTTTTGCGGGGTTTTTACCCAATGCCAGCGGCGCCCGACGCAAACGCCTGCAAGAGCTGGCCGCCGTGCCCGGCACGCTGGTCTTTTATGAATCGCCCAAACGCATCGCGGCCTCGCTGCAGGATATGGCCGAGGTGCTGGGCGACCGTCCCGCCGCGCTGTGCCGTGAACTGACCAAGAAGTTCGAGGAAATCCGCCGCAACCCGCTGTCAGAGCTGGCCGCAAGTCTGGCGCAGGCCCCCGTCAAAGGCGAGATTGTCGTGCTGGTGGATCGCAGCCGTGGCGACAGTGTCAGCGATGGCGATCTGGAAAGTGATCTGCGCAGCGCGCTGCTGTCCAATTCGGTGAAAGATGCCGCCGCTATCGTTGCCGAGATGCACAATATGCCACGACGCAAAATCTACCAGATGGCGCTCGAGCTCGCCAAAGACGCGGGCTGATCATGGCGGCGGGCAGGGGATCGTCACCGGGACCCAGAACAGCCCGCCAACGCCGCGGCGCGCAGGCCCATCACGCCGGAAGTGCCGCCGAGGAACTGGTCGCCCGTCACTACGAACGTGCAGGTTATGCCATCGCCGCACGCCGCTGGCGGGGCGGTGGGGCCGAAATTGATCTGATCCTGCGGCAAGGCGCGACGGTGATCTTTGTGGAGGTCAAACACAGCCGCAGTTTCGACGCTGCCGCGGCGCGAATCACACCGGCGCAGATGGAACGCATGATGCAGAGCGCGGCACGGTTCCTGGAGGGTGAACCAAACGGCGCGCTGACAGAGTGTCGCCTCGACATCGCGCTGGTGGATGGCACCGGTCGGGTGGAGATTTTGCCAAACGCCTACGGGCAGGGCTGATGGCCCGCGGCTGGACCCGCCCAGATCACAACCACCAGATCGAACCTGCCAGATATCAGCAGCCAGACAACAGCAGCTAGGTAACAGCAACCAGTCAAGAGCCTCCCTGTCAGAGCAATGTGAAACCCACACCCCCATTGAACAAAGCGGCCCACTGCGCCATCTATTCCGCACGGCGGTTTGCTCCGGGGCTTGACCCAGAGGTGATTGTCGACCCATACGCACTGCCACTTGCCCATGTCATGAGGGACCGACATCATGAAAATCGCCTTTCAAATGGACCCGATCTCTGCGGTCGATATCAACGCCGACAGCAGCTTCCGCCTCGCCGAAGAGGCTCAGGCACGCGGGCATGAACTGTTCTTTTACGGCCCCGATCAGCTGGCCTATCAGGAGGGCCGCATCACCGCCCGTGGCCAGGACATGACAGTGCAGCGGGTGGCCGACACGCCTGCCATCCTCGGCCCGGAACGGGAGGTGGATCTGGCGGATTTCGATGTGGTCTGGCTGCGCCAGGATCCGCCGTTTGACATGCACTACATCACCTCCACCCATCTGCTGGACCGGCTGAAAGGTCAGGCGCTGGTGGTCAATGACCCGTTCTGGGTGCGCAACTACCCCGAAAAACTGCTGGTGCTGGACTTCCCGGAGCTGACGCCGCCCACAACCATCGCCCGCGATCTCCAGACCATCAAAGCGTTCAAGGAAAAACACGGCGACATCATCCTGAAGCCGCTTTATGGCAACGGCGGCGCTGGCGTGTTCCGTCTGGAGGCCGACGACCGCAATCTCACCTCCCTGCACGAGCTGTTCACCGGCTTCAGCCGCGAGCCCCTGATTGTGCAGAAATTCCTCCCCGATGTGTCCAATGGCGACAAACGGGTGATCCTGGTGGACGGGGAGCCTGTGGGTGCCATCAACCGGGTGCCTGCGGCGGGGGAAACCCGATCCAATATGCATGTTGGTGGTCGCCCGGAAAAAATCGGTCTCAGCGACCGCGACTTGGAGATCTGCGCCGCAATCGGCCCGTTGCTGCGCGAAAAGGGGCAGATCTTTGTCGGCATCGATGTGATCGGTGACTACCTGACCGAAATCAACGTGACCTCGCCAACCGGCATCCAAGAAT
Organism: Phaeobacter sp.; assembly: GCF_022825805.1. Taxonomy (GTDB): domain Bacteria; phylum Pseudomonadota; class Alphaproteobacteria; order Rhodobacterales; family Rhodobacteraceae; genus Phaeobacter. The sequence continues at coordinate 10,064 of NZ_JAJDWC010000051.1, forward strand.
TGGAGCGCTTTGACGGTGTGAACATCGCTGAAAAGATCTGGCAGGCCATCGAGGCCAAGGTCTGATCAACGCAGAGGTCAATGCACAGATCAATCTGGCTGCTCCAACTGTCTCAAACGCCTGCCGAATGCGGTGGGCGTTTTTGGTTCAGAACGGCTGCGCCAAGGCTGGCACCTGCTCAGGATGGGATCCGGAAACTCAACGCCTCGGCCACATGGGGGCGGCGAATATCCTGTTCTCCCGCCAGATCCGCAATGGTGCGGGCGACGCGCAACACCCGGTGATAGCCGCGCGCCGTCAGCCCAAAGCGGTCCGCCGCATGCAGCAACAGCGCGCGTCCCTCGCTGTCCGGTCCCGCGATCTCCTCCAGCAGCTTGCCCTCTGCATCCGCGTTTTGGCGCAACCCGCCATAGCCCTGATAACGCGCAGTTTGCACCTCCCGCGCGGTGGCCACCCGCTGCGCCACGCTGGCCGATCCCTCGCCATCGGCGGGCTGGTCGAGATCGGCAAAACCCACCGGCGGTACATCCACCCGCAGATCGAAGCGGTCCATCAAAGGGCCTGAAATGCGCCCCATGTAATCCTCCGCGCAGCGCGGTGCCCGGGCACAGGCGCGGGCCGGGTCGCTCAGCGCGCCGCATTTGCAGGGGTTCGCAGCGGCAACCAGCATGAACCGGCTCGGATAGCTCACATGGGCATTGGCGCGCGCCACATTGACCGATCCGGTTTCCAGCGGCTGGCGCAGTGTCTCCAGCACCGACCGGCTGAACTCCGGCAGCTCATCCAGAAACAGCACACCATTGTGGGCCAGGCTGATCTCTCCCGGCTGCGCCCGCCGCCCACCGCCGACAATCGCGGCCATCGACGCGGTGTGATGTGGCTCGCGAAACGGTCGGCTGCGGCACAGCCCACCGCTGTCGATCAATCCGCACAGCGATTGGATCATGGATGTTTCCAGCGCCTCTGCCGCACTCAGCATCGGCAAAATCCCCGGCAGCCGGGCCGCGAGCATCGATTTGCCAGCGCCGGGTGCGCCCACAAACAGCAGATGGTGCCGCCCGGCCGCGGCGATTTCCAGCGCGCGTTTGGCCCGTTCCTGCCCTTTCACATCGCGCAGGTCCTTGCAGCCGCGCGTATCGATCACCTCTCCCGGTGTGGCGGGGGCAATGACGTTTTGGCCTGTGAAATGACGCACCACATCGCCCAGACTGTCCGCTCCGATCACCGTCGCCTCCGTGACCCAGGCCGCTTCCGCTCCGGACGCGCGTGGACACAACAACCGCCGGTCTTCGCTGGCAGCCGCCATTGCAGCGGGCAACGCGCCCACAACCGGCATTAGGCTGCCATCGAGGGACAGTTCCCCCAAGGCTATCGTATCTGATGCGGCCTCGGGCGGGACGATGTCGATGGCCGCGAGCAGGGCCAGCGCAATCGGCAGGTCGAAATGGCTGCCCTCTTTGGGCAGATCGGCAGGCGACATATTTACAGTGATGCGCCGGGCGGGCAGGGCGATCGACATCGCCGCAAAGGCCGCGCGCACCCGTTCGCGGGCTTCGCTCACGGCTTTGTCCGGCAGGCCGACAATCGAGAACGCAGGCAGGCCCGGGGCCACGGCGCATTGGACCTCCACCAGACGGGCATCGACCCCTTGAAAGGCCACCGTATATGCGCGTGAGATCAAGGCTCCCCTCCCTGTGGTGGATGGCCGTTCCGTAGTTGGGTCCATTGGTTGGATCCGCGGTTCGGAACGTGCCGTGGGGAGAGGCTTGGCAATCGTGGTTTCGGAGTCGTTAACGCCGCCAGGAATTTTCTGGGGATTTTCTGCGGATTTACGGTTTATTTACCGCATCCGTCTGGGAGGGCATGAGCCCACACCCATCAGATTGGACGCGTGATCCCAAGCGATGTGTTGATCCGGGCTCAGATCCACAGCGTGCACACTCATCTGAGCCCGGGCTAATCCCAGGTCAATCTCAGGCTAATCCCAGGCTAATTTCGGGCCAATCCCAGCGAGATCACCCCAACTGCCAGGGGCGGTGCGGCAGATCCATCGGATAGGGGTCGTGGCCATAGCTGGTTTCGTCAATCCGCGCTTGCCAGGCCAGCAGGGCAGGATCTGACAGGGTTTGGCGACAATAGGCCCGCAACCGCTCCGACACCGGCAGATCATACCCCACGATCCGCGCCGCCACCGGGGCATAAAACGCATCTGCCACGGAGTAGGCCCCAAACAGCCAGCCATCCTGCGATCCAGACACGGCACGAGCATGATCGAACAGGGTTTCGATCCGGGCTAGATCCGCGCGCACGGCGTCGGATGGAACAAACCCGTCATAGATATGCGCCAGTTGCATCGGGCAGGCCTGACGCAGCGCCGCAAACCCGGACGCCATTTCCGCCACCAGCCAACGCGCTGTGGCCCGCGCCGCCGCATCTGCGGGCCAGAGGCCTGCATCGGGGTGGCGCTCTGCCAGGGTTTCAGCAATAGCAGCCGTTTCCCCAACCACGGTGCCGTCTGGCAGAACCAAGGTCGGCAGCAACCGGGCCGGCGCCAGAGAGGCCATCCGATCCGCCATCGTGCCCGAGAACATCTCGATCAGCGTGGCCTCATAAGGCAGGTTGAACTTTTCCAGCATCAGCCAGCCGCGCAGCGACCAGCTGGAATACTTGCGATCTCCGATATAAATTTGGTAAGTCATAAGGGCAGTGTAGCGGCGCACGATATATTCTCATATTGAATATTTGTGGCCGAACCTATCACGGAATGTGATTGATCTTACCGCTGCTCCAGCCGCGATCCCACCTCTCCCCCTGATGGCTCAACTCGGTGACCGACAGGTTGTCGATCCGGTGGGAAAACGCCTCTTCCGCGGTCAATTGCTCGGCCCGTTGGATCTGTGTCAGGATCTGGCCGAAATGGCCCACCACAACCAGCGTCTGGCCTCTGTGCTGTTCGATCAGCCGATTGATCGCGCCGTCCACTCGGGCGCAAACCGTGTTCCAGCTTTCGCCGCCGGGTGGGGCGACATCTCCGGGTGTTTCCCAATAGGCGCGGATGTGCTCTGGCGATTCCGCATCAATCTCGGCCCAGCTGCGCAGCTCCCAGGCACCAAAATGGATTTCCCGCAGATCCGGATCATGGGCCAGACGCCTGCGTTGCCCCATGATGGCAGTCGCCGTATCCCGCGCCCGCGACAGATCGGATGACACCACGATGGCATCGCTGGGCAAATAGGCATCCAGCCGCGCCAATGCGGCCGTATCAGACAGATCTGCGGGCAGATCAGACCAGCCGACCATGGTTTTTGCATGGGTTGGCCCGTGACGGATCAGGAACAGGCGGGTGATCGCAGAGGGGGTCATAGCTGTCCTTTCAGAACATGGGGCAGACCAACGCTGACCTGCACAACGGTGTCAGCGGTCTGTGCCAGCAGGATGTTCAGCCGACCCTGTGCCTCGCGAAACTGACGGGCCAGTTTGTTGTCGGGCACAATGCCCTGGCCGGTTTCATTGGTGACCACCACCACCTCAGCGGGGCAGATGGTCAGGGCCGCGATCAGATCGGCCTGCGCGCGCTCCAGATCGTGGTCGGCGAGCAGATGGTTCGACAGCCACATGGTGGCGCAATCCAACAGGCAGATGCTGTCGGCCGCCAAACCGGTCAGCACTGGGCCAAGATCCAGCGGCGCCTCGTGAGTGGTCCAGCACGCCCCGCGCTGCACCAGATGCCGCGCCACCTTTGCCTGCATTTCGTCATCCCAGATCTGCGAGGTCGCAAGATAGACGCGCGGGCGCGCAGTCCCCAGGCAGAGCTGTTCCGCAAAGGCGGATTTGCCGGAGGCCGCGCCGCCAACAACAAGAGTGAGTTTTGAGGCCACGTACAGGATCCCATCAATTGCCGCTGTGATGGGACGCTTTGATCGCGGTCCCGCCAAGGCAGCATAGCGCGGCGGCTTGGATCGGCAACGGCCTTTGGCGCGGCGATCATGACGGCGGCCATCATGGCAGGTGTCGTGGTCAGCATCACGACACAGACCAGAACAGACATGATAGCAGGGCCGACTCTAGTCATAGGTGCTGGTGGCGTCATGTTCGCAACATATGGGAGTAATAAAATGCCCAACGAGCACCCCTCATGGCAATAAAATGACTTTCAGAGTGATTTTTTTTCGAAAATCGACACAGCCAAGCACAGGCCGAAATAGCGCATCCAAAGCAATGGGTTACGGTTTTCACTCGCTCAGACCCTGCTCTGTAACACGCCTCTGTGATCGCTAAATATGGAATTTTTTTGCTGAATTACTGATCCGAACCCGTGGACTGCCCGTATCATAGGAAAATCATCCACGGGGAAGACTAATGGCTCTTGATACCATAATCGAAAACCCGCTGCCCAAACGGGCGATGAAGGCGGAATTGCTGGATTCAGACACGGAATTGCAACTGGCTTATGCGTGGCGCGACGACCGTGACGTCGAGGCGCTGCACCGATTGATCAATGCCTATATGCGGCTTGCTATTTCGATGGCGTCGAAATTCCGCCGCTATGGCGCACCGATGAATGACCTCATCCAAGAGGCCGGGCTCGGCCTGATGAAGGCCGCAGATAAATTCGATCCCGACCGCGGCGTGCGGTTCTCCACCTATGCGGTGTGGTGGATCAAGGCATCGATCCAGGATTATGTGATGCGCAACTGGTCGATGGTGCGAACCGGCTCCACCTCGTCGCAGAAGTCGCTGTTTTTCAACATGCGCCGGGTGCAAGCCCAGCTGGAGCGCGAGGCGCACACCAGCGGCATCGAACTGGACCAGCACCAGCTGCATCAGCAGATCGCCACCGAAATCGGCGTGCCGCTGCGGGATGTGCAGATGATGGATGGTCGTCTGTCTGGCGCGGACTTTTCGCTCAACGCGGTGCAATCCGCCGAGGAAGAGGGCCGCGAATGGATCGAAGCACTGGAAGACGACAGTGCTCAGGCCGCCGAACTGGTCGAAGAAGATCACGACACGCAGCAGCTGCGCACCTGGCTGGTGGAGGCGATGCAGGCGTTGAACGAACGCGAACGCTTCATCATCACCGAACGCAAACTGCGGGAAAAGCCCCGCACGCTGGAAAGCCTCGGCACCGAACTTGGTCTCTCTAAGGAACGGGTCCGCCAGCTGGAGGCTGGGGCCTTCCAGAAAATGCGCAAATCGCTGGAAAACTGTTCCCGCGAGGTTCAGAACTTCCTGCTCTGACTCCCCCACTCGTCATGAGCATTTCAAAGCGCGTCCTCCCCCGGGACGCGCTTTTTTCGTGGTCGTCTCCTGCAGCAGTGCAAAGGCCATTCCCTCTCGCTCCCTCGCACAGTAAGCTGGCGCGCAACACAGACGCGCAACGCTGTTGCGCAACATTGGCGCAAGGATAGGTAAATGCTGGCCAATAAACGTATTCTCCTGATCATTGGCGGGGGCATTGCGGCCTATAAATCCCTCGAACTGATCCGCAGACTGCAAGATCAAGGCGCCGAGGTGGTGCCGGTGCTGACCCAGGCAGGCGAGGCGTTTGTGACGCCTTTGTCGGTCTCCGCGCTGGCCGGGCAGGCGGTCCACCGGGATCTGTTTGATCTCACTGCAGAGGCAGAGATGGGCCACATCCAATTGTCCCGCAGCGCCGATCTGCTGGTGGTGGCACCGGCGACAGCGGATTTGATGGCGAAAATGGCAAATGGCCATGCCAACGATCTGGCCTCCACGCTCTTGCTGGCGACGGACACACCAGTGCTGCTGGCCCCGGCGATGAATGTGCGCATGTGGGAGCATCCCGCCACGCAACGCAATCTGGCCACGCTGCGCGCTGATGGCGTGGCCTGCGTCGGCCCGGACGAGGGCAGCATGGCCTGCGGTGAATTTGGCCCTGGCCGCCTGGCCGAGCCCGAGGCGATTGTGCAGGCCATCCTGGCAAAACTTGCCGATGGCCCGCTGAAAGGCCGTCGTATCCTGCTGACATCGGGGCCAACCCACGAACCGATTGATCCGGTGCGCTACATCGCCAACCGATCCTCCGGGGCGCAGGGCACTGCACTGGCGCGGGCGCTGCGCGATCTCGGGGCAGAGGTGGTTTTTGTCACCGGGCCTGCCAGCGTTGCCCCGCCCGACGGCGTGCAAACCGTGCCAGTGGAAACCGCGCAGCAGATGGCCGATGCAGTAGCCGCAGCCTTGCCCGCTGATGCGGCGGTCTTTGCCGCTGCGGTGGCGGATTGGCGGGTCACCAGCGCCTCTGACCGCAAGCTGAAGAAATCCAAGGATGGCCTGCCGGTGATGGAGTTTGCCGAAAACCCCGACATCCTCAAAACCGTTGCGCATCTGGACAAGGGCCGCCCCGGTCTGGTGGTCGGATTTGCGGCCGAAACCAACGATGTGGTCGAAAACGCCACCGCAAAACGGCTGCGCAAAGGCTGCGATTGGATTGTTGCCAATGATGTGTCTCCGGCCACCGGCATCATGGGCGGGCGCGAAAACGCGGTCACATTGATATCAGAGGACGGCGCGGAAAGCTGGCCGCGCATGGACAAGGACGCTGTTGCCCGCAAACTGGCCGACCGCATTGCACAGGCTCTGGCAGCTGCGGGCTGAACTGGCGGGCTGATCTGCTGCGCCGCCAAGGGGCCATGAGACAGCACCGAAGAGACACGACCAAAGAGACGAAACGGGCACGAGACATGGAACAACACAGGGTCGACATTCGCATAACCTACGATGAGGCCGCCGACCGGAGTGTTGCCTTGCCCGCCTATCAAACGGCAGAGGCCGCAGGCGCGGACCTGCGCGCCAATTTCCCGGACCGCGGAGAGGTGACACTGGCCCCCGGCGCGCGGCTGCTGGTGCCCACCGGCCTGCGGCTCGAAATTCCGCGCGGCTATGAGGTGCAGATCCGTCCGCGTTCGGGTCTGGCACTGAAACATGGCATCACGCTCCCCAATGCGCCCGGCACCATCGATAGCGACTATCGCGGCCCGCTGGGGGTGATCGTGATGAACGCAGGGCAGCAGGACTTTGTCATCCGCCACGCAGATCGGATCGCCCAGATGGTTGTTGCGCCGGTTATTCAGGCTAGCTTCCACGTGGTTGACACATTGACCGCCACCGACAGGGGATCGGGCGGCTTCGGATCCACGGGGCAAAGCTGATGCTATCTATCTTTATTTTGGCCGGGCTGATCTGGTGGCTTGGCCGCTATCTCGGCTTTGGGCGGCAACTGCGGTTGAGCCTGCTGGCGCTGCTGTATCTCGCGATGATTGCGATCCAGCTGACCCTGCCAGAAGGCACCCCCTTGCGCGAAAACACAGGCGGTTCCGTGGCCCCATGGCTGATGCTGGCGGGCGCTGTTGCGTTGATCGTCGCGTACCGCCACCTGCTGCGCCGCCTGCGCCAGCGGGCCCAACCTGACGAGGACGCGGCCACCGATGCGCCCGCACAGCCCGGCCGCTTTTCGGAAACAGAACTGTCGCGATATGCCCGCCATATCGTTCTGCGCGAATTGGGCGGGCCGGGTCAGAAAAAACTCCGCCAGGCCAAGGTGCTGGTCATAGGGGCCGGGGGACTGGGCGCGCCTGCGCTGCAATATCTGGCGGCAGCCGGGGTCGGGACCATTGGCGTGATCGATGATGATGTGGTCGAAAACGCCAATCTGCAACGGCAGGTGATCCACCGTGATCAGGATATCGGCATCCCCAAGGTGTTTTCGGCCCAGGCCGCGATGGAGGCGCAAAACCCCTTCATCACGGTGCGCCCCTATCACCGTCGCCTGACAGAGGACATCGCCCGTGATCTGTTTGCCGACTACGATCTGATCCTGGATGGCTGCGACAATTTCGAGACCCGCTACCTGGCCAATCGCACGGCGGTGGCCTTGGGCAAGCCGCTGATTTCCGGGGCATTGTCCCAGTGGGAGGGGCAGATTTCGCTGTTTCAACCCGGGCAGAGCGGCCCCTGTTACCAATGTATCTTCCCCGAGGCTCCGGCCCCCGGTCTTGCGCCCAGCTGCTCCGAAGCCGGGGTTGTTGGCCCGCTGCCGGGTGTGGTCGGCTCCATGATGGCGCTGGAAGCGATCAAAGCGATCAGCGGCGCGGGGCAGACCCTGCGCGGTGAGATGCTGATTTATGACGGTCTTTATGCCGAAAGCCGCAAGATCAGCCTCAGCGCGCGTAGCGATTGCCCGGTCTGCGGCACGGCGGCAGACACAGACACACCGCCCGAGGTGCCGCCCGCATCACAATCCACACCACCATCCACCGCATCCGCCTGATGCGGCCCTGACCACCAAATAGAGCCCTGCATCTGGCCTTTAGCTGGCGTTTGTCCCATGTTCGAGACGCGCGACGATTTAGGCCACGGACCCCAACGAGGGCTCAACAGAGGAGAGACACCATGACATTTGTTGCAAACTGCGCCGCCACGCTAACGGCGGCCACATTGGGTTTGGCCACGCTGACCAGCGCCGCATCAGCGGCGGATCTGCCCAATCTGGATGGACGCGAAGTGGTGGTTTCGGTCGAAAACGCCTATCCCCCCCTGCAGTTCGTGGATCCCGCCACCGGGGCCGCGATCGGTTGGGAATACGATGCCATGGCCGAGATCGCAGAGCGTATCAACATCACCGTGGTCTATGAAACCACCAGCTGGGACGCGATGATCCCGGCGGTCAGCGACGGTCAATTCGATCTGGGCATGACCGGCATCACCATCCGGGAAGACCGCAAGGAGAAGGTCGATTTCTCTGACAAATATCTGACCTCGCAGATGCGGATGATCGTGGCGGGTGATGAAACCCGTTTTGACGACGCCGCGAGCTTTGCCGCCAACGCAGATCTCTTGGCCGGTGCTCAGCCCGGCACCACGCCATTTTATGTCACCGTCTATGACATTCTTGATGGCGATGAAGCCAACCCCCGCATCAAACTGTTTGAAACCTTTGGCGCTGCGATCCAGGCGCTGCGCACCGGTGACGTTGATCTGGCGCTCTCTGACAGCACTGCCGCCAACGGTTACGTGCAGGCGTCTGATGGGGCGCTGAAAATCGTTGGCGCGCCGCTCGGCACCGAAGACTTCGGGTTCATTTTCCCCAAGGGCAGCGATTTGGTCGCGCCGATCAACGCGGCAATCGCCTCGATGGAGGCCGACGGCACGTTGGACGCGCTGAACACCAAGTGGTTCCTGGAATATAAACTCGGCGGCTGATCACGCAGCCTGCGTTTGATGTGGCTCCGGTGCGCTGCGCCGGGGCCCCTTTTGAAAATATGGACGACCCATGAACGAGCCGCGCAAACCCTCCGCCAGCCATAGCGGCAAGAGCGAGGATTTCCCCTGGTGGCTGGCCACCATTGTCCTGATCGGCGGCTTTCTCGGCTGGCAGGTTGTCACGGACGAACTCTACCTCAACATTCTGACGACCCTGTCAAAAGGCGTGCAGCTGACGGTGTTTGTCACCCTTGTCAGCTTTACCCTGGCGTCGCTGCTTGGTCTTGCATTGGCGGTTGCGGCCGGGTCACGCTGGCTGATCATCCGCCAGACCGCCCGCTTCTATGTGGAGGTGGTGCGCGGTATTCCGATCATCGTGCTGCTGCTTTATGTGGCCTTTGTGCTGGCGCCCGCTCTCGTGGATCTGCGCAACTGGATCGGCGGGCATCTGGGGCTGGACCCGATCCGCACCCGGAATTTTCCGCTGTTGTGGCGGGCCATCATCGCGCTGATGATCGCCTATTCTGCCTTTATCTCCGAGGTGTTTCGCGCCGGTCTGCAATCGGTGGACGAGGGCCAGATCGAAGCGGCCAAAGCGCTGGGGCTCAGTCGCTGGCATCGGTTCCGCTTCATCGTGTTTCCCCAGGCGATCCGCACCATTCTGCCGCCGCTTGGCAATGATTTTGTCGCTCTGGTCAAGGACAGTTCGCTGGTGTCGGTCCTTGGCGTTGCGGATGTCACCCAATTGGGCAAGCTGATGGCGGTGGGCAATTTCCGCTATTTCGAGACCTATAATGTTGTCGCGCTGATTTACCTGACCTTGACCATCGGGTTGTCCCTGGCGCTGCGGCGGTTGGAAAAACACCTGCGCCGCCGACAGGAGCGTGGCTAGGGCTGGCGGCGCACTGTGGGCCAACGGGGTTAAGCGCAGCCGTCATGCAGCAACAGGCCGGGCGACAGTAAAAGGCAGAGCAACAGGCGGAGCAACACGCAGGGGAACAGGGCAGGGGAACGGCCCGGAAGCGGGGGCATGGGACCGCACAAACACAGGTTTGATGAAATTCTCATGATCCCACCTCTGGACGGCGGCACAGGCCGGGCATAGCTTTCAGCCAAAGGAGATCTGCCATGACCAATCCGCTGTTGTCCCGCTGGGATACCCCTTTCGACATCGCCCCCTTCGATCAGATCAAGGACAGCGATTTCGCCCCCGCGCTGGATCAGGCGCTGCAGGAACATCAGGCGCAGATCGACGCGATCGCCACTGCCGAGGGCCCGCCGACCTTTGCCAATGTGATCGAAGCGCTGGAAACGCCCTGTCGTGCGCTGGAACAGGTGCTGTCAGTGTTCTACAGCGTTGCAGGTGCGGACAGCAACGCGGACCGCGAGGCCCTGCAACGGGAGTTCTCCCCAAAGCTCGCGGCGCATTTTTCCGCGATCACCGCCAACAAAGCGCTCTATGGCCGCGTGAAAGCGGTCTGGGACCAGCGCGACAGCCTGGATCTGACGGAGGAACAGCAGCGCGTGCTGATGCTCACGCATCGTGGCTTTGTGCGTGGCGGTGCTGCGCTGGAAGGGGCCGCAGACACCCGCATGCAAGAGATAAAGTCGCGGCTTGCAACGCTCGGCACCGATTTCACCCAGAACCTACTGGCCGATGAACGGGATTGGTTCATGGCGCTCAGCGAGGAGGATCTGGCCGGTCTGCCGCAGTTCGTCATCGATGCGGCCCGCGCTGCGGGGGCGGAAAAAGGGCTCGATGGACCCGCCGTCACCCTGTCGCGCTCGCTGATTACGCCGTTTTTGCAATTCTCTTCGCGGCGCGATCTGCGCAAGCGCGCGTTTGAAGCCTGGGCCGCACGCGGTGCCAATGGGGGCGACAGCGACAACCGTGCGATTGCCGCCGAAATCCTGCAGCTGCGCCAGGAACGCGCCGAACTGCTGGGCTATGACAGTTTCGCCGCCTACAAGCTGGAAACCGAAATGGCGAAAACCCCGGCGGCGGTGCGCGATCTGCTGATGCAGGTCTGGGAGCCCGCCAAAGCCCAGGCCGAGGCGGACGCCAAAATCCTGACAGAGATGATGCAGGAAGATGGCATCAACGACGCGCTGGCACCCTGGGACTGGCGCTACTACGCGGAGAAGCGCCGCAAGGCGGAGCATGACCTCGATGAAGCCGAGCTGAAGCCGTATTTCCAGCTCGATCGGATGATCGAGGCGTCGTTCGATTGCGCCAACCGCCTGTTTGGGTTGCAGTTTACCCCGCTCGAAGTCCCCCTCTACCACGAGGATTGCCGCGCGTGGGAGGTGACGCGCAACGGGGATCATGTGGCGGTGTTCATCGGCGATTATTTCGCCCGCTCCTCCAAACGTTCGGGGGCCTGGTGCTCGGCGATGCGCAGCCAGGCCAAATTCCCAGACCCGCAAAGCCCGGTTGTCATCAATGTCTGCAATTTCGCCAAGGGCAATCCGGCGTTGCTGTCTTATGATGATGCGCGCACGCTGTTTCATGAATTTGGCCACGCGCTGCACCAGATGCTGTCGAACGTGACCTATGAGAGCATCTCTGGCACCTCGGTGGCGCGCGATTTTGTCGAACTGCCCTCGCAGCTCTATGAACATTGGCTCGATGTGCCTGAAGTGCTGGGCAGATTTGCCACCCACGCTGAAACCGGCGCGCCGATGCCGGTGGAGATGCGCGACCGTGTGCTGGCGGCCTCGACCTTTGATATGGGATTTCAAACGGTCGAATACGTTGCCTCTGCGCTGGTTGATCTGGCGTTCCACGATGGGCCCGCGCCTTCGGATCCGATGGCGAAACAGGCCGAGGTGCTGGCCGAGATCGGCATGCCCCCGGCGATTATCATGCGCCACGCAACGCGGCATTTTGCCCATGTCTTTGCCGGGGACGGCTATTCGTCGGGCTACTACAGCTACATGTGGTCCGAGGTGATGGACGCTGATGCCTTTGCCGCCTTTGAAGAAGCAGAAGGTGCCTTTGACGCAGAGCGCGCCGAGGCGCTGGAAACCCATATCCTGTCCGCGGGCGGCTCCCGCGATCCGGCTGAACTCTATACCCAGTTCCGCGGTCGCCTGCCGGGGGTGGAGGCCCTGTTGAAAGGGCGCGGCTTGTCGAAAGGACTGGCTGCCAAGTGATCTGGCTGTGATGCGCCTGTGATCCGCATGTGGCCACTGACCAGTGACGCGCGGGCGTTTCATCCAACGCGAAGGAACAGGTCAAAAATGAAGGGCAGGCGCCGTGCCTGCCCTTTTCCGTTCGGCTCTCTTGCCTGTTGTTGAACCCCCTGTAACCGGGGGCGCATCAGAACAGTTGCAGGTCTTTCTGTCCGCTCTGAATTTCCTGCGCACTTGGCATGTTCTGGATGACAAAGGGGGCAGGCACAGCCCCTGATCCGGCCCCAGCGCCAGACGCACATCCCGGCATCTGCACCGTCGGTTTTACGGTCGCGTTGATGCCAAAGTGTTTGGGGTCCAACTCGCCCCGGATGTCGCGCAGCAGCGTTTTGTGATCGGGCATGGTCTTCAGGATCTGCGCCAGATCGACCTTTGCGCCTTTCCACCATTGATACCAGATCGGCTTTTTCAGCGGCCGCAGACGATCCCGGATCCCGGGGCCAAAGCCGGTGTCATAGACCTGTTTGCCCAGCAGCACAGTCTGATAGACGCGATAATCAAACAGCGTCGCAAACTCGATATCATGGGGCATCGGCAAGCGGTGCTGCCAGAGCTCCAGGTTCTCCGCCAACCGGTCCGGCACCTTCATCTGGGTGCGGGCGTCGATCCAATAGGGATCATCGGTACGGTTGCCCAGCTTGTAGTGCAGGCAGATGAACTCCAGTACCTCTTCGTACAGTTTGTCCATCTGGCGGTTGAACCGGCTGCGCAGGGCAGGGGATACCTCTTTGGTCGGGAGATGTTCGGCAAACCACCGCACCGCATGATCAATCATATGGATGGCGGTGCTTTCCAGCGGTTCGATGAACCCACCGGCCAGACCAATGGCAACGCAGTTCTTGACCCAGGCGTTGCGCACCCGTCCGATCCGCATCGGGATCACCCGGGGCGTGGCCCCTTTGCCGCTGTCGCCCAGCCATTCGAGATATTCATCCGCCGCCTGATCATCGGTCCGATGCGCCGAGGAAAACACATAACCGGTGCCCACCCGATTGTAGAGCGGCACCCGCCAGGTCCAGCCCGCACCCAGCGCGGTCGAGCGGGTGACACTCTCGATCTTCTCGGGATCGGGATGTTCGATCTGCAGCGCCATCGCACGGTCATTGGGCAGATAGTCCGAGTAATCCTTGAACGGTTCGCCAAGCGCCTGGTTGATGATCAGCCCGCGGAATCCGGTGCAATCGATCACGATTTCGATGTCATGGCGTCCGTTCTTTTCCAGCATCAAATGGCTGACATTGCCCTGCTCATCCAACTCGACCGAGGTCACCTCGTCCTGGATATGCTCGACACCGCGTTTGGTGCAGGCTTTGGTCAACATGCCTGCGAATTTCACCGCGTCCAGATGATAGGCATAGCCAAAGCGCTGCTCGAATTCCGGCTGACCCAGCGGTCGCGCGCCCTTGCACATGCGGGCCAGATCGTCATGGGGCGAAATCGACTGGGTGAAATCGCGATCCCCATTGCCAAAGCGCAGGAAATACTCTGCCGCCTCCAGCCCGTCCAGCAACTGGCCATGGGCAAAGGGGTTCACATAGTCGATGCGCTTGCCATTGGCATCATTATTCCAATTGCAGAACTTCACCCCCAGCTTGAAAGAGGCATTGGTTTCGCGAAAGAAAGCCCGTTCCGAAATCCCGGCCTGCCGCAGCGTTTTGGGCATCCGGGGCACGGTGGCTTCGCCGACCCCGACGGTGGCGATATTGGGGCTTTCGATCAGGCAGATTTTTGGCCGATCCTTGGGTCCTGATGTCCGCGCAAATTCCGTTTCCAGAATCAATGCGGTCATCCACCCCGCCGTGCCGCCGCCGACGATGGTGATTTTCCTGAGGCGTTTGGTCATGTCGTTCCGTCCCTATTTGTATTTTTTTTGAAGGGATCGTAGCGCAACTTTCTTACGTCTGGCTAGAAACATCGACGCAAGCGCCCGTGACCTCACGTGAAACATTTTAGGGTTGTGGTGGCGGGTAGCACATCGCCTGACATGCTGGTTTGGTTTGGCGGGTTTGGGCAGTCTTGGCGGAGTTTTATGTAATGAATTACAGGCGTTTAATGCGACTTTGATAGAGTTTCGCGTGATTTCAACCCTTGCGAAAACACCGGTCAACGCGTTCAATTTTGGCTGCGCTCCGGCCTATGATCCACGCCACATTCGACACGAATCTGCATCGGATCGGTGCGCGGCCATGGCAGCCCTTCTGGCAAAACGGTTTGCGAACACGGAGAGGCGCTGCTGGATCCTCACAGTTTGGATCCGGCCAGACATGATCCAGCCACACTCGATCCAGCCAGACGTGCTCCAGCCAGATATTGTCCAGCCAGAGCAGTTCCACAGAACTGGCGAGCAGACACAGCCATTAAACCCGGCCATAAAATACATGCATAAAACACAGGCATAAGTCATAGCGGCACAACAGCCGGGCGCAAAACCATGGCGCAATTGGGGGCATCACCATGACATCCACCACAAAATCCACCATGATATCAGGCTTGCGCAGCGCCGAATACGCCTGTGCGCTGCTATTGCAGGGGGATAAAATTCTGCTGGGTCGGCGAGCGTCGTTGCGGGCGACATATCCCAATTGCTGGGATCTGATCGGCGGCAAGATCGAAGCGGGTGAGACGCCCGAACAGGCGCTGCACCGAGAGCTGGCAGAGGAAGTCGCCATCGCCCCATTGGGCAGCACCTATGTCGAAACGATCCGCGACACCCATATCGACCCACAGACGCCACCGCTCTATCACATCTATGCCGTGCGAGCGTGGTCCGGCATTGGTGCAGCCACAGATACGTCATCTGCCCACACGCAACCGCCGCCGGTGATCAACAACCACGAACACAGCGCGCTGGAGTGGTTCACCGTCGCTCAGGCCTGTGACCTGCCGGATCTGGCCATACCCGACTACCGCCCCCTGTTCCGCCGCATGATCCCCGAACCCACGAGCTCCTAACCCTGTATAATCCCCTAACCCCGTGATCTCTTAACCCAGGGGCGCAGGCCGCATGCGGACGGGGGTTGTGGGTGTAGCTGACAGGGTGGCGGGACTGTTGGTGGCCCGCCGCCCCTTGGGTTTGTTTGCTGCCCGTCTGGTAGTAGGCGCCTGGGCCTTAGCCCTGTGAGGCCAGCGCGCGGTCGAGGGCGGCTGCGACGTGATCGACATCGTCAAGCGACAGGCACAATGGGGGCACCATGCGCAGGCATTGCTGGAACGGGCCGGATTTGGACAAGATGATGCCCTGTTCGCGGCAGGCTTCAAAGACGTTGGTGGTGGCCTCTTTGTCGGGGGTCTTGTCGGCGCGGTCTTTGACCAATTCGATGGCCAACATCAGCCCTTTGCCGCGCACATCACCGATGGTGGGGTATTTGTCCTTCAGATCGTGCAGCCGCTCGAGCAGCTTTGCCCCGACCACGCGGGCGTTGTCCTGCAGGCCTTCGTCCGCCATCACCGCCAGCACGGCACGCGCGGCCGCCGCAGAGGTCGGGTTGGCCCCGTAGGTGTGGAACATGAACTTCTCTGCCATGGGCGCGGCGATGTGTTTTTTCGCCACAACCGCCCCGATGGGAAAGCCGTTGCCCAGCCCCTTGGCCATCACCACGATGTCGGGCACGACGCCATCGGCCTCGAACCCCCAGAAATGCGCGCCGGTGCGGCCAAAGCCGGATTGCACCTCATCCGCAATATAGAGCCCGCCTGCCGCGCGGACGCGGTCTGCTGCGCCCGACATATAGCCGGGTGGCATTTCGATGATGCCGCCATAGCCCTGGACGCTTTCTACAAACATGCCCGCGACCTGGCCCGATGTGGCCGTGGCAATGGTGCGGTCGATTTCGTCGAGATAGGGCTGGGTGCCGGGGCCAAAGATGCCGCGATACTGGTTGGGTTCCGGCACAAAGGCCACATTGCCGGGCATGCCCGGATGGCGCCAACCGGAGATCCCGGTGATGGACTGCGCCGCTGCGGTGGGGCCGTGATAGGCGGTGCGCAGCGCCAGCAGATCAAGATGGCCGGTATAGGTGCGGGCCATGGTCATGGCGAGGTCGATGGCCTCGGAGCCCGAGTTGGTCAGATGCACCACCCAGTCATGGCCTTTGGGCATGGTCGCGGCCAGCTCTTCGGCGAGATGGGCCGGTGTCGGGTGGTAGAACATGGTGGTGCAATGGGTCAGCTCTTGGGCCTGCGCCGTGGCCGCGGCCACCACGCGCGGATGCGAATGCCCCACCGAGATGCAGACATTCATGCCCAGAAGATCGGTGTATTTGCACCCATCCGTGTCCCAGAGATACTGTCCGCGCCCTTGCTGAAACACGATGGGGTCGCGAAACGGGGTGAACCGGGTCAGAGAAGCGGCATAGAACTGGTCGCGGCGGGCCGCTGTATTGGCAAAGTCCCAATCGGTGTGCAGGGGGTGATCGGTCATGCGGAACCTCCGGTCTTGAGTCTGGTGTTGTCTGGATCGAATGGGGGGCGGGACAGGATGGTTGCAGCGCGATGCTGCCCCAGAATGGAGATCGTCAGCCCGTCGCGCGCGCTGGCATCGCGCAGATAGGCCAGCGCCAGCACCTTGCCGGTGCGGTGGCCAAAGGCGCCGGATGTGGCGATGCCTACGGGCTGGCCATCACGCCAGAGGGTATGGGCGTAGAAGGGATCGACCTCATCCGCGGGTGTTTGGCCTGCCTCAACCTCCAGCAGCACCATGTCCCAGGGGGTGTCGCGGGCCAGATCCGCACGCAGGGCTTTGCGCACAAATGGCGTCAGGCCTGCCTCCAGCGGGCTGCGCTCGCTCGTCAGATCACTGCCCCAGGCGCGATAGCCTTTTTCCAGCCGCATCGCATTGGCGGCATAGGCACCATAAAAGCCAAGACCATGTGGCCTGGCCGTCTCTTCCAGGGCCAGAAACAGGGCGACGGCGTGTTCGCGCACGACATGCAGTTCCCAACCGCTTTCTCCGATGTAGGACACCCGCAACGCGCGCACCGGCACATCGTGGAGTTGGGTTTCGCGGGCCTGCAGCCAGCCCATATCGGCCAGCTGCGGCAGCACCTCTGCGGCTTTGGGCCCCATGATGCCGATCACGGCCAGATCTTCGGTCCGGTTGCGCAGTTGCACATCATGCCGGGCTGCCACGTGGCGCAGCAGGTCGGCGTCTCTGTCTTCGGCGGCCGCCGCGCTGTTGAGATAGGCGTGATCCGCAGACAGGCGGCTCACGGTGAATTCCGACGCGACTCCACCTGCCGGGGTGAGCGCATGGGTCAGGCTGATGCGGCCGGGTTTGGGCGCGTGATTGGCGCCAAGATCCTCCAGAAAAGCGGTGACATCCGGTCCGGTGACATCAAATTTGGAGAACACCGACAGATCAGCCAGCGCCACGCGGGTGTGAGCGGCTGCCACCTCTGCGGCGACGGGCGTGAACCAGTTGGACCGGCGAAAGGTCTCTTCCGCAATGGCGCCCGGCGCATCGGCGAACCAGTTCGGCCGCTCCCAGCCGTGGGCCGCCCCCATGACCGCACCGCGCTGCACCATCAGATCATGCAGCGGCGACAGGCGCAGACCACGGCCAGCGGGGCGTTCTTCGTGCGGGTAGTGGACACCAAATTGCAGGCCGAAACACTCCACCGCTTTGGCCACGCGATAGTCGCGATCTGCCCAGCTGCCAAATCGGCGGCTGTCCACGGCCAGCGCATCCATCGGCGGTGCGCCATGGGTCATCCAATGGGCCAGAAACCAGCCCGCGCCGCCGCCTTCCATCACCCCCATGGAGGATCCGGTCAGCAGCCAGGCATTGTCCAGACCAAGCGCTGGGCCAATCAGCGGGTTGGCATCGGGGGTAAAGGTGATTGGTCCGTTGATCACCGATTTCACACCGCCGGTTTCAAGTGCGGGGATGCGTTCCATGGCGGCCAGAATGATCGGTTCCACACTGTCGAGATCCGGCGGCATCAGATCGGCGCCAAACTCCGGTGGGACACCGTCGACGGACCAGACTTTGGCGTCTTTTTCATAGGGGCCGAGGATCAGACCGTCGCGTTCCTGACGCACATACCAGCTCTCTTCCGGGTCGCGGATGATCGGCAATTCGGGCAGTCCGTCCTCGATGCGGCGGGCCACTGCGTCCACCCGGTCGGTGACCAGATATTGGTGCAGCACCGGCACCGACGGGATGTTCAGCCCCATCATCTTGCCGATTTCCCAGCCCCAGGTGCCCGCCGCGTTGACGATATGCCGGCTCTCAACCGCACCTTTGGCGGTGTCGAGCCGCCACTGCGCCCCTTGGCGTTCGATGGCCAGCACCGGGCAGTTGCGCAGGATGCGGGCACCGCCCCGGCGGGCCACCTCCGCCATGGCCTGCGTGGCAAGCGTGGGGTCCACATGTCCGTCATCAGGTTCATAGATGCCGCCGATCAGCCCCTCCAACTGCGCCAGCGGGAACAATTCGGCGATGCGCTCGGGCGTCAGGATCTGCAGCGGGTAGCCGGTAAAGGCCGACAGGCCCGCGACATGGCGAAATTCATCCATCCGGTCGGGGTTGCTGGTGATGCGCATCGCACCGGAGCGGTGAAACCCGCAGTCCCGCCCGGTTTCCTGGGGCAGGATATCGCGGTAGAGCCGCACCGAGGTGGCGCGCAGCTCCTGGATGGTGGGGTTATGGGCAAAATGCGTGCACAGGCCGGCGGCGTGCCAGGTCGACCCGTGGGTGAGATCGTTTTTTTCCACCAGCAGCACATCGGACCAGCCAGCTTTGACCAAGTGATACATCAGGGACACGCCCATGGCGCCGCCGCCGATGATGGTGACCTGGGCTTGTGTTGTCGCGCTCATCAGCCACGCATCCTTTCGCCTTTGGGGTCAAAGGGCGGGCGACGCAGGGGCTGCGCGCTATACTCCTGCCCGGCGACCCGAACTGTAAATTTCCGCTCGCATGTTTCGGCCAGCGTCTCGCCCGGTGTGACATTGATCATGGCAAAACACAGGTTCTGCCCCGTGCGTGGACCGCGCCCGCCAGAGGTGGTCAGCCCCACATGGGTGCCGCCTTCGAACACCGGTTCATCGTGCAACATCAGGGCTGCGCCTTCGATGTTCAGCAGGACCAGCCGCCGTTGCACGCCTTTGGCTTTCTGCTGTTCCAGTGCCGCCTTGCCGGTGAAGTCCTTGGACCAGTCGATGGTGAAGGCGAGCCCGGCCTCCAGCGGTGTGATGTCCGGGCCCAATTCGTGGCCCCAGTGTTTGAAACCTTTCTCCAGGCGGCAGCCGTCGAGCGCGAAATGACCCATCGGGCGCGCGCCGGCCTGCAACAGGCTCTGCAACAGGGCAGGGGCTGCGGCATTGGCCACCGTCAGCTCCCAGCCCAGTTCGCCCACGAAACTGACGCGGGTTGCACGGCACGGGATGCCGGAGATCACCGCCTCTGCGGCCTGTGCAAACGCCATGTCGGGAAGATCGCCCAGCCCCTGCAGTAGGGCGCGGCTGCCAGATCCCATGACGCCGATGGTGCAGAAGTCTTCGGTCACATCCGTGATGCGGAGATCCTGACTGAGTGCCGAGCGCAGGGTGCGGCGCAGGAAAGCGAGATCGCGCGCACGCGTGGCGGCCCCCGAGGTCAGATGGAAATGATCCTTCGCCAAACGGGTGATCGTCACATCCATCTCGATCCCGCCACGTGGGTTCAGCAACTGCGTGTAGACCGCCCGCCCAATCGCCACATCCATCTGCGCGGTGGTCAGCTGGTTCAATGCCGCGCAGGCGGAGGCGCCGGTGATATCCACCTTGGTAAAGGGGCTCAGCTCCAGCAGCGCGCAGCCCTCTGCCAGTTCCGCAGCCTCGGCCCTGGCGAGGGGCCACCAGCCCTGGGCGGCGACGGAATAGGGTTGCTGCGGGCCATAGTACAAACCGCGCTCCCATCCAGCGGTCAGGCCGAACTGCGCGCCTTGGGCGGCCCATAGATCATGCAGCGGCGTTTGGCGCAGGTTGCGCCCGGCCTTGGGCTGTTTGTAGGGCCAGTGCAGCGCAAAGAGGTCGGCGACGGCCTCTTTCATGCGTGCGGCCATGTGATCGGGGGTCGCGGTGGCGGGATCCACCCGCGCGACATCGACCTCCCACAGATCCATTGACGGGTGGCCATCCACGATCCAATCCGCAAGCTCCCGTCCGATCCCGGCCGAGGACATGACCCCCACGGAATTCATGCCCGCTGCCACAAACAGACCATCGATATGGGTTTCCCCCACCAGCGGGCGGGTGTCGGCGGTGAAGCTTTCGGGGCCGTTCATGAAATGCTGGATGCCTGCGGTTTCCAACGCGGGGCACAGCTCCAGCGCGGCCTCCATGAAGGGGGTGAATTGATCCCAGTCTTCCGCCATTTCCAGAAACGGTCGGTTGCCCTCGGGCCCGTAGGGGTTCCAGCATTTGGCGTTGGGTTCAAACCCGCCGATCACCAGTTTGCCGGCATCGCCCTTCAGGTAGATGCCGCGGTTCAGATCCCGGATCACCGGGAAGGGATGGGGCAGATCGGGCAGGGGTTCGGTCACCACATACATGTGTTCCACGGCTTGCAGCGGCAGCGCCACATCGATCCCTGCCGCCAATTCGCGCGACCAGGCTCCGGTGGCCAGCACCACGACATCCGCCTGCATGTGGCTGCCATCGGCCAGGGTGACCCCGGTGATCCGGGAGCCGTCGCGCAGCAGGGCGGTGACAGCGGCCTGTTCGCGCAGATGGACCCCGCGGCTGCGCGCCGCTTTGGCGTAGGCCATACACAGATCGACGGGGTTCACATTGGCGTCTTCAGGCACCTGCAACGCGCCCAGATGCTGGCGCAGATCAAGATGCGGCAGCGGCACATCCTGCGCGGCGATCACCCGTGGGTCGAGCCCGAGGGTCTGGCCCAGATCGGCGATGCGGTGCAATTCATCCAGCCGTGCGGCCTCCCGCGCCAGCCAGTAGCCGCCGGTTCTGCGATAGCCGGTGGAGAGACCGGTTTCAGCCTCCAGCGCGGGAAAGACCTCCAGCGCGGCCATGGCCAGCCGGGTCATATTGGGGGTGGCGCGCAGCGGGCCGACAATGCCTGCCGCATGCCAGCTGGTGCCGGAGGTCAGTTGATTGCGCTCCAGCAGGGTCACATCATCGGCCCCGCGTTTGGCCAGATGATAGGCGATGCTGAGCCCGATGGCGCCACCGCCGATGATCAGGATACGGGGCATCAGAAATACTCCCGGTCCGGCACTTCGGCCTTGCGCGCGGCGATGTAATCCAGCAGCGCCGCGTCGATATCGGGGTCGAGACCCGGGTCGCTGTAGCTGTCCAGCTGGGCTTTCCACAGGGCGTTGGCGCGGGTGCCGGCATCTTTTTCGCCCGCCGCCTGCCACTGTTCGAAAGAGTTGTCATCGGGGGTCCAGGGCCGGAACAGCGCGGACATGAAATTCGCCTGCGTATGCTCGGAACCGAGGAAATGCTGCCCGGGGCCGGTTGCGGCAATCGCCTCCATCGCCTGGGCGTTTTCGCTCATGTCGATGCCGTCGAAGAAGCGGCCAACTTTGCCGCAGATATCATGGTCCAGCATGGTTTTCTCAAACGAGGTGACCAGCCCCCCTTCGAGCCATCCGGTCGCGTGGTTGATCAGATTGGCCCCGGCAAAGAGCGACATCATCAGGCCCCAGGTGGCTTCCTGCTGGCTTTGGCCGTCGGGCAGTTTGGACGCGCTGAGCGTGCCGACCGTGTGCAGCGGCACCCCAAGACGGCGGGCCAGTTGCCCGGCGGCCAGCACCAGAAGCCCGGCCTCTGGCGTGCCAAAGGTCGGAGCGCCGGATTTCATCGACATGGTGGAGGCGAAACTGCCCATCAGACAGGGCGCACCGGGACGCACCAGTTGGGTCAGGGCCATGGCGGCCATGGTTTCGGCCAGAACCTGCGCGAGCGTGCCAGCCACGGTGGCGGGCGACATCGCGCCGGTCAGCACCCAGGGCGTGCAGGCCACGGGCTGGCCTGCCTTGGCGTAGGTTTTCAGCGCGCCGGACATATGGCTGTCCATGACCAGCGGCGCATTGGTGTTGGACACGCAGTAGAGCACCGCGTTTTCGGCCACGAAGGCTTCGCCAAACAGGATCTTCGCCATGTCGATGGCGTGGCCTGCACGTTCGGCCCCGATGAAGGCCCCCATGAAGGCGCGGTCAGAGTGGCGGATATGGCCATAAAGCATGTCGAGGTGGCGTTTGTTGGCGGGCAGATCCACCGGTTCACAGACCACCCCGCCAGAGTGATGCAACCAGGGCAGGGTGTGATGCAGTTTGACCAGATCGGTGAAATCCTGATGCGAGGCATAGCGTCGGCCGCGGTCCAGATCATGCACAAAGGGCGGGCCCCAGGCGGGGCAGAGCACGCTGGCATCGCCGCCCAGCTGGATCGTATTGGCGGGGTTGCGGGCATGTTGCTGGAATTGCGCCGGTGCCGTCGCGGTGATCAGGCGGCGGCACAGCCCCGGCGGAAAGCGCACCCGCGTGCCGTCGATGTCACAGCCTGCATCGGCAAACAGGGTCAGGATTTCCGGGTCGTCCTGAAATTCCATGCCGGTGTCGGCCAGGATGATGTCTGCGTTGGCTTCGATCTGTTCCAGACCGGCCTCGCTGAGCACGTTGAACGTGCCAAGCTGGCGCTGGATATAGGGCGCGCGCGCGGTGTCATCGGGGCGGGTCTTGGCGCTTCGGCGGCGGCGGGAAGAACGTGGAGCTGTCATGGCCAAAGTGTTTGCGCAGCGGTTGACGAAAACCAAGAAAATCCCAACAGTATAAGTCAGAATTATACTAAGGATGATGCCGCATGGATCAGCGTAACCTCTCTCCCCGTCTGATGCGGTCGCTGGAAGTCTTTGTTGCTGTTGCAGAAACCGGCCAGATGCGCGCCGGGGCGCGGCTGTTGAACCTGTCGCAGCCTGCGGCGTCGCAGCATATCACCGCGCTGGAGGCGGCCTTTGGCACCACGCTGTTGGATCGCAGCACCCGGCCCGCCCGGCTGACCTACGCGGGCGCGCGGCTGCATGGAAAGGCGCAGAAAATTCTGGATGCGCTGTCGGATATGGAAACCGAGCTGCGCCACGTGGGGCAGAAATCACTGTCGCTGTTGCGGGTGGGGTTGCAAGCCTCCATTGCCACCACGCTGACGCCGGGGCTGATCGAGCTGGCGCAACAGGATTTCGGGGTCGAAGACATCACCCTGCACGCCGGGCAAAGCGGCAATCACGAACATCTGCTGCGCACCAAACAGGCGGATCTGGCGATCACCTCGAACCCGTTTCTCGATATGGACGGGCTGGAGCGTCATCCGGTGCTGACCGAAAACTACCTGCTGGTGCTGCCTGCGGGGTATGACGGGGCGACCAACAGTCTGGAGGCGATCCAGACCCGGCTGCCGCTGGTCCGGTTTGGCGATACCACCAATGCCGGGCGGCAGATCGCGCAGCATCTGCGGCGGTTGCGGTTTGAGCCCCGCAAGGTCATTCAGGCCGACCGTTCCAGCATGGTGACCTCCTGTGTGGAGGCGGGGCAGGGCTTTAGCCTGCTGACGCCGACCTTGTTGATTGACGGGTTGGTTGAAAACATGGGGCTGCGGCTGTGCAAATTACCGGTGGTGGGGCTGTCGCGCACCCTGACCGTGGTGGCGCGCAAAGACGAGTTGCAGGGGTTGCCGCAGGCCTTTGCCGCGCTGTCCGAGCGGGTGCTGCGGGACAAGATCTCTGACTATATGGGCGAAATTGGCCGCAGCAGTATCCGCCCGGCGGAGTGACCGAAGAGCGGGTTTGGGCAGCCGGTTTGGGCGGTGGATTTATGTAGCGCGCAGCACTGTGTGGCGGCCTGCCCATAGGCGGCCGCGGGTTGGGATGTGAGGCATCCGCCCTCGGGTGGACAATCACCCGCGGGATTTCGGTGCGACACCAAGCTGTATTGAACCAAACTGTGTCAATTCAAACTGTGTTCAGCAGATCCCACCTTGTCGGTCACTCTTTCCTGCGGTGGATTTTTCCCTTGGTGTTTGGTCGGTCTTTCAGTGGGCATAAAGTGGACGGCGCCGCCACGGGGGCGGAGGTGGTCAGGCCAGCGGCCTGCGTGCGTAAATCCTTGCACAGCCCCAGACTGTAGGGGCCCGGTTCCTGGATGGGCCCGGGGTGCCAGACCCGGGTCCGATAATCGCGATTGGCCCCAGTATAGCGCTGCGATCTAAACGAATGTTCAGCGATGCGTGCGCAGGGGTTACCATTTGTTAACCTTGTTGCCCGCAGGGGTCGCCGCCGCAGGCTCAATACCCGAGATTGCGGTCAACCTGATGGAGAAACGGCTCTGACGCCTCGCCGCGGCGAATGTTCTCGGCAATGACACGCGCGGCCGTGATGCTGCGGGTTTCGGCTGCGATATGGGGTGTGACGGTGACATTCGGATGCGCCCAATAGGGGTGGTCTGCGGGCAGCGGTTCGATGCGGAACACATCGAGCGTGGCGTGCCCAATCTGGCCGCTGTCCAGCGCCGCCAAGAGCGCGTCATCGTCGATCAGCGGACCACGTCCCGGATTGATCAGCCGTGCGCCCCGCGGCAGCATCGCCAGGGTTTCCCGGTTCAGGGTGTTTTCGGTGGCGGCTGTGTCCGGCAGCAGCAGGACGACGATTTCCGCGTCGCGCAATGCCTGCTGCAATCCCTCGCTGCCATGGCGGCAGCTGATGCCCTCCAGCGATTTTGGCGAGCGCGACCAGCCGGTGACAGGAAAGCCAAGCGTGGCCAGCATATTGGCGCAGGCCTGACCCAGCGCGCCGAGGCCCAGCACGGTGACGGGGCGTTCCTCTGCCAGCGGGGGAACACGCGGTTGCCAGCGGTCCTGGGTGTGGATCGAACGGTCGATATCAAGATGATAGCGCAGCACATGGCCGCAGACCCATTCCACCATGCCGGCGGTCAATCCAGGGTCCACCATCCGGCACAGCGGCATGGTCAGGGTTTGATTGTTGGCGATTTTTTCCACCCCGGCCCACAGGCTCAGCACGGCCTTGCAGCGGGTGTAGGGCGTGAAGTCCTGCAGGTCGCCATTGGGGGCATAGATCACATAATCCACCGTTTCGGGGGCGTGATCGCGGCGCAGATCGACC
Source organism: Phaeobacter sp. (assembly GCF_022825805.1). Classification (GTDB taxonomy): domain Bacteria; phylum Pseudomonadota; class Alphaproteobacteria; order Rhodobacterales; family Rhodobacteraceae; genus Phaeobacter. The sequence continues at coordinate 35,598 of NZ_JAJDWC010000051.1, forward strand.
TCCAGCCCGGCGGCGGCGAAGGCATCCCGCAAGGGGGCTTCCTGGCTCTCCCAACGGTCGGAGCGGGCGGCATATTGAACGGTGATCATGTGGCAAATACTCCGGCCATATCCACAAACCCTTTGATTTCAATCGGGTTGCCTGCGGGGTCTTGAAAGAACATGGTGCTCTGCTCGCCCGGCTCCCCGGCAAAGCGGGTGGTGGGTGGCATGATGAAATCGATCTCGGCTGCGACCAGACGGTCAGCCAGCGCCTGCCAGTCGGCCTGGGGCAGGATCACGCCGAGATGTGGCATCGGCACCATATGTTCGCCGACCCGCCCGGTTCTGGCGGTGGCAAACACTGGACCGAGGTGGAGCGAAATCTGGTGGCCGAAGAAGTTGAAATCGACCCATGTGTCGGTGCTGCGGCCCTCCTGACATCCCAAGAGACCGCCATAAAACGCGCGCGCCTGGTCGAGGTCATCGACGTGATAGGCCAGGTGAAAAATACTCATCTCTCTGCTCCTTGATGTCCTGGGTCAAAGGAATAGGAGCAGCCGTGCGGAATGGATAGGTGGTTTGTCCCGCTAGACCGTAAAAATGCGCGGTGGCTGGCCTGTTTTGGTATCTGGCCTGTTGCGGTGGCTGGCCCGTTCTGGTGGCGGACAAGCCTAGCGCGGGCGGTGGATATTGGCGCTTTGCACCAGACCGAAGGCGCCCATCAGCACCAGCATGACCGATCCGCCATAAGACACCATCGGCAGCGGCACGCCCACAACCGGGGCGAGCCCCATGACCATCGACATGTTGACCGCAAAGAACAGGAAGAAGGTGATGGCGATGCCGAGGGTCACCAGAGAAGAAAACCGATCCTTTGTGGCCAGTGCAGAGACCACGCAGAAGATGATGATCAGCATGTAGATGAACAACAGCGTGAAGCCGCCGATAAAGCCGAATTCCTCCGCCAGGGTGGTGAAGATGAAATCGGTGTGTTTCTCCGGCAGAAAGTTCAGCTGCGATTGCGTTCCCTGCATGAAACCGCGCCCGGACCAGCCGCCCGAGCCAAGGGCGATCTTGGACTGGGTGATGTGATAACCGGCGCCCAGAGGATCCTGCGAGGGGTCGAGAAACGTGTCGATGCGGCGGAACTGATAGTCTTTCAGCAGCTGCCAATCGGTGCCCCGGCTCTGGAAGACGGAGAAGATCAAGCCGACCACGCTGCCGATGACGGCGGCGAAATATCCCCAATGCACGCCTGCCAGAAACATCACCGCGCCGCCAGCGGCCATCAACAGGATCGACGTGCCCAGATCCGGTTGCTGAAGCACCAGGAAGGTGGGCAGCAGGATCAGAACGACCGGGAATATAACCCACTGCGGGCGTGATGTTTTTTCCGGTGGAAGCCAGTCATAGAAGGCCGCCAGCAGCATCACCATTGTGATTTTCATCAATTCCGATGGCTGCAGCCGCATGAAGCCCAGATCGATCCAGCGCTGTGCGCCCATGTTTTCTTCGCCAAAGAACTCCACCCCGATCAGCAGGGCAAAGGCACCCAGATAGGCGAGGGCAGAGACATTGCGCCAGAACCAGATCGGCGTCATTGCCACCACCAGCATCACCACGAGGCCCAGCACGAAGCGTTCCATCTGCAGTTCGGCCCAGGGGGAGAAGCTGCCGCCGGCCACGGAGTAGAGCATCAGAAAGCCAACGCAGGCGACGCTGATCAGCAACAGCGTCAGTGGCCAGTTCAGATAGAGGATCTTGCGAAACCCGGTTGGGACGCTTTGCGCATTGTTGGCAAGATAGCTCATCAGATGGTCTCGTGTTCTGCGTGGCGGTTGATGGGGGCTGGCGCGGGATTAGGCCTGCGCGGGATTAGGCCTGGCTGCTGTCGTTGGGGCGTTTGCGTTTCAGGCGTTCCTGTTCCAATCGTTCCTGCTGTGTCTTGATGCGGTCACGGTCCTTGGTCGGATAGGCATCGAGGGGCGGCGTGCCGCCATAGAGCGCCTGCAACAGCACGTCGCGGGCGATGGGTGCAGCGGCCTTGGAGCCACCGCCGCCATGTTCCACCACGACGGAGACCGCGTATTTGGGGTTGTCATAGGGGGCATAGGCCACGAACAGAGCGTGGTCGCGCCGTTCCCAGGGCAGATCTTCGTTGCGGATCACGCCCGCGGCGCGTTCGGCTGCGGTGATGTTGCGCACCTGGCTGGTGCCGCTCTTGCCTGCCATGCGCATACCGTCTGCGATGATCCGAGAGCCGTAGCCGGTGCCACGCCGTTCATTGCTGACCGAGAACATGCCCTTGCGAATGGTGTTGAGGTTGGCGGCACTGACGTCGATTTCGGCGCCACCGGTGCTGGGCTGTTCGATGCCATCGATGGATTTCAGTAGCCTGGGTTCCAGCGCGCGGCCACTGGCCAGCCGGGCTGTCATCACCGCCAGTTGCAGCGGGGACGCCAGCATATATCCCTGCCCGATGGAGGCGTTCACTGTGTCGCCCACCAGCCAGTCCTGACCATAGGTTTCGGATTTCCACGCCCGGTTTGGTGCCAGGCCACGGGCGACGGCGGACATCGGCAGATCGTGGCGCACACCGAGGCCAAAGCGCTGGGCCATGGCCGAGATCTTGTCCATGCCGACCTTGATGGCGAGGTCGTAGTAGTAGACGTCGCAGGAGCTTTTGAGCGAGGTGTTGAGATCGACATGGCCGTGGCCTGCGCGTTTCCAACAGTGGAAGCGGCGGCCAGAGACCTCCATGTGGCCGGGACACCAGACTGTTTCTTCCGGCCCAACCAGCCCCTCTTCGAGAGCGGCGAGCGCAGTGATCATCTTGAAGGTCGAGCCGGGCGGGTAGGTGCCTTGCACGGATTTATTGGCCAATGGGCGGTATTTATCATCGGTCAGCATGCGGTAGTCCGCTACTGAGATGCCGCGCACAAACAGATTTGGGTCAAAGCTGGGCGAGGAGGTGATGGCGTGGATATCGCCGGTTTCGCAATCCATCACCACGGTGCTGGCGCTTTCGGACCCCATGCGGGCCTGGGTGTAGCTTTGCAGTTCGGCATCCACCGTCAGCTGCATGTCGGCCCCGGCCTCGCCTTCGCGGCGGTCCAATTCGCGCATCACGCGACCTGTGGCGTTGACCTCGACCCGTTTGGCACCGGCCTTGCCGCGCAGGCCGCTTTCGACCTTGGCTTCGAAACCGACTTTGCCGATCTGAAAGCGGGGAATGCGCAGCACTGGTTCCGGGTCAGTCAATTTGCTGAGGTCATAGTCCGACACCGGCCCGACATAGCCGACCACATGGGCAAAATCCTCCAGCTGGGGATAGACCCGGGTCAGCCCGACCTCTGGGGTGATGCCCGGCAGCGCAGGCGCGTTGACCGCGACCTTGGAGATGTCGTCCCAGCTGATCTGATCCGCCAGCGTGATGGGCAGAAACGGGGGCGAGCGGCGCATCTCGGCTTTGGCGCGTTCGATGTCTTCGGGATCAAGAGGCATCAGCTGGGACAGGCTGTCGATGACCTCATCAACGTCACCGGCGTCCTCCGGAACGATGGTGATGCGATAGGATTGGGCATTTTGCGCCAGCACCATCCCGTTGCGGTCGTAGATCTGGCCGCGGGCGGGTGGGATCAGCCGGATGTTGATCCGGTTTTCTTCGGCCAGCAGGCGGAACTGATCGGCCTGATCCACCTGCAGATACCGCATCCGCATCGCCAGCCCACCAGCAAAGGCCAGTTGCAACCCGCCCAGCAGGATGGCCCGTCTGGTCAGTTTGCGATGTGCGCTTTCGACGTCTTTGTTGTTGCGTTTCATCTGCGGTTTCCCAAAGCTTCGGCGTCAGCCGGGGACAGCTTGCGCACGCCCAGCAGATTCTGGCTGATCAGCACCATCAGCGGATAGGCCACCACTGTTGCCACCATTTGCAGCAAAATCAAACCCAAGGACGGTTGCACCACCCCCAGCATGGCAAGGATCAGCCGGTTCGCCAAGGTGATCGCAACGATCACCACGCCGACGCTGATCCATTCCCCGACAAAAGCGGTTTCGCGATGCGGCTGGGCCTGGGTTTTCAGCACGCTGCAGCCCAACACCACCAGCAGGGCCATCAGGCCCGGAGGGCGCTGAAACAGCAGATCCGCCATCAGAAAGGTCACGGCAATTGACAGGGTTGGCAGGTAGTCGGGCCGCCGCACCACCCAGGCCAGCGCCAGCAACAGCAGCAGATCCGGTGGTGCCCAGCGGCTGGGCAGGGTGCTGAGCGGCAGCAGATGGAAAAACGCAATCAGCATTGCCAGCATCGGAAAGGCGAGCCGCATCAACCAGATCCGCATCGGGGAGATGGTGTCAGCCATCGTCAGCCCCAGAGATCTGCGCGCCGCCCAGACCTTCGGGGCGGGGGATATTGACGCCGGGCGCGGGCACGATCAGGCCGCCGGGGTCCTTGATCACCTCGCTGCCGTGATGGCGCAGCACCCGCAGAAATTCCAGCCGCTCATAATCGGCTGACAATCGCACCCGCAGCCGATCAAACCGGTCCTGAGTGACCTGCCCGATCAAGAGCCCTGCGGGAAACACATTGCCATCACCAGAGGTGACCACCCGGTCGCCGGGGCGGACCAGATCGGGGTTTTCGAGGAAATCGATCACCGGTGCCAGACTGTTGTCGCCCGCAATCAGCGCGCTTTGGCCCGAGGGCTGGATCGTGGCGGGCACCGAGCTGGAGGCGTCGGTCAGCAGGATCACCCGCGATGTGTCCTGGCCGGTGCCGGAGATCCGACCGACCAGACCGATCCCGTCCATCGCGGCCCAGCCATCGCGCACCCCATCACGGGCGCCGACATTCAGAATGACGGATTGGCGAAACGGCGAGCCGCTGTCGGCCATCACCACGCCGGTCACATAGGTGAGTTTCGGATCCAGCCGCACATTGTTGAGATCCAGCAGCCGGGCGTTTTCCTGCTCCAGCTGTAGAGCGGCCTCTTTCCAGGCGCTCATCTGGCGTAATTCGCTGCGCAATTCGCGGTTTTGTTCTGCCAGCCGCTGGTAGCTTTGGAAGTCGCGGAAGAGGTTGATGGTGCCTTCGACCGGGACCATGGCCCAGTCCATGTTGGGGATCACTGCATCGACGACCTGAGCGCGAAAGCGCTCTACCCGCGGGCTGTCGATCCGCCAGACCAGAAATATGGCCAGCAGGCACAGGCAAATCACCCCGGTCAGCAGACGCCTAAGCGGAGCTGCGTAGTCTTCTCGCTGGGAGCGATCCTTGGCCAAGTCTTCCCTTCCTCAACCTCGGGCCTTTCTCAACCCGTAAGGCCTGCCTCAAACTGGGCACGGCCACCACGGGGGGTGGGCCGCAGGCTCAGCTGTCGTAGTCGATGGCGTGGGCCAGCTGTTTTTCGTATTCCAGCGCCTTGCCGGTGCCAAGCGCCACGCAGTTCAGGCTTTCATCCGCGATGGAGACGGCAAGACCGGTCTGCTCACGCAGGGCCAGATCCAGATCGCCCAGAAGCGCGCCACCGCCGGTCAGCATGACGCCGCGATCAACGATGTCTGCCGCCAGGTCCGGTGGGGTGGTTTCCAGCGCGGTCATCACCGCCTCGCAGATCTGTTGGACCGGCTCGGCCAGGGCCTCGGCCACCTGGGCCTGGCTGATTTCGATTTCCTTTGGCACCCCATTCAGCAGGTCGCGCCCGCGGATCTGCATCGACTGGCCACGGCCATCGTCGGGCATCCGGGCGGTGCCGATGGAGGTTTTGACCCGCTCTGCCGTGGCTTCCCCGATCAGCAGGTTCTGCTGGCGGCGCAGGTAGGAGATGATGGCTTCGTCCATGCGGTCACCGCCGACGCGGACGGAGCGGGCATAGACGATATCACCAAGCGACAGAACAGCCACCTCGGTGGTGCCGCCGCCAATGTCGACAACCATGTTGCCGGTGGGGTCGGTGATCGGCATGCCAGCCCCAATGGCGGCTGCGATGGGTTCGGCGATCAGACCGGCGCGACGGGCGCCTGCCGACAGCACGGACTGACGGATCGCGCGTTTTTCAACCGGGGTGGCACCGTGGGGCACGCAGACGATGATTTTTGGCTTGGAAAAGGTGGAGCGTTTGTGAACCTTGCGGATGAAGTGTTTGATCATCTCTTCGGCGGTGTCGAAATCCGCAATCACACCTTCGCGCATGGGGCGGATCGCTTCGATGGAGCCGGGGGTCCGGCCCAGCATCAATTTGGCATCTTCGCCGACTGCGAGGACTTTTTTCACCCCATCCTTGACGTGATAGGCCACAACGGAAGGTTCTGACAGAATGACGCCGCGCCCTTTGACGTAGACCAGCGTATTGGCTGTTCCGAGGTCAATTGCCATATCGGACGTGAACAATCCGCCAAGACTTCCGAAGATCGACATAGAGTAGGGTCCTGTAAATTCTGCCACCAATTCCGCGACTCTGATGAGGGCGGCTCTTTGTCTTATAAGCAGCGCCTGCTGCTCGCGAAAGGGAAGATTGGGGCCAAATGGCACCTTTCCGCCGCCGGGCAAATGACCGCTTGTCATGCGATCTGGTTTTGCAGGCAGCGCGTCTTTCGGCGCTGCGGCATCCGCTGCACTTGTCCGCTGCATTGGACCGCTGAACTGGTCCGCTGAACTGGGATGGCGCCATAGGTGGCAGCCCGGCAGGCGATGGGTGCGGTGGTGGCGGCGCGTCAGCTGTTGCGCGCGCGGGGGTGGGCGAGTGTGGGTTGGCCGTGATCTGCCTCTTTCGCAGGGCGGGATTTGACGCTAGAGGACGGGCATGCTGTCCTATCAACATATCTATCACGCTGGCAATCTTGCCGATGTCCAGAAACATGCGCTGCTGGCGCGGATGCTGGACTATCTGACCCGCAAGGACAAACCGCTCAGCTATATCGAGACCCACGCGGGTCGCGGTCTGTATCAGCTGGATGCGGCCGAGGCGGTCAAAACGGGCGAGGCAGAGGCAGGGATCAGCCGTCTGCTGGATGACGCGTTGCTGGCGCAGGATCACCCGTTGGCGGAGGCGATTGCCAAGACGCGCGATACACATGGACCTGCGGCCTATCCCGGCTCGCCCATGATTGCGACGCATCTTTTGCGCAGCGGTGACAGTTTGACCTTTGCAGAATTGCACCCGCAGGAAAACGCGGCCCTCCGGCAGGCGTTGCGCCCCTATGGTGCTGCGCGCAGCACACGGGTGCATCAGCAGGATGGGTTCGAACTGGCGCTGTCGATCGCGCCGCCTACACCGCGCCGGGGGCTGCTGCTGATCGATCCCAGCTATGAAATCCGACAGGATTACGCCCGCATTCCCGGCATCATCGCCAAGCTGCACCGCAAGTGGAACGTGGGTGTGATCGTGCTGTGGTACCCGATCCTGACCGATGGGGCACACAAACCGATGCTGACCGCCCTGCAGGCGCAGGATCTGCCCGGTGCGCTGCGCCATGAGGTGACGTTCCCACCCGCCCGCAAGGGGCATCGTATGGTGGGGTCGGGCATGTTCGTGGTGAATGCCCCCCATGGCACCGAAGAGGAAGCGGCCCGGTTGACCAAACTGTTCCACCAGCTGAGCTGATCCGGCCTTTGCGCTGACCTGGCCTGTGGGTTGTCCCACGCTGCGAATTGATTTGGTTTGGCACGGCAGTCAAACGGAAAAGGCCACCCGCTGGGGTGGCCTTCGTGCGTTACAGATGCGTTTCAGATCAACGGGTTGATCAGGTGACGTCCTTGTAGGAGATCTCCCGCGCGTCGGCGCCTTCGCCCATTTTGTTGCGGCGTACGATCAGGCGGTTCAGCGCGCTGATATAGGCCGCAGCCGAGGCCACAACAGTGTCGGTATTGGCGCTTTCACCCGTAGCGATCACCCCGTCCTCTTCCAGCCGGACAGACACAGTGGCCTGCGCGTCGGTGCCTTCGGTCACCGCATGCACCTGATAAAGCTGCAGATGCGCGGCGTTCGGGTGGATCTTGCGGATCGCCTTGAAGGTCGCATCCACCGGGCCATCGCCCTCTGCGGTTTCGGTCACATCCTTGCCGTCGACTTCCATTTCGATGGTGGATTCCGCGGGACCGCCGGTGCCGCAGACAACCTTCATCGAGACCAGTTTGAGGTGATCATCCTCGTCACCACCGGTGCGTATCAGGGCGACGATATCATCGTCGAAGACCTCTTTCTTGCGGTCGGCCAACTCTTTGAAGCGGACAAACAGATCCTTCAACTGGTTGTCGCCCACCTCGAACCCCAGCTGGTTCAGCTTGTCGCGCAGCGCGGCGCGGCCGGAGTGTTTGCCAAGCGGCAGCGAGGTGCCTGCAATCCCCACATCTTCGGGGCGCATGATTTCAAAGGTTTCTTTGTTCTTCAGCATGCCATCCTGATGGATGCCGCTTTCGTGGGCAAAGGCGTTTTTGCCGACAATCGCTTTGTTCGGTTGCACCAGAAAGCCCGACACGGTGGAGACTCGCCGCGAGATGTGCATGATTTTCTGGGTGTCGATCCCGGTGCTGAACGGCATGATATCACCGCGCACTTTCAGCGCCATCACGACCTCTTCCAACGCGGTGTTGCCCGCGCGTTCGCCCAGACCGTTTATGGTGCATTCGATCTGCCGCGCGCCGCCCGCCACAGCGGCCAGCGCGTTGGCGGTCGCCATGCCAAGGTCATTGTGGCAGTGGGTGGCAAAGATTACATCATCAGCGCCCGGAACCGTTTCGATCAAACGTTTGATCAGATCGGCGCTTTCTGCGGGGGCAGTGTAGCCGACCGTGTCGGGGATGTTGATGGTGGTGGCGCCGGCTTTGATGGCGATTTCGATCACCCGGCAGAGGTAGTCCCATTCGGTGCGGGTGGCATCCATTGGCGACCATTGCACATTGTCCACGAGGTTGCGCGCGTGGGTCACGGTTTCGTGGATCTTCTCCGCCATCTCATCCTTGGTCAGGTTGGGGATGGCGCGGTGCAGGGGCGAGGTGCCGATAAAGGTGTGGATACGGGGCTGCGCGGATTTGCGCACGGCTTCGGCGCAGCGGTCGATGTCCTTGAGGTTGGCGCGCGCCAGACCGCAGATCACGGAGTTCTTGGAGCGCTCTGCAATCTCGCTCACCGCCTTGAAGTCGCCTTCGGAGGCGATGGGGAAACCGGCTTCGATGATGTCCACGCCCATATCGTCGAGCAGTTCAGCGATCTCGAGCTTTTCATCGTGGGTCATGGTTGCGCCCGGGCTCTGCTCGCCATCGCGCAAGGTGGTGTCGAAGATCAAGACGCGATCTTTGTCAGCTGCAGTCGTCATGTCGGTATCTTTCTTGTCTGTCCTAAAAACCAATCCGTATGGCGCGCATGCCTTCCCCTCTGAGCGGGCGCGCCGGATGGCACGCTCAGAGGCGGATTAGGATCAGTAGGGCGCGCAGATCTGCACCGCGGAGCGCGGTGGCGGAGCGAAGGATATCTGCACGCATGGTCATGACGCAGAGTTATACAGAGCCGGATGCGAATGGAAAGACAGAATTTCACGCAAAAAGCGCAAAGCACGATTGGCCGGTCGAACCAGCGCACACGGCGGAGATGACCCGCATGAGCCGAAGGGCAAGCGGATGGGCGCCTGTCTGGGTGTATGTCTGGGTGCATATTTGGACGCGGGCCGTGCTGTCGTCGTGGCCCGCGTCAGGCTGCGGTCGGATCAGTTGCCTGTTGCGTTGCTGTCGGTGCTGTCGCCTGCGTTTTCAGATGTACCCTTGGCCGTGGCACCCTCTGCGCCCGGCTCGCGTTTTAGCGCGCCATTCTCCCAGGTGCCTTCGGCCTGTTCGCCGCTGGCATAGCGCATCACACCCGGACCCTGACGTTTGGAGTTGAGGAAACTGCCCTCATAGATATCGCCATTGGCATATGTGGCGGTGCCGGTGCCACTGATTTTGCCTTCTTTCCAGTCGCCTTCGTAGGTGAAACCATCGGCCATCACGATCTTGCCGGTGCCATGGCGCTGGCTGTTGGCAAAACCGCCGGTGTAAACCGACCCGTCAGGGTAGGTCACAACTGCATCGCCGTGGCGTTCGCTGTTCAGCCAGCCGCCTTCGTAGCGGTAGCCATCGGGGTAGGTCAGGACGCCTTGGCCGTGATTTTTCGCATTCTTGAAGTCACCGGTATAGACCAACCCATTGGGATAGGTGGTGGTGCCGCGGCCTTCGATCACGCCTGCAACCCAGTCACCATCATAGGTGGAGCCATCGGGGTAGGTGATTTTTCCGGTACCATCGGCGAGATCATCGCGGAACTGCCCCTCGTAAACGGATCCATCGGGGTAGGTGACCTTACCCTGGCCTTCGATTTGACCTGCCCGCCAGCTGCCGGTGTATACATAGCCGTCGGTCTTGGTGAAGGTGCCTTCGCCGTGGCGCAGATCATCCTCGAAGTTGCCAATGTAGATGTCGCCGTTGGCGTGGATCTGCTTGCCTTCGCCCTGGCGGCGACCCGCCACCAGCGGGCCTTCGTAGATATCACCGTTGGGCTGGGTCAGCCGGCCCTCGCCGTTCATCTGGTTGTCGGCCCATTCGCCCTCGTAGATCAGCCCATCGGTCATTTCCAACCGGCCGGTGCCATCGAGCTGGCCGTCGCTGACATCGCCCTCGTAGACTGCCCCATCAGGATAGGTGATGCGGCCTTTGCCCTGTTTCTTGCCGTCGACCCAGTCGCCTTCGTAGATGTAGCCGCCCGGATTGGTCATCGTGCCTGTGCCGTGATGTTTGGCATCGCGAAAGCCGCCTTCGTAGCGGGCGCCATTGGCATAGACTGCGATGCCGTTGCCGTTGATCACACCATCGGACCATTCGCCTTCGTAGGTGCCCCCGTCGGCAAAGGTGATGCGGCCCACGCCCTCTGGCTTGCCCTTGGCAAATTCGCCTTCATAAACAGAGCCATTGGGGAACCGGGCCACGCCACGGCCGAGCACTTCGCCGTCGACCCAATCGCCGCTGTATTGATAGCCGTTGGGCAGCGTGTAGGTGCCGGTGCCGTGCTGCAGCCCGCCCCGGAACGTGCCCTCGTAGATGCCGCCGATTTCGTCCTGCGTGGTCAGGACCTTGCCATCCTCGTCCTGGCCGGTGCTCTGGGCCTCAACTGCCGTGGGATACAGGAGAGGCGGTAGGGCGGTGCTCAGCGCCAGCGCAGAGGTGAAAAGGGTCGCATTGAAAAAGCGTGTCATCTGAGATCTGCTGGTCATATCAGGGCCGGAACCGTCCACTAGAGTGATTTTGTCAGGAAACTAAGACACAGCCGCTGTTGTCGCAATGTCTTTTGCCGCTGTGGTCTTTTCCTCGTGGCGCTATCTGTTTAAGGGCAAGAGGCAGGTAATCGAAGGACGCAAGCAGGATGGCCGACCGTTTCCGTGTGACTTTGGCACAGCTGAACCCCACTGTGGGGGATATCGAAGGCAATGCAAAAAAGGCCCGAGAGGCCTGGGCGGCCGGTCGTGAGGCCGGTGCGGATCTGGTGGCGCTGCCAGAGATGTTCATCACCGGCTACAACACACAGGACCTGGTGCAGAAACCTATTTTCCACCAAACCGCCATGGCCGCGGTTGAGCGGTTGGCCGCCGATTGTGCCGATGGGCCCGCGCTGGCGATTGGGGCGCCCTGGGCGGACGGTGACCAGCTGTTCAACGCCTATCTGATCCTGAAAGGCGGGCAGATCGCGTCTCGGGTGCTGAAGCATCACCTGCCGAATGAAACCGTGTTCGATGAGGTGCGAATATTTGATGCCGGGCCTTTGGGCGGTCCTTACAGTGTGGATGGCACCCGCATCGGCAGCCCGATCTGCGAAGATGGCTGGCACGAAGATGTGGCCGAAACCCTGGCGGAAACCGGTGCGGAGTTCCTGTTGATCCCGAATGGTTCGCCCTATTACCGCAACAAGATGGAAGTGCGGCAAAACCTGATGGTGGCGCGCAGCATCGAAACCGGATTGCCGGTGATCTACCTGAATATGGTGGGCGGTCAGGACGATCAGGTGTTTGACGGCGGCTCGTTTGTGTTGAACCCAGGGGGCGCCTTGGCGCTGCAGATGCCGGTGTTTGACGAGGCGCTGCAGCACGTTGATCTGGAACGCACCGATGAGGGCTGGCGCGCGGTCGAAGGGGCCAAGGCCAGCCTGCCAGATGTCTGGGAGCAGGATTATCAGGTGATGACCTATGCCCTGCGCGACTATATGGGCAAGACCGGCTTTTCCAAGGTGCTGCTGGGCCTGTCCGGTGGCGTGGATTCGGCGCTGGTGGCAGCGATTGCGGTGGATGCCCTTGGGGCCGAGAATGTCCGTTGTGTGATGCTGCCGTCGGAATACACCTCCAAAGCCTCGCTGGAGGATGCGGAGGCCGTGGCCAAGGCATTGGGCGTGCGCTATGACTATGTCCCGATCTCCGAAGGGCGGGCAGCCATCACCAACACGCTGGCGCCCTTGTTTGCCGGTCTGGACGAGGATTTGACCGAAGAGAACATCCAGTCGCGTCTGCGTGGGTTGTTGCTGATGGCCATGTCCAACAAATTCGGCGAGATGCTGTTGACCACAGGCAACAAATCCGAGGTCGCAGTGGGCTATGCCACCATCTATGGCGATATGAACGGCGGCTATAACCCGATCAAGGATCTTTACAAAACGCGGGTGTTTGAAACCTGCCGCTGGCGCAATGCCAACCACAGGCCCTGGATGATGGGCCCTGATGGGGAGGTGATCCGCCCGTCGGTGATCGACAAGCCACCGTCAGCCGAGCTGCGGGACGATCAGAAAGACAGTGACAGCCTGCCGGATTATCCGGAGTTGGATGCGCTGTTGGAGATCCTGGTGGATCAGGACGGATCGATTGCGGATTGTGTTGCGGCGGGTTTTGATCGTGATGTCGCCAAACGGGTTGAGCATCTGATTTATATCAGTGAATACAAACGCTTCCAGTCCGCGCCGGGGGCGCGCCTGTCGCCTCGGGCGTTTTGGTTGGACCGCCGCTATCCCATTGCCAACCGCTGGCGCGACCCGAGCGGCGCCTGACAGATTGTTTAACTGATTGGCCAAGCCAAATGACAGGCCGTCATGTAGTGCGAACAAAAAGGCGCGGACCGGATTGGCCGCGCCTTTTTGGTGTTCAGTTGGCGGTCAGGTCGGAGGCCAGTTTGGTGGCAAGGCCTCCGTCCCTTAGGGGGCTGGCGCTGTGAGGGTCGCAGCTGCCCTACGCCCCTTTCGCCTGCTTAGCCCATCATCTGATAGCTGACCGGAACAAACCGGAAGCCATCACCGCGGGTTTCGACAAATCCGGCCGCCGGGAAGGGCATGTGATAGCCGATCATCGGCATGCGCTCGGCCGCGAGCATCTCCATCACCTTGCGCCGTGACGCGGTGGCAGCGGCCTTGTCCATGTCAAAGCGCACTTCCCACTCCGGATGGGCAAAGGACCAGACGTAGTGGTTGGCCAGATCCGCGGTCAGCAACAGCTGCTGCGAGCCACCATCCAGCAGATAGGTCATATGCCCAGGCGTATGCCCAAATGCGGCCATCGCGGAAATCCCTGCCGCCACTTCGCCGCCATCGTCGATGAAGGACATTTTCTCCGCCAGTGGCGTGACCTTTTCAGCAACGAGATCACCAACCCGGTTGCCTGCCTCCATCTTGGCCCAGAAATCATATTCTGCGCTGGCCGTGACATAGCGGGCATTGGCAAAGGTCGGCGCGCCATCGGTGGTCATACCGCCAATATGATCGGGGTGCATATGGGTCAGCACCACAACGTCGATCTGATCCGGGGTGACGCCCACTTCTGCCAGGGCCTTCTGGATGCCGCCCTGGCCGAGGCCGGTGTCAAACAGGACTTTCTGCTGGCCGGTGTCGACCAATGTGGGGGTGAAGAAGAATTGCGCCATATCCGCAGGGATGAAGTTTTCGGCCGAAACAGCAGCGAATTCTTCATCCGTTGCACCACCGCCAAAGATCCCCTGCGCCCCGTCACGGGGGAAACTGCCATCCAACAACGCGGTCACGGTGAGCGAGCCGAGGTTGAAACTGCGAGACTGGCTGGCGGGGGCTTTGGCGCCGTGACCGTCTGCTGCTGCGGCAGGGGCGCTTGCGGCAGTGACAGCGGCAGCCAGGGGCAGGGCGGCGGCGCCTGTGAGCGCGGCGCGGCGGGTCAACGGACTGGTCATGGTGGAACTCCTCTCTGTTAAAAAATCTTTCTGTCTTTTGTCAAACATAGGGCGCGGGGGGCGCTTGCCATCCTGTGGTGTTTGTTTTGTGATCGCCGTGGGGGGCGGCAGGCGGGTCAAATACGGACCGAGCACGGCACAAGCACGGATCAGAAACAGGCCAGACACAGGCCGGATACGGCGAAGCACCTGGGCGCTAACGGTGCCGGTTCTCGCCCGGGTCTTGCCGATGATCCCGGACATGATCCGCGCCTTGCCCCAGAACTTGACCGCGCGCTGCAAACCCCAGGCGAACTGGACAAAACGGGCTTCATGTGACATGGGGCAAAGCAACAGGAGACATGAGATGACAACCACCCGATTTGCCCCGTCGCCAACCGGCTATATCCACGTCGGCAACCTGCGCACGGCGCTGATGAATTACCTGATCGCCCGCAAGTCGGGCGGGACATTTATCCTGCGGATCGATGACACCGATCCGGAACGGTCGAAAGAGACCTATGTCGATGCGATCAAACAGGATCTCGAATGGCTCGGTCTGACCTGGGACAAGGTCGAGCGCCAGTCGGAGCGCCTGGACCGCTATGTGGCGGCTGCCGACAAACTGCGCGAAATCGGTCGTTTCTACGAGGCGTTTGAAACCCCGACCGAACTGGATCTGAAGCGCAAGAAGCAGCTGAACATGGGCAAGCCGCCGGTCTATGACCGCGCTGCGCTGAACCTGTCTGATGACGAAAAGACCGCCCTGCGGGCAGAGCGCGGCGATGGCGTCTGGCGCTTCAAACTGGACCATCAGCGCATCGAATGGACCGATGGTATTCTGGGCGATATCTCCATTGATGCGGCCTCTGTGTCGGATCCGGTGCTGATCCGCGGCGATGGTCAGTTCCTCTACACGCTGGCCTCTGTTGTGGACGACACGGAAATGGGTGTGACCCATGTCGTGCGTGGCTCTGACCATGTGACCAACACCGCAACACAGATCCAGATCATCGAAGCCCTGGGCGGAACTGTTCCGTCCTTTGCCCATCACTCGCTGTTGACCGGCCCGCAAGGCGAAGCGCTGTCCAAACGTCTGGGCACGCTGGCCCTGCGCGACCTGCGCGAAGCGGGTGTACAGCCGATGGCGTTGTTGTCGCTGATGGCGCGGCTGGGTTCCTCCGATCCGGTGGAATTGCGCTCTGACATGGCCGAGCTGGTCGAGGGTTTTGACATCAACCGCTTTGGTGCGGCACCGACCAAATTCGATGTCGAAGATCTCTATCCGCTGACCGCGCGCCACCTGCAATCCCTGCCGCTGGCAGCGGTTCAGAGCGTGCTGGAAGGCTTGGGTGTTCCGGCTGACAAACAGGCCGCTTTCTGGGATGTGGCGAAGGAAAACATCACCACGCTGAATGATCTGGGCCCATGGTGGGATCTGTGCCGTGATGGGGCTGATCCGCTGATTGCGGATGAAGACAAGGATTTCATCGCCGAAGCCATGGCGCTGTTGCCAGAGGGTCCTTATGACAGCGACAGCTGGGGCACATGGACCGCTGCCGTGAAGGAAAAGACCGGCCGCAAGGGCAAGGGCCTGTTCATGCCACTGCGCAAAGCCGTGACCGGCATGGAGCGCGGCCCTGATATGTCCGCATTGCTGGCGCTGATGGAAACGGTCCGCGCCCGCGGCTGATCCGACAGCGATTTTGCGACACAGGACAAAGGCGGGGCCCCAGGCTCCGCCTTTTTTTGTACCCCCGCCTTTTATTGTCCCTCCGGCTGTTTTTGCAGCCCGACTTGGCAAAAGCCGCCCGGTAACGGCCGGGCAGCAGACGATCAGTGGGTGCAGTACGGCAGTGCGCGGTCGCTGGTGGGTTTGGCGGTATTGCCCCGCAGCATGGCCTGATCGCCACTGACGGCGGGCCCAAGGATCCGGCATCAAGCCAGGAGAAAACCCCCACAGGAGCCGCCTCATGCCCCGCTTTCTCCGTCTCGGCCTTTTGGCCTGCGTCCTCTATTTCAGCGCTATGTCCGTGGCGCATTTCTTTGGCCTCAAACTGCCGCTGCTGTTTGTCTATTACGACACCCCGTTTTACGCCTATCAGGACAAGATCATCTCCTTTGCGGTGCTCGCCTATGTCGGGTTGTTCTGGCTGGCCTCTCGCGACATTGCAGCGGTCCCGGTTGCACTGGGGGTGCTGGCTGCGACGCTGGTGGGGTTGGTGTCCGTGAACCTCTCTGACGCGCTGGCATCTGTTGTGCCGCCCGGGCAATCGACATGGGCCTCGACATGGGCTTATTGGGCGCAAACCGGCCTGCTCGCCGCAATCTGGGTGGCTCTCATGGGGCTTTATCTGCGGTGTGATCGGTATCGGGCCGCACCGGGTGATGCATCCCGAAGCGCTGCCGATAGGCCGACGGAGTGAGCCCGACCCAGCGGTTGAAGATCCGCCGGAAACTGGCAGCATCGCTGTAGCCAAGATCCCAGCTGATCCGCTCAAAACTGTCGCGGGTCAGCTCAAGCCGGGCGCGCGCAGCCTCCACCCGCAGGGCTTGCAGGTATTGCAGCGGGCTTTGGCCAGTGGCCTGTTTGAAACGGCGTAGAAAACTGCGCTCCGACATCGCGGCGGCCGCGGCCAAATCGGGGATGTTGTGAGCGTTGGACAGGTTGTCCTGCATCAGCGTCTGCACCGTCGCGATCGCGGCATCACCGTTGTTCGTGGCAGGCACAACGGTGGCGTAATATCGCTGCTCCCGCTGGGGTGGGTCCAGCACAAACATGCGGGCCACATCCAGCATGAGTTTGCGGCTGCCAAACCGCTCGATCAGATGCAGGGTCAGATCGGTCCAGGCCATTACGCCACCAGCGGTCACGATGTCGCCGAGATCCACAATCAGGCGCTGGCTGTCGACGCTCACGCCGGGATAGTGCTGGTGAAACTCGGCGGCATGACGCCAATGGGTGGTGATCCGGCGCCCGTCCAGGATGCCCAGTTCTGCCAGTAAAAACGCACCAGAGCAGACCGAGGCCAGCACGCCGCCAGATGCATGATGCTGGCGCAGAACGTGCGCCCAGCCCACCGGCAGGACAGGACGCTCGGTTTGTAACGCGGGTGGCAGCAGGTACAGGTCGGCAGGAGCGCTGGGCATGGTTTGGATCTGCGTATCAAACAACGCAGGGCCATAGGCTGCGGCTTCGGTGTTGGCGTGATCCAACAAGTCCTTTATCCCCCACAGCGCGGATTTTTGCGCCCCGGGGTAGTCGAGCAAGCGTATGCGCAGCGGTTGGTCCATGGTGTTGCCTTGTCCCTTTTCCCTTGTCTGCGGTCCCTCATCAGGCGCCCTTTGTCAGCTGGCCCCTGTCGATGGATTGGCCTTTGCTGCGGTTGTGCCGGACCCGGCCCGGCCGGACGATCTTGTCTAGGGCTCTGGGTCTGCCATAACCTGCACCTGCAGCTCGGCCAGATGCTGATCGACCCAGGCTGTTTCCGAGGCGCTGAGCCTCTGATGACGCGGATAGCGGGGATTGGCGCGGTCATTCAGGATAGGCGCGTCCCAGCCATCGGTGGTGGCGATAAAATCTGCAACCCCTTGGACGCCAAAGATCTGATGATAGCCCTGCAGCACGACATCCAGATAGCTCAGCAGGATCGGGTGCTGGGCGGTGGCGTGCTGGCGGCTGTTTTCGGGCACCGCGTAAAAGGCGATATCGGTCAGCGGATCCAGATCATGGCGCACCGCACCACCAGCTGGCAGGCGTTCATAGGCGAATTCGCGTTCATCCAGCGCGGCCCAATCGGCATCCGGCACCTCTGCGATCAGACCGTCCAGGGTGGTGTCAGCGCAGGGCACGACGCTCAGAAACGCCACCGGACGCAGCGCAGTATGCACCCAGGCGCGCCGCCATCCCGCCAGACGGGCGGGCCGGGCCTGCCCGTAGGTGTGGGTCTGGCGATTGACCAGGCTGCCGTAGCCAAAGAAAAAGGGAGCGGGCATGCGATCCTCCGTTTGGGGCCGTTTTTAGCGGTGTTTTTGCGATCTGATTCTATTATCGCGGGATTGATGCATGTCAAAGTGCCCTTTGTTCGCCTATGCCACATATGTCGGCAGATGCGCCAAGGGAGGGCCTGCCATGCGGATCACCAAACGGACCAATATCGCTGTCAGATTGCTGATGTATTGCGCGTCCCATGAAGGGCGTCTGGTGACCAAATCGGAAATCGCGGCCCGCTGCAATGTGTCAGAGAACCATCTGGCGCAGGTGATCAACCAATTGGCGCAGTTGGGGTATCTGCGCACACAGCGGGGGCGCAATGGCGGGCTGAGCCTGGGCAAACCGGCGGCCAAGATCGGTATTGGCGATGTGTTTCGCGATATCGAAGGCACAGTGCCGATTGTCGAGTGTTTTGCTGATGCCGACAACACCTGTCCCCTGGTTGAGGCCTGCCGGTTGCGGCTGGCCCTGCATGATGCGGCACAGGCGTTTTTTGCCTCTTTGGATGGGATCACGCTGGCGGCGCTGGTTTGTGACAACACCGAGCTGTTTTCGCTGTTCCAGACGGTGACCTGCGAGAAAACCGCCGCGCTCTGATTGTGCAAAGCCGGGCAAGGGGGTGTGTCCCTCACCCGGCAGTTGTGTTCAGTTCGTCTTGCCAGTCTGCTTGCGCTTATGCCTCAGTCCTGGGCGCGCAGGATGCGTGCGGGGCGCACCCGCAATGGACCCCAGGCAAAGGCCAAACCAGCCAGCAGCGTTGTCAGAATGCCACAGGCGATGATCGCCAGCGCGTTGGACCAGATCACGACATAGTCGCTTTCGAAGACAAAGACATTGATCGCCCAGGCCCCGGTCATCCCGGCGACCAGCGCCACCATACCGGCCCCGGCCCCCAAGATGGCTGATCGCGTGGCAAAGCTGAGCAGGATCTGCCGTCTCGGTGCGCCCAGGGTCTTCAGGATCGCGGCCTCGTACCGGCGGGCGGGTTCCCCAGCGGCGGCGGTGCCGATGAGCACCATGAAGCCGGTCAGCAGCGTTGCCGCCGCGCCATAGGCGGTTGCAGAGGCCAGCTGGCGCAACAGGTCAGACACCCGGTCGAGCGCATCGCGCACCCGGATTGCAGTGATGTTTGGCATCGCTTTGGCCAGGTCGCGCAGGATCTGTGCCTCGGCCTCGGTTTCGGCATAGACCGTGGAAATGAAGCTATGCGGCGCACCGGCCAGTGCAGATTCGTTCAACACCATCACAAACCCCATGCCTGCGGTGGAAAAATCCACTTCGCGCAGGCTGCTGATTGTGGCGGTGATGTCGCGGCCCAGCACGTTGAGGGTGATGTTATCGCCCAGCGTCAGGCCCAGCTCTTCGGCCTCTTCGCGTGCAAAACTGACCAATGGCGGACCGCTGTAGTCCTCGGCCCACCATTCGCCCGCCACCACTTCGGTGGTTTCAGGTTGGGCTGCAGCATAGGTGATGCCCCGATCGCCGGTGACGACCCAGTGGTCGCCCGCCACTTCGGTGGCTGGCACGCCGTTGATGGTGGTCAGGATGGCGCGCAGCATCGGGGCGCTTTCCACCCGGCTGACCGCTGGATCCTGTTCCACACGGCCCAGAAACTCGTCCATCTGGTCGCGCTGGATGTCGACAAAGAAATAGGAGGGGGCCAGATCCGGCAGGTTGCCTTCGATGGAGCGGCGCATGTTGCCATCGACCTGGCCGATGGCGGCCAGAACTGTCAGGCCCAGACCCAGTGCCAGGACCGTGGGCACCGCAGCATCGCGGGAGGTGCCGATGGCGGACAGCGACCAGCGCAGGGCCGGTCTGCCGCGGGTGAGGGGCGTGACACGCCGCGCCAGCCAGCTGATCACCATCGCTGCCAGCAACAGCACGAACAGCGCCCCGATCAGACCCGCAGCGGTCCAGAGCGTCAGTTCAATTGCGCCGCTCAGCACCGCAGCCGAGCCCACCAGCAGCGCCACCACCAAAGCCGTCGCCACAATGTAGCGCGGCGCGGGCAGACGGGTGCGACTGTCCTGGGCGTCGCGAAACAGAGCGGCGGCGCGGATCCGTTCCGCCCGCGCCAGAGGCCACAGCGCAAATATGAACGCGGTCAACAGGCCATACAACGCGGCTTCGGCCAGCGCGCCGGGTGCAAGGCCAAAGACCGCCGGAAACGGCAGCTGCGCAGCAATCCAGGGGCCCAGGATAACCGGGACCGCCCCACCGATCACCAGGCCGATGAGCACCCCCAGCAGGGCCAGCGCCCCGATCTGCAGAAAATAGGTCAGAAACAACGTGGCGCGATCCGCACCCAGCGTGCGCAGCGTGGCAATCGTGGTGGTTTTGCCCGCCAGATACGCCCGGACCGCGGCGGACACCCCGATGCCGCCGACAGCCAGACCCGACAGGCCAACCAGCACCAGAAACCCTGCCAAACGCTCGACAAATGTAGAGATGCCAGGAGCGCCGTTGCGGGCGTCTTTCCAGCGCATGCCAGAATTTTCAAGCGCCGCTTCCGCCCGGGCCTGCACCGCATCAAAGGGTTGATCCGGAGGCAGGATCAAACGGTATTTGGATTCAAACAGCGTGCCCTCGGACAGCAGGCCCGATTGGCCCAGATCCGCAGAGCGCACAATCGTGCGCGGCCCAAGGGTGAAACCTGCGCTGGCGGCGTCTGGTTCGTTTTCCAACAGCGCGGTGAGGGCAAATTCCTGGGTCCCGAGCACAAAGACATCGCCAACCGCCAGCCCAAGCCGGTCTGCCAGCACCCGTTGCATGACCCCGCCGGGCAAGCCATTGTCCCCAGCAAGCGCCTGATCCAGCGCCATGTCGGGCTCCAGTCGCACGGTGCCAACCAGCGGATAGGCCGAGTCGATCGCCTTGACCTGGGTCAGCGCCCGGTCCTCTCCGACCACGGCCATGGAGCGAAAATCGATGATTTCGGAGGTCGCGGTGGCGTTGTCTTCCATCCAGCTCCGTTCAACGTCAGTGGCGCGGCGATAAGTGAACTCCAGTTCAGCGTCGCCGCCGAGCAGCACCGAGCCCTCTTCGCTCAGGCCGGTTTCAATGGCCGAACGCAATGATCCGATGCCCGCGATGACGGCAACGCCGAGGGCGAGACAGATCAGAAAAACACGAAACCCGCGCAAACCGCCGCGCAGTTCTCGCAGGGCAAATCGGGTCGCCAGTGACAGGCGGGACGGGGTCATTCCGCAGCCTCGCGGCTGGCGTCGACATCCAGACGACCATCGCGCAGCCGGATCACCCGGTCACAGCGCGCAGCCAGTTCGGGCGCGTGGGTGACCATGATCAACGTGGCGCCATAGCGGTCGCGCAGGTCAAACAGCAAATCCATGATCGCAGCCCCATTGGCCGCATCGAGGTTGCCTGTCGGCTCATCCGCAAGCAGGATCCGTGGCCGGGTTACCAACGCGCGCGCCAGTGCGACCCGTTGCTGTTCACCACCCGACATCTGTGCCGGGAAGTGATCGGCGCGGTGGCCGAGCCCCACAGCGTCCAGCTCTGCGCGGGCCCGGTCGAAGGCGTCTTTTTCGCCCGCCAGCTCTAGTGGAGTTGCAACGTTTTCCATCGCCGTCATGGTCGGGATCAAATGGAAACTTTGGAACACCACCCCCATGGCATCACGGCGAAACCGGGCCAGGGCGTCTTCGTCCATCGCGGTCAGATCCTGACCGAGGGCATGCACGCTGCCGCCTGTGGCCTGTTCCAATCCGCCCATCACCATCAGGAGCGAGGATTTGCCGGACCCCGACGGCCCGATCAGCCCCAGGGTTTCCCCGGTGGGCACATCCAGGGAAATGCCATGCAGAATGTCGACCGGTCCGGTATTGCCAATCAGCGACAAAGAGGCATCTTGGAGGGACAGGATCGGGTCGGGTTGAGTGGATGTGTTGGAATGCATAGATCACAGGGCCTGTTGCTAACTTCTTTGGATATGGAGCCTTAAAGCCGATGCGCAAGATGATTGCAGGATTGATTTTTGGATTGATGGCGACAACCGCTCAGGCAGAGACGCTGCGGATTGCGGCTCTCGGGGACAGCTTGATCCAGGGATATGGTCTGCCCCAGGGCGACGGATGGGTGCCGCAGCTGCAGGCCTGGCTCTCGGCGCAGGGCGAAGATGTCGAGGTGATCAATGCGGGCGTTTCCGGCGACACCACCGCTGGTGGTGCGGCGCGGGTGGACTGGACCCTGTCGGATGGCCCTGATGGGTTGATCGTCGCCTTGGGCGGCAATGATCTGCTGCGTGGCATCGCGCCAGAGGAAAGCCGTCGCAATCTGACCAAAATCCTGCAGGTGGCGCAGTCGCGCAATTTGCCTGTTCTGTTGGTCGGCATGGAGGCGCCGGGGAATTACGGCGCTGATTTCAAAGAAAGTTTTGATGCGATCTATCCGGAACTGGCAGGCGAGTTCGACACCTTGCTGCATGCAGATAGCCTGGCTGGGATGCGGGCAGCCACCGGCAATGATCTGCGCGCCGCGAGCCAGTATCTGCAGGATGACGGCATTCACCCCAACAAGGAAGGCGTGGCCCTGAATATCGCCGCCATCGGACCTGTGGTGCAGGCGTTGATCGACCAGATCGAAGAGTGATCGTTGGTCGCTCTGGTCTTGTAGACCCATTGGCTGCGCCTGCGCAGTGCAGATTACACGGCGGGTGACGCAGGATCATCACTGTGGTCAAGAGGGGCCAGCGGGTTCAGACGTCGCGCCGCCCAAACACAACCTTGGTATGCCCAAAAAACAGTATGCCCAAAAACGAAACGGCCCCGCAATTGGGGGCCGTTTTGAAAATGCATTCTGTTTCTGACCGTAAGGTTCAGAGCAGTTCCAAGTTCACCGCGGATTCACGACCATCACGGCCAGGCTGCAGCTCGTAGTTGACTTTCTGGTTGTCGGCGAGACCGGTCAGGCCAGAACGCTCAACTGCAGAAATGTGAACAAAAACATCGCTGCCGCCTGCATCGGGGGCGATGAAACCGTAGCCTTTGGTGGTGTTGAACCATTTGACGGTGCCTGTGGCCATCGTCTTTAACTCCTGAGTCTTCTTCTGCCCGCAACATGCGACAGACTGGCAATGCCATTGCGTATTTCATGACCGAGCCTGCCGTAGGACAGCGATGACTTATGCGTAACCTTGCGCCGCCAAGTGTGAAGCCAATACCGTTTTGGCGCAAGCCTATTGCGCTTGGGCTGTGGAAAACAGTGATTATTTTCGCAATCTCAGCGCTTTACGAGCCCCTACGTTGGCGATTGACGGCATTTTTGCTCACGATCTGTTGTGATTTTGGTGCTGGCGGGTCCTGCATCGGCCGTGTATCGCGGGATGCGCGGGCGATATCAGGTCACGGGTTGAGCCTGAAATCGGGCCATAAATTGGGCTAAAGACCGAGCCGAGGAAAGACTTAGCCCAGGAGTGGGCATGGGTTCTGGTTTGGTTTACGGCGTGGGCGCCGCGTCATTGCATTACCCTGAAGGAGCTGTTGATGGGAACCAAGACACTGACCTGCCTGTCCTGCGCGCAGTTGAACCGGGTGCCTTATGATCGGCTGTCTGCCGCGCCCAAATGCGGCAGTTGCGGCAAAGGTCTGATGCCGACCAAGCCTGTGGATGTGACCCCGGCCGTGCTGCAAAAGGCGATTGCCAAGGACGAAGTGCCATTGGTTGTTGATTTCTGGGCCCCATGGTGTGGTCCCTGCAAAGCCATGGCACCGGATTACGCCAAAGCGGCGCAGGCGCTGCGTGGGGAGGTGCGTTTGGTAAAGCTGAACACCCAGGACCATCAATCTGCAGGCGCGCGCTACAGGATCCGGGCGATCCCGACATTGGTGCGGTTTTTACACGGCAAAGAACACAAACGACAAAGTGGCGCGTTGCGCGCTACGGCGCTGATTGCCTGGTGCAAAGGGTAGGGTGGTGCGATCACGCGGGCATGGCTTGCGGGCGCGCCTGCGAACGATCTGATCGTGAAAGGGGGCGGCTCAGTCCCGAAATGGGCAACCGGTTCGGCGGTATCCCATATTGCCAGGGGCACCGTCAAAGTAGCGGGCGGTCAGGACACGGATTGTGGCCTCTTGGGTGGCGCGCGTAGGGACATCAGCACCACCATCGTGAGGATAGAGCCGAAGGTGCCGACAACAGGGTAGAGACCAATCGCCAGCCACGTCGGCATGTCATAGAGCGCCGGAGAGGCGACCAGATGCACCATGCCAAGCAGTGTTCCGATTGCTATGCCAACCCAGGCCATTGTTCCGCATCCTCGCTGGTTTGCGCGCTTCCTGAGCGTATGAACACAGGAAAACGCAGATCACGCAACGAAAGCTTAGGCGCAATTGTCTTTATTTTCTGTAAATGCGGCGCGGGTGTACCGCCTATCTGGTCCTGATGTTCGACCCCGGCGTGTGATCCCGGCTCGCCTGTTTATGGGCCAGGCTTGTGACCCACAGGCCCAATGTGACCAGCAGCGCGAGCCCCGCGCCGAGGCCGCAATAGACCAGCAACAGGCTCCAAAAGGGCAATCCCACAACCGCTTTGATCAAAATTACGGATAGTATCGTTGCACCAAAACACCCAAACATAGCCAACCAGGCCATCAACACACCCCTCCCACTTGCGTAAGAGATGACCGTATTTTTGGATTTTGATCAAGTCTCGTGATGCCCGCTGTCGCTAACAAGCGATATGTCCGGTGTAGGTAACATGCGATCTGTCCGGTTTTATCATGTCTCCGAAAGGAGGCGTTATGAAGCGGACAGAAGTGTTACAGGAAGTTCGACTTATGAAGTTCGAAGACGTGTATTC
>NZ_JAJDWC010000105.1 GCF_022825805.1 Phaeobacter sp.
GGAAACATTGTGGGAGTTTAGAAAGCCCCGCCCCAACGCGGGCGCTTTCCGATCAGATAGCGACCGAGATCATCGCTCATAAAACGGTAGCAGGCTTCCGTCCTCGTGAGCGGCATACAGCTGTCCGTCTTTTACTTCGGCACTGGAAACGCGACGGAAGTAAGTGGGGGTGTTTGGAAGGTGTTTGAAAGCGCGGCCGAGAGGAAACGGGACGCAAGGCGGTCACACGAGGGCAGTTCCAGTTAAGTCTTGAAAACAAGCAAATCACTTCACCTTTCTGGGGACTTGCAAGCCCGGTGCCGCCACATTGCTTGAGGAGGAGCGCGATGATCCAATCTGCACCGATCCACAGGGTGCAGATCGCAAAGCGGTGCATGATCGGCTTATTCATGTGATTGCGAGGGCTCTGAACCTTTAGGTTCACCCGATACGCACCATGGTCTTGTCTGGACTCCAGGCGGGACCTGTCAGCCGAGTTGCAGGTGGCCCAGGTGATCCTCGCCGCGGTCGCGTGCCAATTTCATCTGTTTCTGCCGCTCCCGGAATCGGGCTTTGTCGGCTTCGGATGTGGTTTCGATACATTGGTGACAGGACACGCCGGCCTCATAGGCGGGGTTGGCCTTGTCTTGCGGCAGGATTGGGCGCCGACACCCGTTGCACAGCTCATGTGGGCCTTCTGCCAGACCGTGGCCGACGGAGACGCGGTTGTCGAAGACGAAACACTCCCCCTGCCAGGTGCTGTTCTCCTCGGGCATCTCTTCGAGGTAACGCAGAATACCGCCTTTCAGGTGGTAGACATCCTCAACCCCTTGGCCGATCAGGAAATTGGTCGATTTCTCGCAGCGGATCCCACCGGTGCAGAACATCGCCACGCGTTTGTTGTGGAACCGCTCCTTGTTGGCGTCCCACCAGGCGGGAAACTCGCGGAAGCTTGCGGTTTCCGGATCGATCGCGCCTTCGAACGTGCCGATCGCCACTTCATAGTCATTGCGTGTGTCGATCACCACAACGTCGTCGCTGCGGATCAGGTCGTTCCATTCTGCCGGTTCTACATAGTGGCCAACGCTGGCGCGCGGGTCGACATCCGGTTGACCCATGGTGACGATCTCTTTCTTCAGCCGAACCTTCATGCGGCCAAAGGGTGGATGATCGCTTCGCGCTTCTTTCCACTCCAGATCAGCGCAGCCGGGCAAAGCGCGCACATGCGCCAGCACCGCATCGATCCCGCTTCGGGGACCTGCGATAGTGCCATTGATACCCTCTCTTGCGAGTAGCAAAGATCCTTTGACGTCATTTGCTGTGCACAGCTCCAGCAGCGCAGGCTTGATGGTTGCAGGATCGTCAAAACGGGTGAAATGGTAGAGTGCGGCAATCGTATACATAAGAGGGGCTTACACCAACGGACCGCGACGCTGCAAGCGGGTCTGCCGCCGAGATCCGACAGTGCAATTGACGAACACAGATGTGGGGCGTACCCCTGATGCACAAACCGCAGGAGAGTTTGATGACCCAGGCCTTGATCGTAATTGATGTGCAAAATGACTTTTGTCCCGGTGGCGCGCTTGCGGTGCCGGATGGCGATGCGGTTGTGCAGCCGATCAATGCCATGATGGCGCAGTTTGATGCGGTTGTGCTAACGCAGGACTGGCATCCCTCGGGACACAGCTCTTTTGCCTCCAGCCACCCGGGGCATGCACCCTATGATGTGATCGGCATGCCCTATGGGCCACAGGTGCTCTGGCCGGATCACTGCATCATCGACACTGCAGGGGCAGCATTTCACAGCGATCTGGTGACCACAAGTGATCTGATCCTGCGCAAAGGCTTCCGCCCGCAGATCGACAGCTATTCCGCCTTCTTCGAAAACGACCAGACGACGCAAACAGGGCTGCATGGTTATCTGCAGGACCGTGGGCTGACCAAGCTGACATTGGTTGGTTTGGCAACGGATTTCTGCGTTGCATACTCGGCCCTGGATGCTGCCCGTCTGGGGTATGAGGTCACAGTGGATCTGCGGGCCTGCCGCGGTATTGATCTGGATGGTTCACTGCAGGCCGCTTTGGATCAGATGATCGCGGCAGGGGTCAATTTGGTGCCGACAGATCAGCGATGAGTTGTTAAGGTCTTCGTGATACGACTATACAGTGGTGTCTGCGAGGGTGTTAAATAGTGACTGAACAGGTTGATCTTGCTGGGGATGGCCCGCTTGAAACCTATCATCGACGCTACAGTCGGCGTGGCCTGCTGAAGCGGTATGCGGCGGGTCGGCGTCGGTATTTCCTGTATCGGCAGCTCACCGTTGTTGTTGTCTCCGCGATGATCACTGTTTTGCTGTCGCCTGAGGTCGGTGTGGCGGTCTTCCTGCTGGCGTTTTTCGGCGACACGCTTGATACCCTGTATATCACCCGGATGTCATCACTGCGGCGGGGCCGATCGATCCGGCGGGTCCTGACCGTCAGCACCGGAACGGCCGGGCTGCAGGCGTTTTCCCTGGCGGTGCTGGCCTGCGCGCCCACCCTGTTCATGAGCAATCCGGACTCGCAGCTGCAGTTTGCGGATGAAACCTCTTTGTTCACCATGGGTATCCTGATCGGTGCTGCGGTCGATTCCGCGGTGATCCTGCCTTATCACCCGGCCGCTGGCATTCTGCGGCTTCTGATATTTGCCGCCGCGCCGGTTTTGGCCGTGCTGACGACCAGTATGGAAATCCAGAAGCTGGAGACTTTTCATGGTTTCCAGTTGGCCGGTCTGGGGGTGCTCTATGTCAGCACCGTGTTTTTTGTCAGCTTCATCAACTCCCGCTTCCAGCGCTCCCGCAAGAATACGTTGGCGGTGGCGTTGCAGCATAAACAGCTGCAGCAGACCAATGCCAAACTGCAGGCGCAGCAGTTGCAGTCGGAACGCCTGGCTGTGGTCGCCGAGAACGCCAATGACAGCGTGTTTCTGATGGATGCTACCGGGCGGATCACCTGGGTCAATGAGGCGTTTACCCGGATCACCGGCTATCAATATTCCGAAGCCATTGGTCAGCAGCCCGGGGATCTGTTGAACGCGGATGTCACTGACCAAACGGTGATACGGGCGTTGGAGCAGGGCCGCGCCACCGGTAAGCCATTTCGACTGGAAATCTGCAACCGCCGCAAGGACGGGCAAACTCTTTGGCTGGAAACCAATCAGGTTCCTATGTTGCGCGAGGATGGCACCGTAGAAACTGTGATCGCGGTGGAACGCGATGTGACCGCGGCAAAACGCTATGAACAGCAGTTGAAAGACGCCCGGATCGCCGCCGAAGAGGGCGCGCGGGTGAAGTCCGAGTTTCTCGCCACCATGAGCCATGAAATCCGCACCCCGATGAATGGGGTGATTGGCATGGCCCAGATGTTGGAACGCACCAATCTGGACGAAGAGCAGAAACTCTATGCCGACACCATTCTCGGGTCCGCCCGTACATTGTTGTCGCTGATCAATGATGTGCTGGATCTTTCCAAAATGGATGCCGGGCAGGTCGAACTCAGCAATGTTGATTTCGATTTGCGCAGCTGTTTTCAGCAAACCCTGAACCTGTTTGAACCACAGGCCCGCGAGAAAGGTATCTCCCTTGCGCTCGATGTTGCAGAGGATGTGCCCGAGCGGATCAACGGGGATGACCGACGCCTGCGCCAGGTGGTGTTGAACCTTGTTGGCAATGCAGTGAAATTCACCGATGAGGGCGGGGTGAAGGTTGCCGTCTCCGCCCAGCAGAGCGCTGATCATCTGCGGCTTGAGTTCAGCGTGACAGACACGGGTATCGGGATCGCCCGCAACAAACTCGATCATATCTTTGAACGGTTTTCTCAGGCAGATGCCGCCATCACCCGCCGGTTTGGCGGCACCGGTTTGGGGCTGACCATTGCGCGGCTCCTGTGTGAGGCGATGGGCGGCGATATCTCGGTCACCTCGACCCTCGGAGAAGGGGCCTGTTTCGCGGTGCATTTGCGGATGAACCACGCGGTTGGCTCTGACAGTGAACAGGTGGTGTCTGCTGGCTTTGCCGCCGCCGCAGATGACAGCGCGACACTGGATGGCATGCGTATCCTGGTGGCCGAGGACAATAAGATCAACCGCCTGTTGATGCGCAAATACCTGCAGGAGGAGCCTATCACACTGGAATTCGCGGTCGATGGTGCAGAGGCTGTGGAAATGGCGCGCTCCTTTGATCCAGACGTGATCTTGATGGATATGTCGATGCCGGTGATGAACGGGCTGGAGGCCACCGAACAGATCCGCACCATGGATCTGCGCCAACCGGTGATCACCGCGCTGACAGCCAATGCGTTTGACTCCGACCGCGAGGCCTGCCTGGATGCGGGAATGGACGATTTTCTCAGCAAACCGGTGAACCGCTCCGACCTTCTGCAGGCGTTGCGCCGCTACGCACCAAAGGTGCTGAAACAGGCCTGACACGGAATTTCTTTGCCCCTGCGCCAGTGCTGTTTTATCAACCCTTGAAACGCCATGGATGAGGCCCGCCGGTGGACATTGCAACCCGCGTCTATAACCACAAGTGGAAGATTGATCCGATTGTCAGATCGTTGATCGATACGGATTTCTACAAACTCCTGATGTGCCAGTCGGTGTATCGCAACAAGCCGGACACCGAGGTGCGGTTTTCGCTGATAAACCGTTCAAAGCACATACCGCTGGCGCATCTGATCGACGAAGCAGAGCTGCGCGAGCAGCTTGATCATATCCGGTCGCTGTCGCTGTCGCGTGGTGAAAGCACATGGTTGCGGGGCAATACCTTCTACGGCAAACGCCAGATGTTTCGTCCCGATTTCATGGAATGGTTCGAAGGATTGCGCCTGCCACCCTATGAGCTGGAACGTAAGGGCGATCAGTACGAACTGACCTTTGAAGGCAAATGGCCAGAGGTCATGCTGTGGGAGATCCCGGCGCTGGCGGTGCTGATGGAACTGCGCTCCCGTGCGGTCATCAACAGCATGGGTCGGTTTGAACTGCAGGTGCTCTATGCCCGCGCGATGACCCGGGTTTGGGAAAAAATCGAACACCTGCGGGAGATCGACGGGCTCAGCATCGCGGATTTCGGCACCCGCCGTCGCCATGGGTTTCTCTGGCAGGATTGGTGCGTGCAGGCCATGCAGGAGGGGCTTGGCGACAAATTCACCGGCACCTCGAACTGCCTGATCGCCATGCGTCGCGAGGTGGAGGCGATTGGCACCAACGCCCATGAGTTGCCGATGGTCTACTCGGCACTGGCGGAGGATGACGCCGGGTTGGCGCAAGCTCCCTATGAGGTGCTGTCTGACTGGCATGACGAACATGATGGCAACTTGCGGATTATTCTGCCGGACACCTACGGCACCGAAGGGTTCCTGGAACGGGCTCCGGATTGGCTGGCAGGCTGGACCGGTATTCGCATCGACAGCGGCGATCCGGCGGAGGGTGCGGAAACCGCGATCCGCTGGTGGCAGGCGCGCGGTGAGGATCCGCAACAGAAGCGTGTGATCTTTTCCGATGGTCTGGATGTTGCCAAGATCAAAGAGCTGCATGCGCAGTTTTCGGGCCGCACAAAGATCTCGTTTGGCTGGGGCACCCTGTTGACCAATGACTTCCGCGGTCTGGTGCCAGATGACGCGCTCGCGCCCTTTTCGCTGGTGTGCAAAGCAGTGGCTGCCAACGGTAAGCCAACGGTGAAACTCTCCGACAACCCGGAAAAAGCGATGGGACCTGAGACGGAAATCGACCGCTACAAACGGGTTTTTGGCGTCGGCGCGCAGGCCAGCCAGGCGGTCATAGTTTAGAAACACTTCGCCGATTTTGGGGCGGGATTTGCAGATTCTTCCATAAGTTGCGGCAGCAGCTCTGCCCCAATGTTTCGCGTGCGAAACAACGCGTAACAGATGCTGACCCAATCTGCTGCGCGGCTATGATCAGCCGTGGTGGGTTGCCACGGTTTTCAATTGCGAAAATCCATAGAGCGCTTCGAACCCTTTTTCGCGGCCATGGCCAGATTTTCCGACGCCGCCAAATGGCAATTCCACTCCGCCGCCAGCCCCGTAGTTGTTCACAAACACCTGCCCGGCGCGCAGACGTTTTGCCAGCCGCATTTGTCGCCCGCCATCGCGGGTCCAGACGCCCGCAACCAGCCCATACTCCGTGGCATTGGCAATGGTGAGCGCCTCGTCTTCGGTGTCAAAGGGGATCAGCACTTGCACCGGGCCAAAGATCTCTTCCTGAGCCAGCACATGGTCAGGCGGCACATCAGCAAACAGCGTTGGCCGGACATAGCTGCCTGTCTGTTCTGCGGTCTCGCTCAGATGGCCTTGGCCTGCGATTTGCAGGTCAGCGCCTTTGGCCAGATATGTCTCGACGATCTGTTTCTGTCGGGCAGAAATCAGCGGTCCCAGTTGCAGATCCGCCAGCGCCGGCCCAACTGTTAGCTTGTCATATGCGGCGGCCATGGCGTCACGGACCTGATCATAGACACCACGCTGAACCAAAATGCGCGAGGCTGCCGAACAGGTTTGACCTGCGTTCTGGATCCCCGCATTCACCAGGAACGGAAGCGCAGCTGTGAGATCGGCATCGTCAAACACCAGTTGTGGAGATTTCCCGCCGAGCTCCAGCGTGACGGGCACCACATTGGCGCCAGCGGCCTGCTGCACCAGCATCCCGGTCCGCACCGAACCGGTAAAAGAGATATGGTCAACACCCGGATGGGAGGCCAGCGCGGCACCGGCCTCTGCGCCAAGGCCAGGCACCACATTCAGCGCGCCATCGGGCAGACCTGCCTCGACTGCGATATGAGCAAAGGCCAGAGCCGTCAGGCAGGCTTCTTCTGCGGGTTTCAAAACACAGGCGTTGCCCATGGCCAAGGCCGCTCCGACCGATCGCCCGATGATTTGCATCGGATAGTTCCACGGCACGATATGGCCGGTCACCCCATGAGGTTCGCGCAGCGTATAGACGGTGTAGCCAGCTTGATAGGGCAGGGTGTCCCCATGGACCTTGTCTGCGGCGCCACCGTAGAATTCCAGATAACGGGCCAGTGCCACCGCATCCGCGCGCGCCTGTGTCAGGGGTTTGCCAACGTCCCGGGCCTCCAGCTCTGCCAGTGTATCGACGCGTTCCAGAACCAGTTGACCCATCCGGCTCAGCAGGCGGCCCCGTTCGGTTGCGGTCAATGCACCCCAACTGCCCTGCAGGCTATCGCGCGCGGCGGCAACAGCGGCATCGATGTCGGCGCCCGTACCCCGGCTGATCCGGCACAGGCTGCGGCCGTTGGAGGGGTCGGTCAGTTCGAGCGTTGCGCCATCTGTCGCGGGTTGCCACTGCCCGCTGATCAGGCAGAGTTCCGGATCAAACCAAAGCGGTGCGGCGTCAGTCATTCTGGGCTCCTGCGATGAAAAAGCTGTAACTCTTGATCTGATGCTCTGTGAAAGGCGCGCCATCGCGCAGCTGTTCCACGCCCTTCAGCGCGCTCAGGCAGGTGCCCCAGAATGCAACCGCATTGGGTGATCCCGCAGATATGCCCATGCGCCAATAACCAGGAAATTCATCAAAGATCAGGCTGGCCGCCGCATGACCCAGGCCTTGCCTGCGATAGGTTGGATCGATGTAGAACTCCGACAACTCCCGTCGGTCATCGGGCAGGTTAAGCACAATCGCAAAGCCGATGTGGTCATCGCCCTGCCGGATCCAGAACGCGGTCACATCTTTGCGGTGCAGCATCTGGCCTGCACGTTCGCTTGGATCAATCCGCAGTGTTGGCGCGATTTCAGAGAAATACCGTGTCAGCGCCGTGGCGAGGCGGGCGCGTTCCCGCGGCAGGATCAATGTCAGTCGAAAGCTCATGCTGCCCCCGTTTGCAGATCGGGCAGCACCGGTGCGGCGGCGATCAGTCGTTGCGTGTATGGATGTTGCGGATCGGCGAACAGATCTTCGGTCAGGCCCTGTTCCACGATCCGGCCGGATTGCATCACCAGACAGCGGTCGGTCATGCTGCGCACCACATGGAGATCATGGCTGATGAACAGGTAGCTGAGCCCATAGGCCGTGCAGAGTTCTGCCAGCAGATCGAGGATCTGTGCCCGCACCGAAACATCCAGTGCTGAAACAGCCTCATCAAAGAGGATCAGGTCTGGCCGGGTGATCAGCGCGCGGGCGATGGCAATCCGCTGACGTTGCCCGCCAGAGAACTGATGGATGTAGCGATGGGCATCCTCTGGCGTAAGACCGACAGCGCGTAGCGTTTCAGCCACCAGATCGCTGCGTTCCTGGCCCACGGGGGCATCTGTGACGCTGTGGAAGGGTTCGGTGATCAGCCGGGCCACCTGATGGCGGGGGTTGAAACTGCCGAAGGGATCTTGAAACACCACCTGCATTTTGCGCCGCTGCTGCGCTGTCAGCCCGGTGGGATCAATCGGCGTGCCATGCAGCAGGATCTCTCCACCTTGGCAGGGTTCAAGCCCCAAAATAGCCCGTGTTAGGGTCGATTTCCCGCAGCCGGACTCCCCGACCAATCCCAGCCGTTCACCGGGGTGCAGGGTGAAGCTGACGTGATCGACTGCGCGCAGATGCTCTGCCCGTGCCAACAGATGGCGGCGCGGCAGTGGGTGGTCTTTCACCACGTTGCGCAGTTCCAGCAACGGGGGCTGGGCGGGATTTGCCGGTGGTCGTGCCGGGAGGGTCGGGCGGTGTTTGGACGCAGCAAAGAGCCGTTCGGTGTAGGGATGCCTGCGGGCGGCCAGCAGCTGTGGCGTGCTGCCGGTTTCCACCACTTCGCCTTTGCGCATGACAACGATCCGATCGGCCAGATCTGCAACCACGGCCAGGTCATGGGTGATGATGATCATGCCCATGCCATAGTCGTGGACCAGATCGCGCAGCAGATCGAGGATCTGAGCCTGTGTTGTGACATCCAATGCAGTTGTGGGTTCATCGGCGATCAGCAGCTTGGGCCGCATGGCGATGGCCATGGCGATCACCACCCGTTGGCGCTGCCCGCCCGACAGTTCATGCGGATAGCGGCTGAGCGGAAAGCGGTCGGGCGGCAGACCAACCCGTGTCAGCAGGCGGCGGGCTTCCTCGCGGGCCTCGGCGCGGCTGAGGGTGCTGTGCTGCTGCAGGGTCTCCATCACTTGTGCCCCGATGGTCTGCACCGGGTTCAGCGCTGTCATCGGTTCTTGAAATACCATGCCGATTTGGCCGCCGCGCAGATCACACATCTGCGCTTCGCTCATCGCCAGCAGGTCCTGGTCTTCAAAGTGAAGGTGGCCCGTCACCTGCGTGCAGCGGGGCAAAAGGCGCAGGATGGCCAGGGCCGTCAGTGATTTGCCTGATCCGCTTTCGCCCGTGATGGCAAGGATTTCGCCAGTCTGCACCGAAAGAGACACATCACGCAGGATGGGAAAGGCGCCAATGGACAGCGATAGGTTGGTGATGTCCAACAATGTCATGTGCGGCCCCGCTGTAGTTTTGGGTCCAGCCAGTCGCGCAGCCCATCGCCAAGCAGGTTGAGCCCCAGAACCGTCACGATGATGGCGCTGCCGGGCACCAGGGCCAGATGCGGGGCCAGGCTGACCATGGTCTGCGCATCCGCCAGCATCCGCCCCCAGCTTGGCACCGGAGGTTGTGCACCCAGGCCCACATAGCTGAGCCCGGCTTCGGCCAGAATGCCCAGCGAAAACTGGATGGTACCTTGTACGATCAGGAGGTTGGCGACATTCGGCAGGATATGTTCAACCGAAATTCTGGCACGGCCTTTCCCAGCGACGCGGGCGGCCAGGATGAAATCGCGCTGCCAGAGCGACAGCGCCGCGCCACGGGTGACACGGGCAAAAACGGGGATGTTGAAAATGCCAATGGCGAGGATGGCGTTGATTGCGCCCGCGCCAAGGATAGCGGTGATCAGGATCGCGATCACCAGAGACGGGAAGGCGAAGACCAGATCATTGGCGCGCATGATGACCTCGTCCAGCCAGGAACCACGCTTGGCCGCGGCCGCCAGACCAAGAGGCACGCCGATCCCCATGCCGATGCCAACGGCCACCAGCGCCACCGCAATAGAGGTGCGCGCGCCCACCATGATCATTGACAGGATGTCGCGGCCAAAATGATCGCTGCCGAGCCAATGCTCCGCACCTGGGGCCTGTAGTTTGGTGGGGATGTTCATCGCGGTATGGTCAAACGGCGTCCAAACAAATGACAGCGCAGCCATCATCAGCACCAATCCGGTCAGCACCCCGCCAAGGACAAGGCTGCGGCTCATCGTCCGTCTCCGTTGTTCGGGGCTGGTGTGATGGCTGGACGGGGCAGTGTCATCGGGTGCCCCGCAGTCTCGGGTCGACCAGTGCGTAGGTCAGATCAACGAGGAAATTGACCAGGATCACTGCAAACACCAGCAGCATCACCACGCTTTCCACGACAATCAGATCACGGGCGGAAATTGCCTGAAACACCAGTCGGCCCAACCCTGGCAGGTAAAAGACCTGTTCGATGATGATCGCCCCCGCCAGCAGGAAGGAAAACTGCAACCCGATGATCGTGAGCACCGGGATCAGTGCATTGCGCAAACCGTGGCGCCACAGGACCTGCCGTTGGCTGAGCCCTTTGGCACGAGCGGTGCGGATGAAATCTTCGCCCAGAATATCCAGAAGAGCGGATCGCATGACACGAGCAAGAATGGCGGCCTGGGGCAGAGCCAGGGCAATCGCGGGCAGGGTGAGCGAGCGAAGTGCAGCCCAGGCTCCGGCGTCCCAACCCGCAAAGCCACCGGCACTGAACCAGCGCAGGTTGATGGCAAAGATCAGAACCAGCATCATGGCAAACCAGAAATTCGGGACAGCAATGCCCAGCTGGGTTGCGCTCATGACCGCGATATCGCCGGATTTGCCGGGATGGGAGGCTGCGAAAATCCCTGCGGGCAGCGCAATCAGTGTCGACAGGATCAGGGCAAACAGAGCCAGTGGCAGCGATACCCAGAGCCGATCTGCCACCATCTGCGCCACCGGGGTGCGGTAGGTATAGGAGGTGCCGAAATCACCTGTCAGCATGCCGCCAACCCAACTGATGTAGCGGGCGAGTTTGCTCTGATCCAGGCCCAGTTCGCTGCGCAAAGCTGCGATTGTGTCGGGTTGGGCGTTGATCCCCAGCATGAAGGACGCAGGATCGCCGGGGGCGATTTCGACCACAAAAAAGATCACCCACGAGGCAACCAGCAGGCTGACGAACAACGACAGCAGGCGTTTGGCGAAATAGCGTCCCATCACCGGCAGGTTAGGGGGCCGTTGCGATCCGGTCCAGAGCCTGCGCAGGCCGCAAAGGGGCAAAATCCAAAATTGTTTTGGTTCCACAGGGGCCTACAGTACCCTATGGGCGAAGATGTGCGACTATCGCGCAGCAGATAATTTGGCGGCTTGCCGCGATTTGGTGGATTGGCATGGGGTCGAACTGGGCTAGTTCTGGGCGCATGACAGATATGCCCCCAAACGCCAGTCGTCCGTTGACGGCCAGCCCCGAACCAGCAGTGCCTGTGCGCGCAGGCCTGGATGATCCATCGCCTGACAGTCGCCTTGGTGCCGTGCCGATGTTTGTCGGATCAGAGATCTATCGCGGCTCCAGCTATGGTCGCAGCCATCCCTTGCGGGTGCCGCGGGTGTCCACGGTGATGGATCTGTCGCGGGCGCTGGGCTGGCTGCCGACGGAGCAGTATCGCAACTCGCCCCGGGCAAAACCCTCCGCGTTGCACAGCTGGCACAGCCCTGACTATATCGCCGCTTTGCAGGCGGCTGAGGCGGCGCAGGAGGTCAGCGAAGAGGTCAAGGCGCGGTTCAATATCGGGACAATTTCGAACCCAGTGTTCCCCGAGATCTTTCGCAGGCCTGCGACGGCAGCGGGCGGCTCTATCCTCTCGGGAGAGCTGTTGGCGGATGGGGGCGTGATCTACAACCCGGCTGGTGGCACCCATCACGGGATGCCGGATCGTGCCAATGGGTTTTGCTATCTCAATGATCCTGTGCTTGCGATGCTGTCCCTGCGCCATCACGGCGCGCAGCGGATTGCCTACGTCGATATTGATGCACATCACGCCGATGGGGTGGAGCATGGCTTTGCCGGGGATCCCGACGTGCTGATGATTTCGACCCATGAGGAAAATCTCTGGCCCAAGACCGGGACACTGACAGATGACGCTGGGGGCAGCGCGCTGAACCTGCCGGTGCCGCGTGGCTTCAATGACAGCGAAATGGCCTACATCCTGGAAGAGTTGATCCTGCCTGCGGTGGCGGATTTCGCGCCGGATGCGGTGGTCCTGCAATGTGGTGCGGATGCGGTGACCGAAGATCCGCTGGCCCATCTAGACCTGTCAAACAACGCTCATTGGGCGGTGGTGTCTGCGCTGCGTTCATTGGCGCCGCGCTATCTTGTGTTGGGGGGTGGCGGCTACAATCCCTGGTCGGTTGGTCGCTTGTGGACTGGGGTTTGGGCGACCCTCAATGAGCAGGAGATCCCGGACCGGCTGCCCCTTGAGGCGGAGGCGGTGTTGCGGGCGCTTGAGTTCAAAGGACATCGTTTGGGGCGCAACCCGCCAGAGCATTGGTTCACCACATTGCGTGATGATCCGCGCCCCGGCCCGCTGCGCGATCAGATCTGCGAGTCGGTTGCCATACTGCGCCGCCGACGTGGCTTGGATGGATGATGGGGGCTGGATAGCAACGCCCGGGTTGGGCGCTGCTTTCGGCTCTAATACAGGTATTTCGGCCTAGTTGGCCCAGCTGACCGCTGTCAGGTCGGTGGCCTGTGTGGGAGAGTTGGCCCACAGGCCCTGCAAATCCGCCCTGGCCACGCTCAGCGCGGCGAGCTGGAACAGGAAGCCGTTCACATGGTCGGCGGCAATCATTTCCTGTGCCTGTTGCATCATCCGGGTGCGGGCCTGTGGATCGGTGGTGCGGGTCAGCTCGGCCATCAGATCCTGAAAGGCAGGGTTGTCATACTGGAAGTAGTAATCGGGACGGGCATAGATGCCGATGTCCATCGGTTCCGTGTGGCTGACGATGGAGAGCCCGAAGGTCTTGCCCCTGAATACTGTTTCCAGCCACTGGGCCCATTCCACATTGATGATCTCTGCGGTGATGCCCACTTCGGCCAATTGGGCTGCGATGATCTCCCCACCGCGGCGGGCATAAGAGGGCGGTGGCAGATGCAGCGTGGTGGCGAAGCCATCAGGCAAGCCTGCCTCTGCCAGCAAGGCGCGGGCCTTGTCCGGGTCATGGGCGCTGGTGCCGGTCAGGTCGACATAGGCGGGATTATGCGGGGCAAAATGGCTGCCGATTGGTGTGCCGTAGCCAAACATCGCGCCATCAATGATGGCCTGACGGTCAATCGCGTGGGCCACTGCGGCGCGGACCTTGGGATTGTCGAAGGGGGCTTGTTTGTTGTTGATCGACAGGATGGTCTCCCCTTCGGTTGAACCGACGAGGACCTGAAAGCGGGGATCTGCCTCGAACTGGGGCAGGTTTTCGGGCGCTGGGAAGCCAGAGAAAGCATCGATATCTTCGGCCATCATCGCTGCAAAAGCGGCTGTCGGATCAGAGATGAACTTGAAGGTTGCCCCGCTGAGTGCCGGGGCCGCGCCCCAATAGTCCGGGTTGCGGGTCAGATCGATACGGTCGCCCTGCACCCAATTGGTGAAGGTGAAGGCACCAGTGCCGATTGGGGCAGTCTTGATCGTATCAATGCTCTCCGGGGCGACGATCACAGCATCCCCCCACGCCAGGTTGAACAGCAGGTTGCCGTTGGGCTGCGCGAGCGTGAGCGTCACGGTCAGCGGATCAACCACATCCACACTTGCGATATCTGCAAACAGGGCCTTCTGTGCGTTTGTGCTGTCTTCGGCGCGGGCGCGATCCAGGCTGAATTTCACATCTTCGGCGTCCATGGTGGTGCCGTCATGAAAGGTCACGCCATCCTGCAGGGTGAAGGTATAGGTCAGTCCATCCTCCGAGATCTGCCAGCTTTGGGCGAGACCGGGCACAACCGATCCATCGCTGGTGAACCGGGTCAGCCCCTCGAAGACGTTGGCATACAGCACCTGGTCAATGGCTCCGGCGGCGGCGCTGGTGGGATCCAGATGCGGTGGCTCCAGCTGCAGGGCTACGGTTAAGGTGTCACGCGCGG
This sequence comes from Phaeobacter sp., assembly GCF_022825805.1. GTDB lineage: Bacteria > Pseudomonadota > Alphaproteobacteria > Rhodobacterales > Rhodobacteraceae > Phaeobacter. The sequence goes on from NZ_JAJDWC010000105.1 coordinate 14,176, forward strand.
TTGCGGCACTGGCCATCAGAGCCAATGAGGTGCCAGCGGCGAGCAGAAAAGACGGTCTGGTCATTTTGAATTCTCCCTGGTCGGTGCAGGTCTGGGCTGCAAGCGGACGGTGTCATCCGCCCATTGCGGGAAAGTGTTCCGGTTTTCCCTCGGGTAATCAAGGCTTGTAGGTATTTTCGCCCTCTAGAAGCAGGGCCCGGAAATTGCTAGCCGTTCGCTATTCGAACGAAAGGACGTCGAAATGAGCGCCACAGCCCGAAAGACCGCCCCAAACGCCGAAGATTTGCGTGCGCGGAAAGGCGGAACGCCATTGGTGAGCCTGACCGCCTATACCACGCCGATGGCGAAGTTGATGGATCCGCATTGTGATTTTGTGCTGGTCGGGGACAGCGTTGGCATGGTGTTGCATGGGCTGACGTCGACCTTGGGTGTCACGATGGAGATGATGATCCTCCATGGGCAGGCTGTCGCGCGCGGGTTGAACCAGGCGATGCTGGTCATTGATATGCCCTTTGCCAGCTATGAAGAAGGCCCCGCGCAGGCGTTTCGCAATGCGGCCCGGCTGATGGCAGAGACCGGCGCGGGTGCGGTGAAGCTGGAGGGCGGTGTTGAGATGGCGGAAACCATCCGCTTTCTCGTGAAGCGCGGCATTCCGGTGATGGCGCATATCGGACTGACGCCTCAATCGATCAACACGCTTGGTGGTTACAAGGTGCAAGGCCGTGACGATCAGGCCGAGGCTGTTTTGGCAGATGCCCAGGCGGTGGCAGAGGCAGGGGCGTTTTCCGTGGTGCTGGAGAAGGTGCCGCAGGGGCTGGCTGACCGGATCACTGCAGAGGTCGCAATCCCGACCATTGGCATTGGCGCCAGCGCCGGGTGTGACGGCCAGATCCTGGTGGTGGATGACATGTTGGGGTTCTTCACCGCGTTCAAGCCGAAGTTCGTGAAACGCTATACCGATCTTGGTCCCTTGGCAGAGGCGGCCATTTCCGAGTATGCAGCCGAGGTGCGCGCGCGGAGCTTTCCCGCGCCCGAACATGTGTTTGCCGATACGGCCCCCGCCGCGAAGACCGCGGCGCGCAGCGCGGCCTCGCAAAAGGACTGAACCAACATGACTGCACCTATTCTGCGCCGCCTGAGCGACTTGCGTGCGCTGCATGCTACCTGGCGTCGAGACGGCGCGCGGATTGGCCTCGTGCCCACCATGGGGGCGCTGCACGATGGGCATCTGTCGCTGGTCGCGGCCGCCAAGGCGCGTTGTGATCGGGTGATCGTCACGATTTTTGTCAATCCCAAGCAATTCAACAACGCCGAAGATCTGGCAAAATACCCGCGCACTGAATTGGACGATGCGGCAAAGCTGGCGCCTTTTGGAGTGGATGCCATTTATGTGCCGGATCCGGATCAGATTTACCCGGAGGGCTACGCCACAACCGTATCAGTCGCCGGGTTGACCGATGTGATGGAAGGCGAATTCCGCCCAGGCCATTTTGACGGTGTGGCCACTGTGGTGGCCAAACTGTTCCTGCAGTGCGGCGCGGACGAAGCGTTTTTTGGCGAAAAGGACTATCAGCAGTTGATGGTGGTGAGCCGAATGGCGCGCGATCTGGATATCCCGATTGCGGTGCGGGGCTGCGCCACTGTGCGCGAACCGTCGGGCTTGGCGATGTCATCGCGCAATCTGCGCCTGTCGCCGGAGGCGCTGGGCAAGGCGGGTCAGCTTTATCCCGTGTTGCGGAATTTGGCCGATCAGCTCATTGCCGGGGCGGACTATGCGGCACTGCTGCCCGATGCCAAGGCGCGTTTGCTGGCGGCGGGGTTTGATGCGCCAGAGTATTTGGATCTGCGGTGTGCGGACAGCTTGCAGCCTATGGAGCGGCTGGACCGCCCGGCCCGCCTGTTGGTGGCCGCCTGGCTGGATGGGATCCGGTTGATCGACAACATCGCGGTGGATCCACACCCGACCGAGACAAGCGAACTAATTGATTAGTAAGGGCTGGTAGCGATACCGCTTTTAGGTCTAATCTCTGCTCCGACACGACCCAGGGAGGGGCATTGATGAGATATATTCTGGCGATCGATCAGGGCACGACCTCGACCCGCGCAATCCTGTTTGATGAAAAGATGCAGGCGGTGCGGACAGCGCAGCAGGAGTTCACCCAGCATTTCCCGCAGGCCGGTTGGGTCGAGCATGATCCAGAGGATCTCTGGACCTCGACGCTGGAGGTTTGCCGCAAGGCAATGGCAGAGCAAGGTGTCAGTGCGGCAGAGATTGCCGGTATTGGTATCACCAACCAGCGCGAAAGCACCGTTGTCTGGGACCGACACACCGGTGCGCCGATCCATAACGCGATTGTCTGGCAGGACCGTCGCACCAGTGCCATCTGCGAAGAGTTGAGGGCTGCGGGCCATGAGGACACTGTGCGCCAGAAAACCGGTCTGCTGTTGGACCCCTATTTTTCTGGCACCAAGCTGAAATGGATCTTGGACACGGTGCCGGATGCTCGGGCACGCGCCGCAGCGGGGGATCTGCTGTTTGGAACCGTTGATAGCTTCCTGATCTGGCGGCTTACGGGGGGTGACTCCCATGTGACCGATGCGACCAATGCAGCGCGGACCCTGATGTATGACATTCGCAAGGGCCGCTGGAGCAGTGAGATCTGTGGTTTGCTTGACGTTCCGCGTGCGATGCTGCCGGAGGTTCAGGACTGTGCTGCAGATTTTGGCACCACAAAGCCGGAGTTTCTCGGCGGTGCCATCGCCATCCTCGGCGTGGCGGGCGATCAGCAGGCGGCAACGATCGGGCAGGCTTGTTTCGAACCTGGCATGATGAAATCCACCTATGGCACCGGGTGTTTTGCTCTGCTTAATACCGGTGACACGCCGGTGGTGTCGAAAAACCGGATGCTGACGACCATTGCCTATCAGCTGGACGGCACGCCCACCTATGCGTTGGAAGGTTCGATCTTTATCGCAGGGGCGGCTGTGCAATGGCTGCGCGATGGTCTGGGGGTTATCGAATCGGCGGCGGAAACGGGCGCATTGGCTGCCAGTGCAGATCCGGGACAGGATGTGATTTTGGTGCCTGCGTTCACAGGCTTGGGCGCGCCCTATTGGAAGCCGGATTGTCGTGGTGGGATGTTTGGCCTGACGCGCAGTTCTGGCCCTGCGGAGTTCGCCCGCGCGGCGTTGCAATCGGTGGCCTATCAGACCTGTGATCTGTGGGAGGCGATGCGGGCAGATTGGGAGGGGGACACCCAGGTGACGCTGCGGGTGGACGGCGGCATGAGCGCAAGCGATTGGACCATGCAAAGTCTGGCAGATCTGCTGGGGGCTGCGGTTGATCGGCCGGTGATGCAGGAGACCACGGCGCTGGGCGCTGCGTGGTTGGCTGGCATGCGGGCAGGTCTCTATCCGGATCAGCCGGGCTTTGCCGCGACCTGGGCGTTGGAACGCCAATTCACGCCAGAGATGGACGCGGACACCCGGCAAGCGGCCTATGCACGTTGGAAACGCGCGGTTGAGGCGGTGATTGGGGTGTAACACCTCATTGCGGGCGGCCATTGCGGGTGGCCATTGCAGGCGGCAGGATCTCCCGCCTGTTTGCGCCCTTTCAAAGAAAGACCCCCACAGTTGGGGGTGGCGCCGCGCATTGCGCGGCGTTTTTCTGTGCGCCTGTACGGGTTCAGCCGATCCTTGCACCTGGTGGGAGTGTTTTGGGACGCGCGTTGAGTGCTTCGATGGAGAAGCCTGCGATGGATTTGTATTTTGCAGCGTGGTTGGCCAAATCCTCATGCGGGATCACGGTGTTGATGTCGGTGAATTCCCCACCGCAAAGATCCTCGACCTGCTGCAGGATGCCATCGGGTCCACCCCCTGCACGGTTGGCCTGTGCCACAGCGGTGGTGGTGGGCCGCACCTCTGCCTCATAGGCGCTGAGCGCTGTCGACGTGATACCATGGCGTAGCATCTGCGCCCCGATGATGCGGGCATCCACGATGGCTTGGCTCGCCCCGTTGGAGCCAACGGGATAGGTGGGATGGGCAGCGTCGCCCATCAGAGAGACAGCGCCGTCCTGCCATGTCGGCAACGGGTCTCGATCCACCATCGGGTAGTCATAGATGACCTCGGCCCCGCGGATCAGCGCGGGCACATCCAGCCAGTCGAATGTCCAACTGGCGAAATCCGGCAGGATATCATTTGCCTCTGCGGCGCGGCTCCAGTTGGCACCTGCCTGAGCCGCCGTTTGATGGATCTGCTTTTCAGCGATCCAGTTGATGGTTGCCTGCCCGTCGGCATCGGGTTGGCTGATCGGATAGGCCACAAGGCGCAGGTGGTCATGGCCGATCATCGCCATGGCCGCGCCGCCGTGGAAAACCGGTGCACGTGTGGTTGCGCGCCACAGGGTGCGACCGTTCCAGATCGGGGCTCCTTCCTCTGGGTACATCTGGGCGCGGATGGCCGAATGAATACCGTTGGCCCCAATCAAGAGACGTCCCAGATGGGTGCTGCCATCCTCGAGCCGAAGGGCAACGCCCTGCTCTTCATGAACATACCCAACAGCGCGCGCGCCGGTGGTGATGACCGAGGGTCCGGCGCGCTCCAGCAGTGCGTGATAGAGCATCATTTGTAGGGCGCCGCGGTGAACCGAGAATTGTGGCCAATGGTAGCCTGCGGCCTGTCCACGCGGTTCCTCCCAGATCGTATGGCCGCGTTTGGAGTAGAACCCCAACTGCCGGGTCCGCACGCCAATGGCCGACAGCGGCGCCTCCAGCCCGAGGTCGAAGAGTTCACGCACAGCGTTGGGCTGCAGGTTGATGCCCACACCCATTGGTTTCAGGGTCTTCGTGCTTTCAAAGATGTGAAAGGGGATGCCGAGTTCCTGCAACGTCAGCCCAAGGGTCAGACCGGCAATGCCGGCGCCGGAAATCAGGACAGTCATCGCATGGCCCCTTGCCTGTTGTCGCCACACCAAAGAACCACGTGGGCCTTGGCGGGGCAAGGGTGGCGGGCGGATTGGCTGCAACCGCGCTTGGCCGCGCGGAACAGGTGGTCAGACAGTCAGGGCAGCCAGATGATCAGCGGATCACGGTATCAGGCGCTGTTCAGGCAAAGTGCGGGGCCAAAGATCACATCGGCATAGCGATCAAGATAAATTTTGACCCACGGGGTGAAGCGGCTTGGATGGCGATGCACTTCGGCGAGGAGATCGTGATAATTGACCCAGCGTGTTTCCATCACCTCGTCAGGATTTGGTGACAGCTCCAGATCGCGATGGGCATGGGCCAGAAAGACATCCACCACCTCATGTTCCACCAGCCCATTGCCGACCTCGGCGCGATATTCAAGCGTTTGGCGAAACTCCGGATAGAGCCCGGTGATCCCCAATTCCTCGTTCATACGGCGGACGGCGCAGCGGGCGGCGTCCTCTTGCCAATGGGGATGAGTGCAGCAGGTGTTCGCCCATTGCCCAGGGGTGTGATATTTGCTGAGCGCCCGGCGTTGCATCAGGATATCGCTGCCCTTCACCACAAAAACAGAGACAGCTTTGTGTTTCAGGCCCTGTTCGTGGACCGCCATTTTGTCGACGGGGGTCAACGTGCCATCGACCCAGGCGGGGATCATATTGTCCATCTTGGTCCCTCGTCAAAGGAGAAAGTTGCGCTGTGTCGTCCGGGTCGCAGGCGGCGTCTTGACCCAATAGTGGGTGACATGCCGCGGTACTGCCGTTGCAGGGACGAGGGTGTCCGCCGCCCCTGCAGACCGGTGAGATAGCCCTCACCTTGCCTGATTGCAATTGCACGAAACGCCGCGCAACGCTCGTTTTGGCGGGTTCAGTTGAAACCTGGGTTCAAGATCAATCAGTTGTGGGGCCATCCCCTGCGACATCAACGTCATCTGGACCGTGTTGTGCCAGGAAGGAAAAAATGTCGTCTGCGCCGTTTTTTAGGCGAAAGGCCATTTTCGATTTTGCCTTCTCGTCATCGAGAAAGACGCGCAGAAAGCCACGTGGATCTGTGGTGAACGCAGCAAAATGCTCTGCGGTCCAGATCAGCCCCTTGGCCTTGGCATCCTTCAGCCCCTGACCATAGCGATAGTCCTCTGCCGAGGCGGCAGGGCGTCCGGCAATACCCCAGAGGTTCGGCCCGGTTCTGCCCCCTTTGACGATCACCTCGCCCTCATCGGAAACGATTCTGTGGCAGGCTTTGCATTTGGCGAACCCCTGCTCGCCTTTGGCCGCATCCCCAGCGGCGAAGACCGGTGTACTCAGCAGGCTGAGGGTTGCAATGATGGGACCAAGCTTCATGTCGGCGCGCTCCGGTTGTGTTGCTGTCTGCGCACTTGGCGCTGTGCTCGCCGAGGAGTCAAATGCGCGTCTTGCCGCATCAATTGGTCATTGGGCGGCTCTGCTGGGCTTTGACCTTGGCGCGAAATGTGGTCAGGGCGTTTTGGCGTTCTGCTCCTGCCAGCAGGGCAAGAGATCACCTGGTTCCGGTGTTGCCAGAGCGACAGAGCGGGCAATCGCGCGGCTGAGGCTGAGCGCGGCGGCATGGCACAGCTCTCCCAGATCCATCTGCAGATCGTTTTGTTCTTGTTCCTGCGCTTCATCCGCGGTGCTGAGCGCAAAGACAAGATCTCCATCGCCGGGAGAATGGGCAGGCACAATCGCGCGGGCAATGCCGTCATGGGCGGCAATTGCCAGGCGCTGACACTGCGATTTGGTCAAGGGTGCATCAGTGGCGACGATGGCGATGGTTGTATTGCTGCCTTCTGCCGGTAACGTCGAAGCTGCGGCCAAGTCCAACATGGCAGCGATTTTCAAGCTGGGTTCGGGGGTGGCAAAGCCGCTGCGGGGATCTGCCCCCAGACCGCCAAATTCATTTCCGATCTCAAAAGGTGCAGCCCAAAAATGGCGATCTCCTGGTGTTGTGACAGAACCAAGAGGATTTGCTGCCACCAGCGCGCCGACGGTCACCCCGCTGGGGAGCACAAAAGAGGCCGATCCAAGCCCGCCCTTGACGCGTGCGGCCAGCGCGCCTGTGCCTGCCCCCACAGTGCCGAGATCGAATTGGTCTGAGGCCTCTTCCAGGGCGCTGCGGCCCAAGGCGGCATAGGGATTTTCACGCCAGGCTTTGTCGCCGCCATTCAGCAGATCAAACAGGATGGCCCCGGGCACGATCGGCACACGCGCAGGGCCCACGGCGAACCCGCGGCCCGCATCCCGCAGGCCCGCAACCACGCCGGAGCAGGCGTCCAACCCGAAGGCTGATCCACCCGACAGCACCAGAGCATCCACCTGCGTCACAGATTTGTCTGGCGCCAGCAGGTCCGTTTCCCGAGTGCCCGGTGCCCCGCCCATGACATGAACGGCCGCGGTAAATGGGCGATCTGCGGTCAGCACAGTGGTGCCGGATTTCAGGTTTTGGTCCTGGGCATTGCCGACCCTCAGACTAGCGACATCCGTGATCAGATTCTTGCGACCGGGGGTCATGGCAGCTGTCCTTTTTGATGAGCGCGCCAGGGCGCGCGGCCTCCGGCGGGAGTATTTGGGGAAAGATGACAAAGGGTGCGTGCCTGTGTCGTCAGATACAGCGGCCACCGTCGACTTCGAGGGCGACGCCTGTGACCATGCTGGCTTCGTCCGAGCAGAGGTAGCAGGCCGCATTGCCCATGTCCTGTGGGGTTGAAAACCGGCCGATGGGAATGGTGGAGAGGAATTTGGCCCGCATTTCGGGTGTGTCTTCGCCCATGAAGCTTTTCAGAAGCGGGGTTTCTCCGGCAACGGGGTTCAGCGCATTGACGCGAATGCCGCAGGGGGCAAGTTCGACGGCCATGGTGCGTGTGGCCGTGATCATCCAGCCTTTGGAGGCGTTGTACCAATTGAGGTTGGGGCGCGGTGACACCCCTGCGGTGGAGGCCACATTGAGGATGACGCCGGATTTGCGCGATTTCATCGCAGGCACCAGCGCCTGAGCCGTCAGGTAGACCGATTTCATATTGACCGCAAAAACCCGGTCGAAGTCGTCTTCGCTGACCTGCTCCAGCGGGGTGGGGCTGTGGGTGACGCCTGCATTGTTCACCAGAATGTCGACCTGACCGAAGTGGTCCATGGCTGCGTCTGCCATGGTTGAAACAGACCTGCGATTAGATACATCGACGGTCTGGGCCAGTGCGCGGTCGGCGCCATAGCTGGCGCAGGCAGTGGCAGCGGCGGATTGGGCGCCGTCCTGGTTGATGTCCGCGATCATCACCTGAGCCCCTTCCTGCAGAAATTTATCGACAATCCCGGCCCCAAACCCCGACGCCCCGCCGGTGACGATGGCGCGCTTTCCCTCCAGACGCATGGCTGGTCTCCTCCCTTGGCTTTGTCGCAGCTTGGCCGGGATTGGAGGGCAGCGCAACCAGCGCGCTAGTCGAGGTCGATTTTCCCGCGGGTCGATTTCAGATCGCTGCGTTGGCGTTTGGCGTCCAACCGTCGACGCACGGATCCGCGCGTTGGTTTGGTGGCGATCCGGCGCTTGGGTGCGACCAGCGCTTTGCGGATCAACTCTGCCAGCCGGTCGCGGATGATATCCCGGTTGCGGGTCTGTGAGCGCGTTTCATCACAGGACAGGATGATGGCGCCTTCTTTGGTCCAGCGACGACCGGCGAGGCGTTTCAGCCGGGCCTTGACCGCAGGTGTCAGCCCTGGGGATCGCGCCGCTTCGAAGCGTAGTTCGACGGCTGTGGCCACCTTGTTCACATTCTGCCCACCGGGGCCCGAGGCTCTGATGAAGCTCTCGGTCATTTCCCAGTCCTGCAGGATGATATCATCTGAAATCCGCAACATGGGGTCAGCATACTGTCCAGGCGATCTGGCTCCAAGGGTCGTTGTGATCACGCATCTGATGACAGCGGGTGAGGGGGCGGGCGAGGGGCGCGAAAGATGCAAAAAGGGCCGCTCGTTTTCCAAGCGGCCCCTTCGAAAGTCTGTAAGAGCAAAGGCAGGTTAGGGACATGTCCCAGCCGGGTGACCACTGCCTTGGAGGGCTGCCTCAGAGGCGGGCCGCTCCGGTTGTTGCTGCGCCTTGCTCCAATACCTTTCTAGACACTGGATCACCTCCTTTTCTATCTGTTTCCGTTGAGACAGAAGGTGGCACAGTCTGGCGCTTTGTCAAAATAAAAAATTCCCAGGACTAGTGGGCTTTGGTTTCGCCGCGTAGCAGATGCCCGACGATCAGGCGAAACGGGATCAGCGCTAGCAGAGCCAAGCTGATTTTGACGCCCCAATCGGCCACAGCCAGCGACACCCAGAGCGGAGCAATCGGACCGCTGCCCAGGATTGGCAGCAGTTCGCCAGCCCAGGATACATCTGTGGCCGGGTCAATCCAGCTGAGGCTTGCCGAGAAGGCGATGGAGAAAAACAGGGCTGTGTCCACGGTGGCACCAATCAAGGTGGAGGCCAACGGGGCCCGCCACCAGGTGCCATTGCGCAGGGCGGCAAAGATCGACACATCGAGCAATTGCGCCGTGAGAAACGCCAGACCGGATCCGATGGCAATCCGCAGCGTGACCAGAGGACCGAACTCACCCATGATTTGCGTCCCGATGAGTGAGCAGAGCACGCCAACGAGGAAGCCAGCGAAGACCACTTTACGCGCGGGGCCGGTGCCGTAGATCCGGTTTGTGATGTCGGTGACCAAAAAGGCGATTGGATAGGTGAAGGCACCCCAGGTCAGCCATTGGCCAAACAGGAATTGCACCAGGATATTGGAGGCCACCACAATGGCAGCCATGGCGAGGATGCCAGGAAGATAAGAGCGTGTCATGTCAATGGTCCGTTTTTTAGACAAGGTCGCGGAGACTTGTTTCGCGGCGCGAAAGATCCCGTGGTGTAGCGGAGATTGTGGTGTCGATGCAAGTGGGGCGCTGCCGGTTCAGCGGGCTTAATCCGGCAGGCGGTATTCGACCAATTCCGTGCGCTGGATCGAAAAGAAGTTGTCATCAGAGACCATGGTTGCCCGCAGATGCCCCGTCGCGTCGCGCCACACCGAGATACCTTCGAGGTTGTCGTGCAGGCCCAGACCGGTTTCCAGCAGAATGGTTTCGCCACTCGGGCCTTTGGAGCCGATGTCAAATCGGCGCAAACGGCTGCGAAAGCCGATCAGGCCAAAATCCCGCTCCAGCAGGTAGAGGCGACCATCCGGGCCGAAGTCTGCGCCGACCGGGAGAAAATCACCGCGACTGGGCAGATCAAATGGCCGGCTCCATCTGCGGCCGTTCCAGCGCCAAACCGGTATGGTGCCAGCATCTGTCAGCGCGCGCTCGGGGAGGGTGTACAGACGCCCGCGATCATCTATGGCAAGGGCCTCAAGTGCCTTGTTCAGAGGCAGGCTGCGAAAACCCTTCGGCCTTGGCAGGATTTCCGCACGGCTGTCGCCGCGGCTGTGGCGGGCAACCCTTGAGATGCCTTCGAAAGAAATGAACAGGGTGCCATCTCGGCCAATTGCCAGCCCTTCGGCATCCACGATGCGGCCACGCAAGGTGGATCCATTGGAGGCGCGCAGCTTGTTGGCCTTGCGGGTGGTGATATCGGTGATCGTTGCAGATGGCGTGTTGCTGCGCGCGATATCGGCTGTGACAATGGTTGCCCGGTCACTGATCACGGTCATGCGACTGCCATCACGGGAAAGAGCCAGGGCCGAGAAGCCGCCGAACCATTTGGCTGGGTGCTCCCAGCGGTAGCTTGCCAAGAGGTGCGCCGACTGTTGCGGTGTGGCGGCAGTCGCTGCGGCGATCGGGGAAAGGGACCTTTGCGCCAATACGGCCAGCACCACCCCCAAGACGCAGAGGGCGATTGCTGCGGTCAGGCCAAGACCTAGTCGGATTTCAGGACGGCGGCGCATTGGGTTGGCAGATCGGTCAGAACATATTCGCGGCGAGGTTTGGGTGTGGCTTTGGGTGCGTTTGGATCGGGTTTTGGTGGATCCACGATGTCGCGAACCCAGGTTTCGGCTTCCTCGCAACCATCACCACGTGGTGGCGGGTCCTGGGCGATACATCCTGTTGCGCCACGCGGGCAGGCCAATCTGACGTGGAAATGATAGTGGTGCCCCCACCAGGGCCGGATTTTGCGCAGCCAGCGTCGGTTGCCTTTTTCGTCGTTGCACATCTGGACCTTGGCGCCAGGGAAAACAAAGATCCGGGTCACCCGCCTGTCTTTGGCGGCCGCGCGGAGAATGGCGTGATGTTCTGGGGTCCAATTTTCATTCACATACGCCCCTTTGGCGCGGCGCATGGAAATTGAAGACAAAGACTCCCGCTGGCTTTTTGTCAGGTCCAGCCGCTGTGCTGGTCGCATCCAGATATCAACATCAAGACCAGTTTGGTGGCTGCGGTGCCCTGATAGCATCGGCCCGCCGCGGGGCTGGCTCATATCGCCGACATAGAGACCATTCCAGCCTGGTTGGCGCGCTGCAAAGCGGCTGAGGTCCTGGACAAAGTCGACGGCTTCCGGATGGGCCCAGTTGCGGTTGCGCGACAGGCGCATGGCCTGCCAGGTTGGTCCCGTTTCTGGCAGTTCGATGGCCCCGGCCACGCAGCCTTTGGCATAGGAGCCATGTGGTTCGGGAGCCTGGGCCGAGCCCTGCTGTTTGGCACCAAAGAGCTGCTTTGCAGGGGTGTCCGCGTGCAATGGTGTCGTGCAGATCAGGGTGGCAATAAGGCAGGCAAGCAGGTGTTTCATACTTGGTCTCCTTCGGAATTGACCCAGCGCAGGATCAACAGACCTGCGAGGAACAGGAAAATAACTGGGGTGATGCCGAGCCGTGCGCTGCCGCTGAGTGTGGTGGCCAGGCCGATCAAAGCGGGCGCAAGGAAGGCAGTTGCGCGCCCCGAAAGGCCATAGAGCCCAAATGCTTCTGTGGCAGTGTCGGCGGTTGTGTGGCGCACCATTAGGCTGCGGCTGGAGGCCTGCAGGATGCCGCCGAAACCACCAATCAGAACACCGCACAAGAAAAACAGATAGTCTGGCAGGGTGGATCCGGCGGGAAGCGGGAGGCCAAAAATCTGCTCTCTCGACATGCTGACAACGAGAATGCAGACAAGCACCAGCACCAGAATGGAGACCCGGATCACCGGCTTGGGGCCAAAACGGCGGTCTGCCAGACCTCCGGCCCAGCAGAAGAAGGCCGCGGAAATGGCAGAAATGATCCCAAAGATGCCGATCAGCGTGATCGGCCAATCCAGCACCAGCGCCGCATAGATCCCGCCGAAGGTATAGAGACCGTTGAGCGCATCGCGATACAGCATGGAAGAGCCAAGGTAGCAGCTGAGGCTAAGCCGGTACCGCAGATTTTTGACCGCTCGCACGACGGAACCAACAGCGTCACGCAAGGTTGCCCTGGCCTTTGGTTGCTGGGCCTCTTGTACCCACAGGAAGTAGGGAATGATGAACACGGCGAACCAGAGTGCTGTGATCGGGCCAACAGCGCGTGTGCCTTCGCGTGCCGCAGGATCAAGACCGAAAATAGGCTCTAACCCGATGATTGTGCGCCCTGTTGATTGTTCGACAAACAGTGTGAGCATCAGGATCAGGGCACAGACGCCGCCAAGGTAGCCAATGGCAAAGCCAAAGCCTGACAAGGTGCCAACGTTTTCGCGTTCGCCCAAGGATGGCAATTGGCCGTTCACACAGATCAGTGCAAATTCTGCGCCGAGGAAGCCAAGTCCGAAAACCAAAAGCATCAGGTGCAGGTTTGAACCGCCTGGATCCATGAACCAAAGCCCAGCAGCGCCGCAGACATACATCAGCGAAAACAGAAACACCCAGGGTTTGCGCCGCCCGGATATGTCGGCCAAAGCGCCAAGGAACGGCGCGCAGATCCCGATCGTCAGTCCCGCAAGGGTTAGACATAGCGACCAGGTGGATTGCGCCTGTGCCTTCGCCGCCGATTCCGACAGGCCCTGACCGATGAAAGTGTTTGTCGCCACCTCTGCAAAGAAGGGGCCAAAGATGAATGTGATGAGAAGCGTATGATACGGCTGGCTCGCCCAATCAAAGGCCCACCATCCCCAAATGCGTTTTCGCATGGAAACCTGCGTCATGCTCGCCCTGTCCCTCATTACCCAACCTGCAGGATGCTTCGCCTAGGGGCGGGTGCATCTGCGGCCACTTATCCGTGTGCCGAGACCGGCGTTCGTGTTTCTGTCCGGTTCGACTGTTTCTGGTATGACAGGGCCGCAGGGGTTTAGGCAAGCATGCGGTGTTTATCCTTTGGGCAGGGAGCCGCCGACACAGGCGCGGTATGATCCTGCGCGCTGCGATGCGGGGCATTCAACAGGGGCATTAAATCGCAATATTTTGCGGGTCAGTTTACAGGCCGCGTTCATGGCCATCCTGCATGGGCGGCCAGGGGCGCTGTGCATCGGTTTCGCACCATCCTTGGATCCAATCAGGCATCGCTGGGCTGGTTTGCGGAGGTTGGCCCAGTGCGGCCAGAACCTCGGTTGGGGCCACGATGCCACGGGCGTCGGTGACGGCAGTGCGCAACATCACATGGCTCGCGCACTCGCCATTGCGTTTCCACATCGACTGCTCAAGGTAGATGAAGCGATCATCCCAAGCCACGGTTCGGGTGCGCATTTCAAACCGTTCAAAGCCGCGGATCCGGCGGCGAAACCGCACCGAGGTGCCCGCAACGGTCAACCCCCAACGGCGCTTGCGCAGTGTCGTGATTAGCCCGACGCGCTGGGCCAGCATGGTGCGCCCCAGATCATAAAGCGTCATGGCGCGCCCGTTGTTCAGCTCCAGCCAGATATCCAGATCCCAAGGCCAGCAGATGTGGCGCGACACATGGGTTCCCGTCAGAGGCAAGCGCGACATACGGCTGGCGACAATGACATCTTTGATCAGGCGAACGATTGGAAACATGTGGCGACACTCCTCGAAACCGGCCTCAGGGTGTTGCTTTGCGTTTACAGCGCGTCAACCTCAACCTTGCGGCAGCCTTGCGATTTTGCTGCACCCGGCTTACCTGTGGACAAGCTCCAAAAAGGGAAAGACGAAATGCTGTCGCTGTTTCAAATTCTGATGCTGATCCTGGATATCGTCTGGTTCTTCATCATTGCGCATGTGATCATGAGTTGGTTGATCAATTTCCAGGTTCTGAACCTCAACCAACAGTTTGTGGCGCAGATCTGGTATAGCCTGAACCGCTTGTTAGAGCCGCTTTATGGCCCGGTGCGTCGCATTTTGCCAAATATGCAGGGGTTGGACCTGGCGCCTTTGGTGGTGCTGATCGGTGTCTATGCGCTGCGGATTATCTTGGCCAACAACATAGCGCTGTTCTACTGACAGCTTTCGTTCTGGTCTGCCATTTGGCCCGGCACCGCCGCGACGTTCTGCGCGGCGGTTTTCGTATCTGAAGGCTGCGGCATTTGCGAGAGCCTCTTGCCGCCCGATTCGGTCTGTGGGATTGTGTCTGCCAAGACGAGCAGATGACCCAAAACGAGGCCCACCGCCCCCATGTCCGCACTCCAGCCGGAAACGAGCGCCCCTCTAGGTGCGACGCCGCTCCTGCGTGAAATTTTTGGTTTCGACGATTTCCGACCCGGACAGGGGGAGATCGTTGATGCCGTCACGGCAGGGGAGAACGTGCTTGCGATTATGCCAACTGGTGGCGGCAAATCGCTGTGCTATCAACTGCCTGCGCTGATGCGGGATGGGATCACGGTGGTGATTTCTCCTTTGATTGCCTTGATGCGCGATCAGGTGCGCGCCCTGCAAGAGGTGGGTGTTTCGGCGGGTGCCCTGACATCGGGCAATACCGAAGAGGAAACCGAAGCCGTCTGGCACGCGATCGAAGAGGGTCGGCTGAAGCTGCTGTATATGGCGCCCGAGCGGCTGGCGTCTGGATCGGCGCTGGGGATGTTGCGGCGGATTGGTGTCAGTCTGATTGCCGTTGATGAAGCCCATTGTGTCAGCCAGTGGGGCCATGATTTTCGCCCTGATTATCTGCGTATCGGTGAGTTGCGACAGGCTCTGCAGGTGCCGCTGGCGGCGTTTACGGCCACCGCCGACCAGGAAACCCGCGAAGAGATTGTTCAAAAACTGTTTGATGGGACAGCTCCGCGCAGTTTCCTGCGGGGGTTTGATCGGCCAAATATCCATCTTGCCTTTGGCGTCAAAGACAGCCCGCGACGCCAGATCCTGGATTTTGCAGCAGCGCGCAAAGGGCAGTCTGGCATTGTTTACTGTGGAACTCGGGCCAAGACCGAAGCTCTGGCGGCTGGTCTGCGCGAGGCGGGGCACACGGCCTGCCATTATCATGGTGGCATGGAAGCCGAGGATCGGCGCGCTGTTGAAACGCGGTTTGCGCGGGAAGATGGCCTGATTGTTGTGGCTACTGTGGCGTTTGGGATGGGCATCGATAAGCCGGACATTCGCTGGGTGGCCCATGCAGATCTGCCCAAATCAATTGAAGCCTATTATCAGGAAATCGGCAGGGCTGGGCGAGATGGGGCTCCGGCGGAGACGTTGACGCTGTTTGGCCCGGAAGACATCCGGTTGCGGCGCAGCCAGATTGATGAAGGGTTGGCACCAGCAGAGCGGCGGGGCGCAGACCACGCGCGATTGAACGCGCTCTTGGGGCTTGCGGAAGCGTTGAAATGCCGCCGCCAGACGTTGTTGTCATATTTTGGAGAAACCGCAGAACCCTGCGGCAACTGCGATCTCTGCGATCAGCCCGTGGATGTGTTTGACGGCACCACGGCTGTGCGCAAAGCGTTGTCGGCGATCCTGCGCACCAGCGAAACCTATGGCTCCGGCCATTTGATCGACATTCTGGTTGGCAATGAAACGGATCGGGTGCGGGAAAAGCGGCATGACGAACTGTCGGTTTTTGCCTGCGGCAAGGAATATGGCAAGCGCCAGTGGCAGGCCGTGTTTCGCCAGATGATGGGCCATGATCTGGTCCGACCTGATCCAGAGCGTCACGGTGCGTTGCGGATGACAGAAGCCGCGCTGCCGGTGCTGAAAGGTGAGCAGGATGTCGCGTTGCGACGGGACACTATCACCTCTGCCAAACGCAGCCCAGCGGTCAAGGCGTTGGTGTCAGACGAAGACGCTCCGCTTTTGTCAGCGCTGAAAGCAAAGCGGCGTGCATTGGCAGAGGCACAAAAAGTCCCTGCTTATGTGATCTTCAACGACCGCACCTTGATCGAAATGGCCGAAAGCCGCCCGCAGTCACTGGATCAACTGGCACGGATTGGCGGTGTGGGTGCCAAAAAACTGGAACGCTACGGGTCTGACTTCCTGAGCGTGATCACCGGTGAAACCGCCCAATTGCACCCGATGCGTCGGAAGCTGGCGGGGCGGGATGCCGGTTCGGTTTATGATGAGCTGCTGGAAGCTCAGGCGCAGCTGGGACGTGGTGCCTGTGGTACCCAAAAACCGCTAAGCTGTTCGGCTGCGCAGCTTGCGAAATTGGCCCAGATGCGACCGCAGGACGAAGTGGCCATCACAAGGCTGTTAGGCGACCGGCGTGCGGAACGTTTTGCGGCGGCCTTTCTGGACGTTCTGCGTGCCGCGACCTAAGTAATTTCAAGAACCAAACGGGGGCAGAAAATGCTGGTAGTGACTTCTCCGGCCAAGAAGCTGGATTGGAGCGAGCGGCAGGTTGAAATGACCTGGCCCGCTTTGCATGATGCTGCGGTTGATCTGGCGGCGCAGGCCCGCGATCTGTCGGTGGCTGATCTGATGAAGCTGATGCACATCAGCGAAGATCTGGCTGCATTGAACCATGAGCGGTTCCAGAATTTTGCGGCAGATCCAAGTGCAGAGCAAATCCGCCCGGCCGCGCTGGCGTTTGCAGGCGACACCTATCAGGGCCTGGAAGCAGCGTCACTGGACGCTGAGGAGATGGCCTGGGCGCAGGATCATTATCGCATTCTTTCTGGGCTCTACGGGCTTTTGCGCCCGCTTGACGCGATGCAGGCCTACCGTCTGGAAATGGGGTCACGTCTGAAGACGTCAAAGGGCAAAAACCTCTATGAATATTGGGGTGCAGAGATCGCAGAGGCTCTGAATGCGCAGGCGGCTTCGGTGGAGAGCGATATCCTGGTGAACTGCGCAAGTCAGGAGTATTTCGGTGCGGTAGATCTGTCCGCGTTGAAACCACGGGTTATCACTCCGGTGTTCATGGAAGATAAGAATGGCACGCCAAAGGTGGTCAGTTTCTACGCCAAACGTGCACGTGGAGCGATGGCGCGTTTCATCATTCAAAATCGGTTGACCGATGCGGCGTCGCTGTTGGCTTTTGATAGCGGTGGGTATCGCCACATGCCGGACCTGTCCGAACCTGACAAGCCGGTGTT
Organism: Phaeobacter sp.; assembly: GCF_022825805.1. Lineage (GTDB taxonomy): Bacteria > Pseudomonadota > Alphaproteobacteria > Rhodobacterales > Rhodobacteraceae > Phaeobacter. Next base: position 31,531 of record NZ_JAJDWC010000105.1, read on the forward strand.
TCTGCGATCCGCTGCGTGACTGGTCGCCTGGACACCTAGCTACCAAAGGTCAGACACTGTCTGGCCTTTTTTATTGAGCGTTTGGAACCGGCAACATGTGGCGTTAGGCCAAAAAGCTCAGGCCCCTTCGAGTAAGATCACGCTGCCCCTGATTGTGCTGCGTGATCGTCCATCAGAGGGGCCGCTTCTGCCGGCAGATAGGCGTGGATGCGTTCGTGGATCAGCGCTTTGCGCAGGGGTTTGGTCAGGTAGTGGTCCAAACCTGCTGCCAAAATCCCATCGGAATCCCCTGTCATGGCGTGGGCAGTCAGCGCCACCACCGGCACATAGGTTTCCGTGCCATATTCCAACTCGCGGATCTTTTGCGTGGCTTCCTTGCCGTCCATCAATGGCATTGAAATATCCATAAAGATCAGGTCTGGCTGAAAGCTCTTATAGGCTTCCACGGCTTCGATCCCGTTCATCGCAAATTGGAGATCGATGTTCAGATCCTTCACCATCTTGCGGAAGACCAATTGATTGGTGCGGTTGTCTTCGGCTGCGAGGACCCGCATTTTGCGTCGCCCGCAGGGCAGCGGGGTGACGTTTTCTGTAGCAGCTGGACCTGTCTGCGCTGGGGCAGCGGGGGGAGCAGCGCCTGGCAGGGGCTCCGGCGGTGATGCCTGTACGGGATCATCATGCAGCGTGGCCAACCGGTTGAACAATTCCTGCCGCTGGATCGGTTTCAGCAACATGCCATTCGTGATCGATTGATTGCGCGGATCTGCAACCGCGACCGGATCGCTGGACAGCATCAAAACAGGCGTGTTCGACCAGCTTCCGGAACGCAGCTGCTGGCAGAAATCCGCACCCTCCTGATCGGCGAGATGTTCATCGCAGACAACCAGATCAATATCGCCGCTCAACGTGGCCAGTGCGCTGGCCCCATCGTCAATCAGGGTTACCTCCAGCCCGAGCATGGCCAGTTGTTTGTTCAGGATATCCCGCATCACCGACGGCTGGTCGACAACCATGACACGGTGGAGGCCCGGTGGCATTGGTGGGATCGATGTGTCACTGTCGGCCACAACGGGCAGTTCGATCCGGAAGCCAAAGCAGGATCCTTTGCCTTCTTCGCTTTCGACCCAGATTTCCCCGCCCATCAGCTCCAGCAGCCGTTTGGAGATCGCCAGGCCAAGGCCGGTGCCTTCGAACTGACGGTTCCTTTCATCTTCGACCTGATTGAATTCGCCAAAGATGTGCTGAACTTTTTCTTCGGGAATTCCGATGCCGGTGTCTTCGATGGTGATATGCACCGAGCAGGTGCCTTCGTCTGGGTCACCGATGCCGGTGATTTGCAGCGCCACATGACCTGTGTTGGTGAATTTTACAGCATTGCCAACCAGATTGGTCAGAACCTGACGAATGCGACCAGGGTCGCCGACAAATGTGTTGGGCAGGAACAGGTCGTAATCAAGCAGCAGCGTCAGCCCCTTGTCCTTGGCCGTTGGCTGCAAGAGCATCAACACCTCGTGGACGCAGCGCTCCAGGTTGAAGGGTTCGGGGTGCAAAATCAGCTTCTGCGCTTCGATCTTCGAATAATCGAGCACGTCATTGATGATCACCAACAGCGCTTCGCCGGAGTTTTTGATGGTCTGCGCATAGAGCCTTTGCTCTTCGCTCAACCCGGTGTCGCACAGCAATTCTGCCATCCCCACGACCCCATTCATCGGGGTGCGGATTTCATGGGACATGTTGGCGAGAAACGCGGATTTCGCGCGGTTGGCGGCCTCTGCGCGCTCCCGCGCGGTTTGCAGCTCCTCTTCGTATTGAACCGTGGTGGTGATATCCAAGGCCATGCTGACCATATCCCCGGATTTGCCACGCTGATCCAGCAGGCGCAGATAGCGATCATCCCACATTCGAACGACGATGGGTTCGGGATTTGGTGACAGCCAACGCTCGTTCATCTGCGCGCGCCAGAGATCCGGATCCTGATCAGCGGTATTAACCAGCCCCTCGTCGGTGAGAATTTGCAGCAAACGCACATAGGACACGCCGGGCGTGACCTCTTCGAGACCATCAAAGAGGTTCAGGTAAGCGTCATTTGCGCTGATCAGCTTGCCGTCAGAATCGAAAAAGGCGAATCCATCCTCGATCGCACCAAGCGAATCCCACAGGCGCTGCTCTGCTTTTTCGACTTTTTCGTTGGCGGTGCTGAGATCGAGTTTGACCTTTTTGTTTTCATCTCGGGTTTTGGCAACCTCTGCCTGGGTTGCGCCAATTTGTCGTGTGAGGGCAAGGGCATGGCGGCCGAGCTTCCGGTTGGCAGCGGAGAGTTCAGCCTGCTTGAGCTCAAGCAGGCGTTCCGCGGCGAGACGCGCGCGTCGCTCTTCCATTAGCTTCTCTGCAAGGTTCATCCCTGCGGTCTCCAGAATCTACCAACCGGTGTCAGCCTCCCAAAATGCGGCTGAGATATTAAATTGAGATTAGCGGTGGTGCCAACGTGTCCTCCTTCGGAGTGATTTAAGCCTATGGTTGAATTGGCAGAAACAGCAGCCGTAAACTGGTTAAACTTTTGTTGGTTTCTGGCAGGGTGTTTGGCTGATGTCTGCACCGCTTGTCTTAAACTCAGGTTCCAGATCGCTATGCATAGACAAGTGATCAGGTGCATCAGAATGACTGTTCTGACGTTGCCCAGCAGCGCGGGTGTTCCTGCAGGCTGGTGGATTGCGCCTCAGCGGCGACCTTCGCGCAGCCAACCACCAATCAGCAGGAGGGACGACAGAGCAAGGACAATCCATCCCGGCAAAAGAGGCATCTGTCTGACTGAAACGGTGCGATAGGCATCACGCGGTGTCAGCCCGATCCAGCCGCGACCGGCTGCCACCCGTCCAGGGCGGACATCGCGCAAAATGGGTATGCCCTCCGACATGGCGCGAATACCACCTCGGGTGCTGGCCACGGCCGCGGCCATCACGTCGCCGGTTGCGATGGTTTGTTCAAACTCTCTGGGTGCTGCCGGACCAAGGCCAATGACGGTGTTCTGATCGCCCTCTGACAAACGGTACAAACCCGGCTCTGGGCCCTCGTAATTGCCTTCCCAACGGCCCGGGGCGCGCTCGGACAGGGTGATGTCCTGGGTGCTGCCATCCGGGTTGGTGATCGTGACGGCGCCGATATCATCCCCCAGGCTGCGCCGTTGGATGCGCATGGACTGCCCACTGGCGTCGGCGGTGAGGACATCCTCTTCTAATTCGGGCTCTTTCATCATCCAATGAGCGAGACGTCGCAGCAGTTCTAGCTGGGGCCCTCCCCCTTCATAGCCGCGGCTCCAGAGCCAGGCATGATCGGAGGCCAACAGCGCCACTCTGCCCTCGCCAACACGGTCCAGGATCAACAGGGGGCGTTCGTCGATCCCGTTCATCAAGGTCTGGCCTTGTGTGGCGGCGACATCAATCTGGCGCAACCAGCGTCCCCAGGTGTCTGCAGTATCCAGATCAGCGGTCACCGGGTGGCGGTTACCGAGGTCGGTGATTTGCGGAAGAAAGGCCTGTTCAAAGACCCGTGCCGATGGGTTTGCGGGCAGAACAGACGACAGTGGCGACCGATAGATGCTGTCGGCACTTGCAAAATCTGGGCCGGCAGCGACCAATACAGCCCCTCCGTTCATCACATAATCTGCGACATTGCTGAGGTAGATGGCTGGCAGAATACCCCGACGCTGGTAGCGATCAAAGATGATCAGATCGAAATCGTCGATCTTCTCCAGAAACAATTCGCGTGTCGGAAACGCGATCAGGGACAGCTCGTCTACGGGGACGCCATCCTGCTTTTCCGGTGGCCGAAGGATCGTGAAATGGACCAGATCAACGGAGCTGTCCGATTTGAGAAGGTTGCGCCAGGTGCGCCCGCCCGGATGTGGCTCCCCGGATACCAGCAAGACCCGTAGCCTGTCTCGCACACCATTTATCTGCACCAAGGCGGTGTTGTTGCGATCTGTCAGTTCATTCTCGGCGGTTGGAACAGTGAATTGAATGACGTTGCGGCCGCCATGGGGCAGGGTGACCGGCAATTCCAGATCAACGCCCGTGGGCAAAGTGTAGCGCTGAGGCGGCTCGCCACCGATGGAAATTGCCAAGACGGCCAAGTCTGAACCGGCGGGTGCCGCCCCTTGATCTTCGATCCGCAGCGTAAGGGTAACGGGTTCGCCAATAATGGCGAAGCTGGGCGCGTTCTTGACGATCAGCCTGCGGTCCCAGTCATCGGGTTGGCCGGTCATCAACAGATGCAGAGGCGCGGGAAGATCGGGTGCCAGCGGGGCATCATGGATCTGCCCATCGCTGAGCGCGATGATCCCAGCAACACGGTTGCTGGGCAGGTCTGCCAATGTATCGCGCAGCGTTCCCATCAGTGTTGTGCCGCTGTTGTCGTCGGTGCCGCCGTCGCTGTTTTGATTGTCGATGTCCACCCAGCGTACGTCTGTGTTGGCCCGGTTGTTCAGAGCGGCTTGCACGGCGGCGCGGGCGTCTTGCATTTGCGCGGGCCGGTCTGCCAGTTGTTGGCTGGCTGTCTGGTCGTCCAGCACCACGACAATATCGTTCAAGGTGGCGCGGTCTTCGGTTTGAATGACCGGGCCGCTCAAGGCTGCCAGAATGACGGCTGCCGCTAACGCCCGCAGTGGCCAGCCGATCAAGCGCCGCCATATCGCAAGCACGGTTGCGGCCAGCGAAACAAACGCCAGAACCCAGAGGACAGCCCAGGGCACCATCGGGTCAAAAAGCACAACCTGTGTCATCCTGCGCGCCTCATTGCCCGAGCCTGTCCAGAAGTGCCGGAACATGGACCTGGTCCGATTTATAGTTTCCGGTCAGCACATGCATCACCAGGTTGATCCCAAACCGGTTGGCCAATTCTCGTTGCCGCTCCCCTGCATAGCCGCGCCCGACTGGCAGCAGTGGGCGGCCGTTGGTATCAATCGCCCAGGCCCCTGCCCAGTCATTGCCACCTATGATGACAGGTGTGACCCCATCGTTGAGGTTGCGGAACGGAAGCCCTTCGATCTGTTCTGCGTCTTCTGGCGCGGCTTCGACCCAGACGGTGCCGCGGGTATGGCGGCCGGGGAAATCCTGCAAGAGATAGAAGGTGCGCGTCAGCACATGATCGCGCGGCACTGGTTCAAGCGGTGGAATATCCAGCCGCAGCGCCAATTGTTGCAGGCGTCGCCCGGCTGCGCTGCTGGCGCCCGACAGGGTGAGATCTGCATCGCGGGTGTCAAACAGGATCATGCCGCCAGTGCGCAAATAGGTGTTCAACCTGTCGTAGGCTTCACCCGATGGCATCTTCTGGTTTGCGGTCACAGGCCAATAAAGGATTGGGAAAAACGATAGTTCGTCCCGGTTGAGATCAACGCCAACAGGTTCAGCAGGTTCAACAGACGTGCGAAAGCGCAGAGTGTTTGACAGCCCGCGCAGCCCATCGCGTGCAAGCTGGTCGACGCGGCTGTCGCCCGTGATGACATGCGCGAGTGTCAATTCCGAGGCCAACAGCGCAGCCAGCGAGTTATCCAGGTCGCTTTGGTCTTGTGCGGCTGAGTTTGGCGCGGCTGAAGTTGGGGCCGTGCCCTGGGCTGTATCCTGTGCCTGTGCTTTGCCTGCGGGCAGCAACAACCCAACCAACAGTAGACCCAGCATCGCCATGGTCAATGTGGCCTGGCCCGCAGAAGGACGGGGTGTATTGCTCGATCCACGCCGCAGTTTCCCTGACAATGCCAGCGTTGCAATCGCATCCAGCGCCAGTGCGATCAGCGCCAGACTGAGCAAGAGGCCGCTCAGGTCTGTTTCGGGGTTGGTCCCGTAGCGATTGACAGGGATTGAAGAGGGCCAGGTGGCGGGCTGCAAGCGTTCATCCGGTTGCAGGATGTTGCGGGCAATCTGGCGATCACCATTCTGGTACAGGCCTGGCCGAAGGTCCGGACCAATCGTGGCGGTGATCAAATCTGGTCCTGCAACGCCGGGCAGCGCGTCTGCCTCCTGCAAAGTGCCGAACCCATCCAGCACCTGAACGGGTGACCAGGTGCTGCCCTCCATTTCTATGGCGGTTGGCGCGTTGATCCCGCTGGCGATGGAGAGCCGCTCCAGCATTTGCACAAACAGCCCTGACAGCGGTAGCGAGCTCCATTCTGCATTGGCAGTGACATGAAACAGCACGACCTGTCCCGCGCCGATTGCCTTGCGCGTGACCAGAGGTGTGCCATCACTCAATTCCGCGATCACCCGGTCTGCGAGGTCCGGATCCGGTTGCGCGACGACCTGTGAGCTGACGGTAACATCTGGTGGGATCGCAAGGCCAAAAAACGATGAGGTTTCGCGGAATGGCGCCAGGGTTTTCTCTTCCCCCCAGCTCATGGCACCGCCGACGCTGCGGCCCCCGGCGCGCAAGCGGACGGGCAACAGTGGCGTGTCGCTTTCCCTTGCGGCATCGCTGGCGGCCAATTTCGGTCCCGCAAAGCGCAAGAGTACGCCGCCTGTGTCGATCCAATCGATGAGTTGGTTTTCAAGATCAGTTGGCAATCGCGCTGTATCGGCCAGGACGATTACATCGGGGTTGGCGGGCAACAGATCCGTCAACCCACCGTCAAGAATGGTGGCGGTTGGTTCCAGCGCTTTGCGCAGGTAGTGGAGCGGCGACAAAAGGGCGAGCCCTTCATTCCCGCTTTGTGAAGAAATCAGCGCCACTTTGCGGCGTTGCAAGCTGTCATCGCTCAGTACGGTTGCGCCTGCACTCTCGATGCCCTGGATTTGAAACTGGCGTACACGGGCACGCAGTTCAGCGGGCATGGACAGCCGGGCGCTGGCGATGTCTGGAGACTGTGCTGTGGCGAAATCTATCGTTACCGAACCTAGGGTGCGTGGCGTCCCATTGGGATCCGGCCCCCGCGCCAAAACCGTGATCTGGTCGCTTTGCCCTGGGGCAGTGCCCGCGGATATCTGGCTGCTGTCCTCAGCTGCTGCACCAGGCCCCGAACCGGCGCGCGTGACGCTGATGTCAAGCGTGCCATCAACGGTCCGAACGGGGTGCAGCGCAACGGTCGCAGTGGGATGCTGATAGACCGTCACCGCGCCTTTGTCAGAGAGAAGGTCCACCAGATCGCGGCGTCCAGGGAAGTCCAGCCCATCGCTGAACCACAACGTTTCAAGCGGGCCATCAAGTGCAGTGATCGCATCCTGTGCAGCCGTTAAACTGTCGCCAGCTGGCGACCAGGGAAGCGGCACCGCGCCGACGATCTGCTGCTGCCAGCGGTTGGCTGATTGAAACACCACCGGTTCCGGCGCGGTCAGGCGAAGCAAGGCCACGGGCCGTTCGGCGCGACCGGCAGAGGTGAGGATTTGATCCAGCTCTTCTTGTGTGCGCGTCCAATTCGGAGCCCCGGCCCAGGTGCTGTCGAGCACCAGCAGCAACGGGGTACGGCTGGATGTTTCCGCCTGCGGGTTCAGTACGGGCCCGGACAATCCGATAATTGCCGCCGCCACGATGATCATCCGCAGCAGCATCAGCCACCAAGGGGTGCGATCAGACAGGCTGTCGTCATCGCGCAAGCCCAACAGCAATGTCACTGCCGGGAAATACAGCCGTTTCGGCGCAGGGGGCACGGCGCGCAAAAGCCACCATAGCACCGGCAGCATGACCAGCGCGGATAGCAACCAGGGGGTTGCAAATCCTATGCCGAAAAAAGCCATTATGCGCGCCCTCGTTGGAGAGCATGAAACAGCCACATCAAAGCGGTCTGCGCGTTTTCACCGGTATGGTGCACACCGAATTGCCAGCCTGCGGATCGACAGAGCGCATCCAGCATGTCCCGGCGTTCTGCTAGTCGCGCGAGATAACGCTCCTTCAGAGCGGCGGCTTTCAGGGTTTCGTGCCGCAGAGTGCCCGAGACGCCTTCGAAAATCGTGCGACCTTCGAACGGAAATGTTTCTTCGCTCGGGTCCAAAATCTGCAGCAATACGCCTTGCACACCCCTGTCTGCGGCTTTGGCCAGTGCTTGCTGCAAGGCCTCAGAGGGTCCCAGAAAGTCAGAGACAAACACAACGCGCGACTGCGGATGCAATCCGCGATCCTCTGGTGGGGCGTAATCCTGGCTATGGTCCTCAACGCTGAAATGTTCGGCCAACCGCATGATCTGTGTCTGCCCCCGTCGTGCGGGCAAGCGGCCCCCTGTCAGGCCCACGCGTTCCCCGCCACGGAGCATCAGGATCGACACCGCAAGGGCCAGGATGCGGGCTCGATCCAGCTTTGTGGGTTGGTTTGGGTCTGCGCTGAACTGCATAGATCGCCCCTGATCCACCCAGAGGTGCACCGTCTGCGCAATCTGCCATTCACGTTCGCGCACAAATTGCTGGTCACTTTTGGCGGATTGGCGATGGTCGATCATCCGGCGGCTGTCGCCGATCTGAACCGGGCGGTATTGCCAGAAATCATCGCCCATCCCGGCGCGTCGACGCCCGTGTTCACCCAGAATGACGGAACTCGCCAGGTGTTTCGCCTGAACCAACAGAGGCGGCAGCCGGCTGGCTTCTGCTTCGGCTTGCCGCCGCAATTGGCCGGTGGGCGGCGTTATGGCCGCCTCGGCTTTTGGGGTGGCAAGGCGGTCGCTCACGCGGCGGCTCCTTGATGGTTGAGTTCACTGGCGGTTATGGAGATGAGATCTGCCAGACTGTCGCCGCGGGCGCGTGCAGAGAAGTTCAAAGCCATCCGATGGCTGAGCACCGGTTGCGCCATGTCCAGCACGTCATCAGCGTTCGGTGCCAGGCGTCCCTGCAGCAGGGCGCGTGCGCGCACCGCAAGCATCAGCGCTTGCGCAGCGCGGGGGCCGGGACCCCAGGCAACCGTCTGGCGAACGCGCTCTGTTGCCTCCGGTTCGGTTGGGCGGAAAATACGCACCAGGTCGAGGATCATCTCGACGATGCTGTCGCCCACGGGCATCCGGCGTAGCAGTGTCTGAGCCATGACCAACTCGTCGGCGGTGAACACTTCGTGGACCTCTGCTTCTTCGACGCCAGTGGTGGCCAACAAGATGTCGCGTTCGGTGTCACGGGTCGGGAAGGGCACGTCGATCTGCAACAAGAAACGGTCCAACTGTGCCTCTGGCAGCGGGTAGGTGCCTTCCTGTTCAATCGGGTTCTGGGTGGCCAAAACGTGAAACGGTTTCCCCAATGGCCTGTCTGCACCTGCGACGGTGACGATCCGTTCTTGCATCGCTTGTAGCAAGGCTGATTGGGTCCGCGGGCTGGCGCGGTTAATTTCATCGGCCATCAGCAATTGGCAAAAAATCGGCCCGGGCATGAAGCGGAAGCCGCGGCTGCCATCGCTGGCTGTTTCCAGCACCTCTGATCCGAGGATATCCGCAGGCATGAGATCCGGGGTGAATTGGACACGATTGCCAGACAGCCCCATCACTGTCGACAATGTTTCCACCAATCGAGTTTTGCCCAGACCAGGAAGGCCAATCAACAGTCCATGTCCACCGCACAGCAAGGTGCTGAGCGTGAGGTCCACCACGCGCTCCTGTCCGATGAAGCGCCGCGTGATGGAGGCTTTCGCCTCTGACAACTTTTGTTCCAGCGCTTCAATTTCGGCCAGTAGATCGTCGGGTCCTGACATGACTTTCCCTCATAGGCGAATATATGGTCTTACTGTATCGCGTTGACAGAAAATGGCAAAAGCAATGAGCGGACAAAATCCCGTGACCCCCGACTCCGATGAACCGCAAACACCAGCGGTAAATGGTGCAAATGGCGCATCCCAACAGCCAAGCGCAGAGGGCCTCGCTGCGGCTGCGAAGGTTGCGAGCAAAAGCGGCAAACCTCCGGTACATCTGTGGAATCCGCCGTTTTGCGGCGATCTGGACATGCGCATCGCGCGGGATGGCACCTGGTTCTATCTCGGCACGCCGATTGGCCGGTTTGAACTGGTGAAATTGTTTTCATCCATCCTGAAACTGGAGGACGGAAAATACTTTCTTGTGACCCCGGTGGAAAAGGTTGGGATCACGGTTGATGACGCGCCTTTCGTGGCGGTGGATTTCGATGCAGTGGGCGAGGGGCAAGGCCAGGACCTGGCATTTGTCACCCATGTTGGCGACGAAATCACGGCCTCTGCCAGCCACCCCATTCGGGTGGTGAGGGATGAAACCACCGGCGAGCCATCGCCGTACATCTTGGTGCGAGATGGTTTGGAAGCCTTGATCGACAGGAAGAGCTTTTATCGTCTGATCGACCTTGGCACGCATCACGACGGGTGGTTCGGGCTTTGGTCTGGGGGGGTGTTTTTTCAGGTGATCCCGTCGGAAGAGCTGCTGGATCCGTGACCTGATCTGACCGCGGCAATTTATGGCCGCTTCGACGGGTGGTTTGCGCGGGAAGTCGCCGTTTTTGAGCGGTCGTGTCAATTTATAGAAAATTCGACGGAAAAGCCGCTCAAAAACCGGAAAGATCTGAGGCAGATTGCGGATAGACGCTGGGGGGCGTTGTGGTTTGCGGTCCGGCTGCCCATAGGATCTGACCACATAAGGACACAATGAACCTCCGACGCGAGAGCAGGGCCGCCGGGTATCTGGTGGCGTCAGAGGAGAGAGCCCATGCCGAAATTCGCAGCCAACCTTTCGCTGCTGTTTGCTGAATTGCCCTATCTGGAACGGTTTCCCGCCGCGATGCAGGCAGGGTTTGATGCGGTTGAAATCCTGTTTCCCTATGAATTGGCTGCCAAAGAAACCCAGCGGGCCTTGTTGGCCAACGGTTTGGATCTGTTGCTGATTAATGCGCCGCCGCCCAACTATACCGGGGGTATGCCCGGCTATGCCGCCCTTCCGATGGGCACGGATCGGTTCCAACGCGATATTCGACGGGTGCTCCGTTATGCGGACGTGTTGCGCCCCAAGATGATCCACATCATGGCTGGATACGCAAAAGGCGAGGTCGCCAAGAAAACACTGATCGACAATCTGAAATGGGCGGCGGATTTTGCGCCTGGCCAGCAGTTCACCATCGAACCGTTGAACGCCGGTGATCAGCCGGGGTATTTTTTGGATGATTACAATCTGGCGGTAGAGGTCCTGGAGTCCGTGGACCGGCCAAACGTGGGCTTGCAGTATGATGCCTATCACGCGCAGCTGATCCACGGTGATGCGGTGAAAGTCTGGGACGCTTTTGGAGATCGGGCCGTGCATGTGCAGATCGGCGCAGCACCAGGACGTTGTGAGCCGGGGACGGGCCCTGTGGATTTCGAAGAGCTGTTTGCGGCAATTGATGCCAGTTCCTATGCTGGTTGGGTCAGCGCAGAATACACGCCATCAACCCGCCGCACCGAAGACAGCCTGGCCTGGATGCGCCGATAGCTCGGGCAGCGCCGACGCTGATGGAAGCCGTGACGCAGCAGGAAAGACCACCGTCGGCAACGATTTCGTGAGTTGAATTGCCTCCGAGTTTTGGCCCATAGCCTTGGGAAAAGAACGGCAGTGGAGAATGCAATGTTGCCAGCCCGTTTTGCCCCGGTGCTCTTTGGTTTGATCCTGTCCGGGATCATGTCCTGTATCGTGACTGGTGTCGCGACGCTGAAAACCGTTGGTTTCAGCCGGGATTTTGTGGCGTCCTGGATGAGTTCATGGAGCTTTAGCTGGCCGGTTGCTTTTGCTGTGGTGTTGTTTGTGGCCCCGGCGGTGCGGCGATTGGTTGCGCGCCTTGTGCGGGACACAGATGGCAAGCGCCAATAGCTAACACAGACGGGCTAATAGGGGCTCGTGATCAAGAGCCGCACAGCGTATCAAAGTGTAGGGACGCCCGTAAAACTGGCTACGGGCGCCCCAAGATCAGGTGATCCTGCGCTAGTGTGCTTCGGCCCAGTTCAGACCACGACCTGCATCCGCCACCAGTTTGACATCCAGATGCACAGCGGGGTCTGCGGCAGTCTCCATGACCTTGCGGGCAACGGCGATGGTGTCGTCCGCAGCAGATTCCGGCACTTCGAACAACAGTTCATCGTGGACCTGCAATAGCATACGCGCGGGCAGATGCGCAATCGCGGCAGGCATCCGGATCATGGCCCTGCGGATCACATCCGCTGCGGTGCCCTGGATCGGAGCGTTGATGGCAGCCCGTTTTGCAAATCCGGCGCGCGGTCCTTTGGCGGCGATTTCTGGCGTATGGATCTTTCGGCCAAACAGCGTCTGCACATAGCCGTGCTCTTTTGCGAAGGCGACGGTTTCGTCCATATAGCGGCGAATGCCCGGGAACCGTTCGAAATAGCGATCAATGAAGCCCTGTGCTTCGGCACGTGGAATGCGTAGATTCCGCGCCAGGCCAAACCCCGAAATGCCGTAAATCACACCAAAGTTGATCGCTTTGGCCTGTCTGCGGATCTCTGGGGTCATTTCCGCGAGTGGCACATTGAACATCTCCGAGGCGGTCATGGCGTGAATGTCCTGCCCATCGGCGAAGGCCTGTTTGAGACTATCAATCCCTGCCATATGGGCGAGAATGCGCAGTTCAATCTGGCTGTAGTCGAGCGCCAAGAGCACGTTGCCTTCTTCCGCCACAAAGGCTTCGCGAATGCGGCGGCCTTCTTCAGAGCGGATCGGAATGTTCTGCAGGTTTGGATCCGCGGAGGCCATACGCCCGGTGTTGGCCCCGGTCTGCACGTAAGAGGTGTGCACCC
>NZ_JAJDWC010000071.1 GCF_022825805.1 Phaeobacter sp.
TTCCGAGGACACACCAGACATCCTGGCGATAGCAGGCACCACAGGGGTCTATCCGCTTGACCTGGATGGTGATCACATCACGGATCTTGCGATCCTGCGGGTTGGCGAGGACAGATTGCTGCGTGGTCTCGGCAATTGCCAATTCGCCCCGTTCGATGACATCGGTTTTGAAAGCGGCGACCACTGGACCACAGCGTTTTCCGCGACATGGGAGCCGGGGCAATCCCTGCCAACACTGGCCTTTGGCACCTATGTTGACCGGAGCAATCCAGACGGGCCGTTTGAAACCTGCGACGCGACGCTCCTCTACCGCCCCGATGGCAACACCTACCGGCAAGTTGAAGAACTGCAGCCTGGATACTGCGCCCTGTCGATGCTCTTCACCAATTGGCACCGATCAGAGGAAGACGACCAACGCGGACGAGCCGATCTGCGCATCAGCAATGACCGCCACTACTATGTGCGCGGCGGGCAGGAACAAATGTGGGCGATGACAGAAACACCATATCTGTACGCCACAGAAGATGGCTGGGCCTCCTACCAGTTATGGGGCATGGGGATTGCCTCCAGAGATATCGATGGGGACGGGTTTTCAGACGTGTACCTGACGTCAATGGGCGATCAAAAATTTCAGTTGTTTGATCCAACCCAGGGCGGGCCCGCCTACAGTGATGTCACCTATGCGTTTGGCACAACAGCCCACCGCCCCAGCACCGGTGGCGACGGGCGGCCATCAACCGGCTGGCATGCTGATTTCGGAGATGTGAACAACGACGGCCGCGACGACATCTTCGTGTCCAAAGGCAACGTTGAGCAGATGCCAACCGCCGCAATGCGCGACCCGAATACGCTGTTACTCCAGGATGAGAATGGTAGGTTTCGCGATTTTGCTGCGGATGCAGGTATCGCAACCATGGAGCGGTCGCGCGGTGCCGTATTGCGGGATCTCAATCGCGACGGCCAACTGGATCTAGCGGTCGTGAACCGACGCGCGTCACTTGAGCTTTATGAGAACACCACGGTTGGCTCCGGAAACCACCTGTTTGTTGAGGTCATAGGCGACCCGCCAAACACGGCGGCAATTGGCGCCTTCGTCGAGGTGCGGACCGAGAACCGGACGCACACCCGTGAGCTCACGATTGGTGGCGGCCATGCGGGCGGCTCAGCCGGGCCGGTTCATTTTGGCTTGGGTGCTGCTGAAACAGTGGCATTGCGGATACTGTGGCCTGATGGTCAAAAGACCAAATGGCAAACAGTGGCTGCCAATCAAAACATCACTGTCCGCCAGTCCGACTAACCACTGCCTACCGTTCAACAGGCAACCCAGAGGGAACCTGATCCGGCACCCCCAAGCGCCCCGCAACGGCACTGGGATCGGTCAACGCCTCTAGAAACGCGATCAGATCGGCAACATCCGCATCGCCCAACACTGTTGGCGAGAGATCATTGCTGGCAGCGATGCGGTCGATTTCATTGGGATCGTCCAGAATTCTCCAATCATCCGCACCCTGAAGCTCCGGCAAAACGGCCTGCCCCCGGTCATAGTTGTACAATCCGCCAACCGGGTCCAGATGATGACGCACCATTGCCTCCAGCGTCGCAAAAGCGCCGCTGTGACCATAAGGTGCGGTTTCCGTCACATTGCGAAGACTTGGCGTTCGAAAGCGATTGGCATCCTCGGCAAGGCCAGTCACCCGGGCGCGCCCCTCATCACGGGCGTGATCTTCAAAACGCGCTGCTTTGCCCGGCCCCAATTGCGGCATCGCAATAGAATAAAACCGGTTATCCGTTTGAAGCCAGCCAGCGTGACAGCTGCTGCACCCAGCCGCACCATAGAACAATGCTCGTCCACGCTGTGCGGCCTCTGGCAAATCTGCCTCCCCCTGCACAGCGCGGTCAAACGGGCTGTCCATCGCCTGCCACTCAAACCGGATGAACGCGGCTAGGACATTTCCGACGTCGGTGAACTTAATCTCAGCATCAGAGCCAATGAGCGCGTCAAAGCCAGCCCGGTATTCGGGTATTTCCGCCACGCGCGCAGCGATCAGGTCCCAGGCACCGCCTCGATGGCTCAACTGGCCAAGACGAACGGCACGCGAGATTTCATTTTCAGAGTAATGGCCTGCCATTTCATCTGGTGACAGAACCGGAAACATCGCTTGTGCGGATAGCACGGAATCAAAACCAGCCGCCATATCGCCGCCGAGCGGCGTGCGAATGCCTCCTCCATATGTGGGGTCCGCTTCAAGACGGCCATCATGGAACATCACCTCCATGGAGCGGGCACCAAGGTTCCAAAGACCAGGCGCATTCCGAGGGATGCGTTGTTCGGGCGGATTATCAGGATCAATGACCCGATTTGGGCCTAGCCCAGTGGCCCCATCCCCAATCGACAACGACAAACCATCGCCAGTTCCGAACCGGGGATGATGGCAACTTGCGCAGCTGACTTCCTTGTTGCCCGACAGAATTGGATCATAGAACAACAGTTGCCCCAGCTCTGCCGCCAGCGGGTCAACTGGGGCGAACACCGGGCGCGGACCCAACGACAGCGGATCATCCGCCAGGACGGCGCTTGCGGCAGCGAGACTGGTTGCCCCAAAAAAGCAGGATGTCAAGAACACTCTCACGGCTATGAACCTTTGCTGGAAAAAGACAGTTCGAGCCGCTGATGATAGGGACTGCCCGGCTCCACGATAATAGATGGGAAGGTGGGTTGGTTCACCGCATCCGGATATCCCTGCGGCTCAATGCAGACCCCGGAAAATGGCGACAGAACGCTGCCCTCCTGTCCTGGCTGCGAGGTTTGCAAATGCCCAGCGGTATAGATCTGTGCCCCAGACTGATCAGACGTCACCGTGAGCGTCACGCCATCCGGCGCCGTCAGTCGCGCAACCTCTCGCAGCCTGTTGGCGGACGGGTTGAAATTGAAATGGGTATCGTATCCACGCCTATGCGGATCGAGCTCGGCAAAGCTCTGCTCTCCCGAAAACACATACCGCGTTCCGCCGAGCGCCAGGCAATTGCCCGTCGGCAATCCATCTTGCGTTGTTTCCAACCGTTCGCGGAACGCAACCCAAAGCCGGTGATCCCATATCTCTGCGTAACGGCCCAGGCAGTAATAGTTATGCTGTGCCAGATTGATCGGTGTAGGGCGATCAACAGTCGCAGACATTTCATAGATCAACGAGGCCTCTCGCAACGAGACGTCGCACACAATATCCACGGCACCTGGGAAACCTTGATCTCCCTCTGGCGAGTGCAGCTTCCACCTGACAGTTTGCGGATCTCGCGGCTCCATTGCCCAGAATCGACGGGAAAGCCCCCCTGGCCCGCCATGCAGCATATTTGCCCCTTCGTTAGCGGCCAATCGGATGTCATCTCCACCCAACGAAAAACCGGCACCGGAAATCCTGTTGGCCACTCGGCCTGCCAAAGCACCCAGGTAAAACGGATCAGTCAGATAAGAGGCCATATCCTGATATCCGAGGATCATGGGGGTCCACTCCCCCGCGATCTGCGCATCAATGCGGGCTGTGATTGCTCCAAAGTTCAACAACCGCACCCGCAGAAATTCATTTTGCAGGTCAACCCACCGCAGCTGATCAGCGGCGTCTTCTGGCAAATGAGCATTACCAGCGGCGGAAGACTGGAGAGATTGTGGGATCAGACAACTCCGGAACAGGGGATCAACGATTTAATTCGCGCCCCAAAATTAAAAGAAGCATACCAGAGCTGTCAATAAAATCCGAAATGAGCAGCGCGATACGCCGCTCCGAAACCGCTGCATCAGCCAAACGGCCAACCTGCATCAACCAAGAATTGCAGGCGGCCCGTCGAGCCAACGCATAGGTCGGCAATCTGCCATCAAAATACCGCAGCAGCCCGAGCAATACTCAGATTTGGCCCCATTGATGCCACGAATTTTAATCAATTTTTAATCAACGGATCGAGGCACGCCAGACATCTGGTCAGCCCCGCCCCGCCATGAGGGCAGCCGTTGCAAGAAGGATGGGGAAAGACATGAGCGACATCGCAGATCCACAGACCATCGGCCATTCTGTCGTCAACGGTCACTCAGAACCCGCTTTGGGCAGCGCCTATGCCACATTTGGCAAACGGGCTTTGGATATCGCTTTGGCCATCGCATTATTGCCAATGATCGCACCAGTTATTGCAGTTTTGTGGCTGCTGGCGCGCAAAGATGGCGGATCCGGCTTTTATGGTCACAGACGGATCGGGCGCGATGGCACCCCTTTCACCTGCTGGAAAATCCGCACCATGATCTGCAATGCCGAAGAGATCCTTGAGGCTCATCTTGCCTCAAATCCGACTGCCGCAGAGGAATGGGCACAGTCTCGCAAGCTGACGCATGATCCGCGCATCACATCGTTTGGCAATTTTTTGCGCCGCAGCAGCCTGGACGAGTTGCCACAGATCTGGAGCGTTCTGCGCGGCCATATGAGCTTTGTCGGACCCCGCCCGATTGTCCGCTGTGAACTGCCGAAATACGGCGTGCACGCTGGTGCGTATCTCGGTCAGAGACCGGGCATCACCGGCCTTTGGCAGGTGTCCGGACGCAACGACGTGAGCTACGCTGAACGGGTTCAATTTGACGTCACATACGCGCGCAAATGCGGGCTGATCTATGATCTCAAACTCATGCTGTTGACCGGGCGCGCGGTTGTCAACAAGACTGGTCGTTAATCAACACCCAAGGCCAGACCTCTCAATTCGGGCATCCCAAACTGAGAGGGTGATCAATCCTTGATCGCGGGAGGAGAGCGGCAACAATGGACACCGGGACCCCCTCGAACCACGCACATATTTCTGCGGGACGGAGCAAACTGGCCCTCAAAGGTGTCGCTTGGTCTTTTCTCAATATCCTGGTCAGCAATGGTTTGACGATCGCTGTCTTCCTGGTGACCTCCCTCCTGCTGCAACCGGCTGATTTTGGCGCGGTCGCCCTTGCAACATCCATCGTGATTTGGGCTATGACCCTGGTACCTATCCCGATTGGAGATGCGATTTTACATCGCCGAGATCTCAGCGACAGACATCTCAACAGCGCGTTCTGGTTGACGCTCGCCATTGGTCTGGCCGTGATGGGTATGCTGTATCTTTGCGCGCCCGTTTTGGCCGGTTGGACCGGCGTCAGCCTAGTGACGACGCTCATTCCGCTGTTGTCCTTGCGAATCCTTTTCGTGTCGCTATCCACAGTTCCAGCTGCCCTCATCAACAGGCGAATGGCGTTTCGTCACATCACCTTGCGCACCGCTTTGGCGAATGGCCTGGGTGCAGCCGTATGCCTCATCATGGTGCTGCAAGGGTTTGCGCTCTGGGCCTTAGTCTTTGGTCAGATCATGACAAACCTGGTTGCCTGTGTTGTCTCTTTCTGGAGCAGCAAGTGGCGACCTGGTTTTGAATTTTCGTTTGACGCCATCAGGGACCTGAAGGACGTCACGCTGTTTTCCATGGGCGGCCGGATGATAGATCCGACCCGGATCAACGAAATTCTCATCGGCAGTCTAATGGGGCCTGCTGTTCTTGGTCTTTATTTTTTCGCCCGCAGGCTCTGTGAGTTTGTCCAAGAGCTGATAACAGGGACGTTGCTACCGGTTTCGCGCACCCTGTTTGCAAGCCTACAAACTGACGAACGACGCCAAAGCGACGCGCTCATCCTGAGCACGCTGGCGGCAGCCACCGCTGCATTTCCGTTGTTTATCGGCTTCACCATATTGGCCCCGACCGCGATCCCTTTTGTATTCGGCAGCAAATGGCTCGGCGCCGTATACGCGGCCCAATGCCTCGCACTCATCGGGTTATTGATGAGCATCGGCCTGATCCAAGGCTCTTTTCTGCGGTTTTCCGGCCACGCCCGCTGGTGGTTCTGGTTTGAATGTACGCTTAGCACATTGGGATTTGCCGCAATTTCCGTGTTTGCAGGCAACGGCCTCAACTCGGTGGTGACGGCGCTGCTGTTGATTGCAGCCGTCCTCTGGCCCATTGCCGCGATCAAAAGCGCACGTGCGCTGCAAATTTCTATACCAACCATTGTGATGCGCTGCATTGCACCGCCATTGGTTTCGGTGGCGGGCATGGCCATCGCTCTGTTTTGTTTGCGCGAATTTGGGCCCGCCTTATATGGGCTGTCATATCTTGCAGCACAGGTGTGCTTGGCAGTGCCGGTCTATTGTGGCCTGCTTCTGTGGCTGGCCGCCGATGATCTGCGCCTAGTGTTACAGCAATTGAAACGGGCGAAATCCCAAGGCACCAGATCCTAACACCAGGATCAGATGGCGCAATCCGAGCGTGTCTCGTTATGATATACTTAGCGTCATCGAACTTCCGAGTTTTGATGAGTTGACGTCATGCGTGAAAACGGTTCAGTTAGGCTCATGATCCGCCCCGGTTTTCTTACCCCTTCAGAGCGTCGAGAGCTTGAGGCTTGCGTGCGCAGTCAT
>NZ_JAJDWC010000063.1 GCF_022825805.1 Phaeobacter sp.
GCGATGACTGCGCACGCAAGCCTCAAGCTCTCGACGCTCTGAAGGGGTAAGAAAACCGGGGCGGATCATGAGCCTAACTGAACCGTTTTCACGCATGACGTCAACTCATCAAAACTCGGAAGTTCGATGACGCTAAGTATATGACGAACTGATCCGCGCGGAAACCGGGCTCAGCCAGTGGCCGGACCTGGATGAAAACACGGCTTCCAGCCTGTGCTACACCTCCGGCACCACCGGACATCCGAAAGGGGTTGAATACACTCATCGCACCAGTGTTCTGCATTCTCTAGGGGGCAACCAGCCCGACGGCATGGGGCTGCGCGCCCGTGACACTGTGTTGGCCGTGGTGCCAATGTTTCACGTGAACGCCTGGGGCACCCCGTACATCGCAGCTTCGGTGGGCGCAAAGCTTGTGCTGCCGGGCCCCCATCTTGATGGCGCCAGCTTGGCCCGGCTGATTGATGCAGAAAAAGTAACGTTGGCGTTGGGCGTCCCGACCATCTGGATGGGGCTCCTGAAAGGGCTGGAAGAAACCGGTGCAACAGCGCAGTCGCTGGAGCGCACAATCGTCGGAGGCTCGGCTCTGCCAACGGTGATGATCCCCACCTTCCGCGACAAATACGGTGTTGATCTCATCCATGCATGGGGCATGACCGAGACGAGCCCCCTCGGCACGTTGAACCAGCTGTTACAAAAACACGATGATCTGGATGATACGGCCAAGGCCAAACTGCGAGAGGGACAGGGCCGCCCGCCATATGGTGTCGACCTGCGGATTGTCGATGACAGCGGCACCGTTCGGCCACGCGATGGCATGACACAGGGCAATCTGCAGATCTCGGGCCACTGGGTGGTGGATCAATACTTCCGCGCAGAGACCACAGCGCTCACCCCGGATGGGTGGTTTGACACCGGAGATGTCGCAACCCTGGACCAGGATGGCTATGTGATCATCCGCGACCGGTCAAAAGACATCATCAAATCCGGCGGCGAATGGATTTCGACCGTGGAGTTGGAAGATATCGCAATGTCCCACCCAAAGGTGGCCCAAGCAGCAGCCATCGCAGCCCAGCATCCGAAATGGGACGAACGTCCTGTAGTGCTTGCGATTGCAAGCGATCCCGATCTGACGGAGGAAGAGCTGCTGGCGCATTATGACGGACGGGTCGCCAAATGGCAGGTGCCCGACAGGGTGATCTTTGTCGATGATCTGCCGCTTGGTGGGACAGGTAAGGTTTTGAAGACAAAGTTGCGCGATACATACGGCGGCTGTCTGATGCCAGACCAATGATGGCTCTTTGGGCGCCCTGTGACCGCACCGCCGTTGGGCTTTGGTCCCATGAAAGCACTGCGCCATAGGTCTTAACTCCAGACAAATTTATCTGTTAAGCCTCACTTAAGACACAGCCTGATATCCCTATCAATGGGTGAAAATAGGTGGTGGATATGAGCGCACAGAGCAATGTGGCGCCCATTATCATCAAGAAGAAGAAATCAGGTGGTGGCGATGGTCACCACGGTGGTGCCTGGAAGGTCGCATATGCGGACTTCGTGACGGCGATGATGGCTTTCTTCATGTTGATGTGGCTGCTCAACGCAACGACGGAAAAACAACGCAAAGGGCTGGCGGATTATTTCTCTCCGTCTATCCCACTGAGCCGGATATCCGGCGGCGGCAACGGGGCCTTCAACGGCGACAGCATGTTCTCTGAACAGGTGAAGGTGCGCAACGGCACCGGTGCGTCTGCGGCCAATCCGGTCGACGCGCAGCAGGCGCGTGGTGACACTGGCGTGGATCAATCTGATCAGCGCCAGAAAGCAGACGAACAATTCCGCGCGCTGGAAGAAGAACTGAAAGGGCGCGGTGGCGAGAGCATGGTCTCGACCGAAATGGCACGCCACATCATCACGCGGGTCACCGACGAGGGCTTGGTCATTGAATTGTTCGATACCGAAGGCTCCCCCTTGTTCAAAGAAGACACATCCGAACCGACGCTGCTGTATCGTGACATTGTGGCCATGGTTGCCCGGGTGACATCGGTGGTTGAAAACAACATCGCAGTTGGCGGGCACACGCGCTCCCACCCGGTGGTTGTGGCCGACAATCCGGTCTGGAGCCTGTCCCATGATCGCGCCGACATGACACGGGTCATGCTCGAAGCGGGTGGCACAACCTCCAAACGCATTGAACGGGTGACAGGACATGCCGATAGGGATTTGACCGATCGGAACCCGATGGCGGCGCGCAACAACAGGATCGAAATCATCCTCTTGCGGAAATAATTCATGGAAAGCCCTAATCCGGGCGGCAAACAGAGCAGACAATTTTATCTGTTAGCCGCCCGTTAATGGCCCATCGGCTAGCTGTTGCATCAAGAAAGATTCGATGCAGCAGAAAGGCGTGTCCATGACTATTTCTTCTTCGCTTAATGCCGGCGTGTCCGGATTGACCGCGAATGCCAGCCGCTTGGCTTCTATTTCAGATAACATCGCGAATTCTTCGACAGCGGGCTACAAGCGCGTCCAAACCGATTTCCATTCCATGGTCATGGGATCGTCCGGCGGCACCTATTCCGCAGGCGGCGTTCGCACGACAAACACCCGTTTGATTGACGAACGCGGGCCGCTTGTCTCGACCAATAATGCAACCGATCTCGCGGTTCGTGGCCGTGGCATGCTGCCTGTGACCTCCATCACCGAAGTGGAATTGGGCACCAGCAATCCGCAGATGATGCTGACCACCACGGCATCCTTCCGCACCAATGCGGACGGTATCCTGACCACCGAATCCGGTCTGGTTCTGATGGGGTGGCCCGCGCAATCTGATGGCACCATCCCGCCCTATGCGCGCGACACTTCCGACGGGCTCGAACCTGTACAGTTCAACGTGAACAAACTGTCCGGTGAGCCAACGACTGAAATGTCTCTGGGCGTGAACCTGCCTGCGACCGCAACAGAATCCACATCCGCTGGCACACCAGAAAATCTGTCGATTGAATATTACGACAACCTGGGCAAGTCCGAGAGCCTGCAGATCGAATTTTCGCCAACCGTTCCGGCCACTGGTGAATCCAATGAATGGACGATGACCATCACCGACACCGCGACAGATGCGGCGCCGATTGGGGAATACACACTGACCTTTGATGACAACCGCACATCTGGTGGTGCCCTGAATGCAGTTACCGCCACCACTGGTGGTGCCTATGACCCAACTACAGGCTCCATCATCGTGAACGTTGCGGGTGGTCCAATGGAAATCAACATCGGCACCCTCGGCGATGATAATGGCCTGACACAGCTGTCGGATACGTTTGCACCCGCATCCATTTCCAAAGATGGCGCACCCGTTGGTAACTTCACCGGTGTTGAAATCGACGAAGCCGGTTTTGTCCGCGCCAACTATGACACCGGCGTAAGCCGCGTGGTGTATCAGGTGCCGCTGGTGGATCTGCCCAACCCCAATGGCATGATCGCCATGGATCGCCAGACCTACATGCCATCCAGCGAAAGTGGATCTTACTTCCTGTGGAACGCAGGTGAAGGTCCAACAGGCGATATTCTGGGTTATGCACGCGAGGAATCGGCAACCGATGTCGCGGGTGAATTGACCAATATGATCCAGACCCAGCGGGCCTATTCATCGAACGCGAAGGTGATCCAGACCGTGGACGAGATGTTGCAGGAAACGACCAACATCAAGCGCTGATAACGCGTCCATTCCTCTGAAACAGACCTTCTGAAAGCTGATTGACCTATGTCCATTACAAGTGCTCTCAACTCCGCCATGACCGGATTGACGGCGGCTGGCCGTTCGACAGGCGTCGTTTCTGAAAACCTGTCGAATGTCCTGACGCCAGGATACTCCCGCCGCACCATCGCGCTGACCAGCGCGGGGGACGGCTTCAGCGGGGTGCGTGTCGAGGGCGTGAACCGCGTGCATGATCCCGCACTGCAATCCAGCGTGCGCAACGCGAGTTCTGAAATGGCGGTGTCCCAGGTCAGGTCAGATTTCTACAGCAGGATGACCGAATTGGTCGGCAATGCCGATGATCCCTATTCGGTCACCCAGCGTCTGACGGATTTCGATAGCGCATTGATTGAGGCGATCTCCCGGCCGGACTCCGGCCCACGCCTCAATGACTTGTCCATCCAGGCCGAAGAGCTGGCCCGGTCGATTTCAGACGCTGCAGAGGGTCTGCGCAACGAAAGAACCCGTGCAGATCGCGCCATTGATGTGCAGGTCAACACCGTGAACGAGGCGCTTCAGAAAATCCAAAAACTGAACGCCAAGATCGCAATCAGCCTGAACACCGGATCTGACTCTGCCTCTTTGCTCGATCAGCGTGATATCCTGATCGACGAAGTGAACCAGATCATCCCAGTCAAAGTGGTGGATCGCGGTCGCGGCCAAGTGGCGATCTTTTCCGAAGGTGGCGCCGTGCTCTTGGATGGCCAACCCGCAGAGCTGACTTTTGACGGCAAGGCGGACACCCTGCCTTACATGACCATCGACAATGGTCTTCTGTCTGGTCTGCAAATCAACGGTCTGGACGTGGCAACCGGCCCCAACGGCCCCATCCGTGGCGGCACATTGGCGGCGAATTTCGAAGTTCGCGATGTGCTGACAGTCGAGGCTCAGGAAGACCTGGACGCAATGGCCAAGGATCTGGTTGAGCGGTTTCAGGATCCGGCCGTGGACCCAACATTGGCTGCCACAGATCCTGGTCTATTCACCGATCAAGGTGCGTTCTTTGATCCCGCGAACACAGTGGGCATCGCCAACCGTATCGAACTGAACAGCCGGGTCGCCATGCAGGGCGACGCCGAAACCTGGCGACTGCGGGACGGATTGAATGCGGCCGCACCTGGTGATGCCGGTGATGCCACACTGCTGCGCAGCTACACTGATGCACTGGATCAGAAACAGCTGGTTTCCTCCGTGGGCCTAGGCACCGCGAACCTAGATGCCAGCACGCTCAGCGCCAACCTGCTGTCTCATTTTGCACAAAGCAAAAACAGCGCCGAACAGGATGTTGCCTTCACGACGGCAACCTTCACCGAAATGCAGCAGCGTGAGTTGGCACAGGGTGTCGACAGCGATGCTGAACTGCAAAATTTGCTCGTAATTGAAAAAGTCTATCAGGCAAACGCCCGGATGATCACCGTGGTGGATGAACTGATGGACACACTGCTGAGGATGTAATCGATGATCTTGAACTCCTATGGCGACATGGCCCAACACCTGTTCCTGCGCAATCGGTCGATTGATCTGAAAAGCAATATCTCCACGCTGACGCAAGAATTGAGCACAGGCAAAACCTCCCAGCTGACGCAAAAGCTCGGCGGCGACCTGACCTATCTTTCCGACGTGGAACGCAACCTTAACAGATTGGAGTCCTTTCAGGTCGCCAACAACGAGGCTGCATTGTTTGCGTCGTCCGCTCAGAACAACATCACTCTGATCCACGACAATGTGGTGAACCTGACCAGCGATATCTTCGCTGTCACGACATCACCGAACGACAACACATCACAACAAATCTCCAATCAGGCGCGCGTGTATCTGACGGAATCGATCCGGGCCCTGAACGGTGAAGCCGCCGGGCGGAGCCTGTTTGCCGGGAAAGACACAGAAACCACCCCGCTGGAAAGCTTTGACACACTGATGTCCAACCTCGTCACAGAGGTCACACCGTTCTCCACCGCACCTGATATCGTTCAGGCGGTGGAAGACTGGTTCAACGATCCCACCGGTTTCGACGCGGTGATGTACCAAGGCGCCGATGATCCGATGGATCCGGTCAACATTGGTCCAAACGAACAAGTGACCGTTTCCCTCACCGCGGATGATGAGGCCTTCAAACAAACACTCAAAAGCCTGGCCATCGCGTCACTGATCAACGAACCGGGCCTGTCGCTTACCTCGGACGTGAAATTCGAATTGCTGCGCACGACTGGATCGGAACTGCGCGAAAGCCAGGATCAACTGGTGCAGCTGCAATCTGATCTTGGCTTTGTCGAGGGCCGGATCGAGGAAACTGCGACCCGCAATGGCGCGGCACAAACCAGCTTGAGCATTGTGTTCAACGAATTGGTTCAGGCAGATCCTTATGAAACTGCGACCCGTCTCGAAGAGGCACAGTTCCAACTGGAGAGCCTGTTTTCGGTCACCGCCCGGACCTCACAGCTGTCATTGATGAGGTTCCTGTAATGCTGCGAATGCTACGCTATGTTCTGGCCCTCATGCTGCTGCCTGCCATGGTGCAAGCCAATGCGATCCGACTGAAAGATCTGGTGGAATTTGATGGTGTGCGCGGCAACGACCTTGTTGGTTACGGTCTGGTCGTTGGGTTGAATGGCACCGGCGACGGGCTGCGCAACTCCCCGTTTACCGAAGACATCATGTCCAACATTTTGGAACGCTTGGGCGTCAATGTCACAGGCGAGCAGTTTCGTCCCAAAAACGTGGCAGCCGTTTTCGTGACGGCCACATTACCGCCATTTGCCCGGGTTGGTGGCACAGTCGATGTGACTGTGTCAGCCATTGGCGATTCCAAAAGCCTGCTGGGTGGGACGTTGATTATGACCCCTCTGAACGCCGCTGACGGGCAGATCTATGCGGTTGCGCAAGGCACCATCCTGGCGGGCGGCGCTGTTGCGGAGGGCGAAGCAGCCTCTGTTACGCAGGGCGTGCCAACAGCCGGGGTTATCCCGTCCGGTGCCCGAGTGGAGCGCGAAATCGAATTCGATCTCTCTTCGCTCACCTCTATGCGGCTGGCTCTGCGGGAACCAGATTTCACCACAGCCGGTCGGATTGAATCCGCAATCAACGCTGAGTTTGGTCGCAACGTGGCCTTGATGCGCGATTCCGGAACGGTGGAGGTGGATGTGCAGCGCACCAACACCCGCTCTACTGCGCACGCCGTTGGAAGGATGGAAAACATTCTCGTGGAACCGCAACGCAAAGCCCGCGTGGTGGTTGATCAGCGTTCCGGCACAATCGTTATGGGCAGCGATGTCCGTATCTCTCGTGTTGCCGTCGCCCAGGGCAACCTGACGCTCCGGATCGAAGAGACGCCGCTTGTTGTCCAGCCAAACCCATTCTCGGATGGAGAAACCGTCGTCGTGCCGCGCACCGGCGCCGCCATCGAAGAGGAAGAGGGCATCCAGCTTGCCGAGGTGCCAGAAACGACGACACTGTCGGAGGTCGTCGCGGGGCTCAATGCGCTTGGCGTATCACCCCGCGATATGATCGACATCCTCAAGAGCCTAAAGGCCGCTGGTGCCTTGCACGCTGAGTTTGTGGTCAGATAACCACCAACACCGATGATCAAACATGAAACCCCGGTCCTGCGAGGCCGGGGTTTTTTCATGCCATTTCATTTTATGCAGGTTCAATGCACAGGGAGACATCCCGCAATCCTGACAGCGCAAAATTCGCCTACTACCACCAGCTATTTGGCAAGCAACATAGATCACCTGGCGAAACGGACGGTGCCCCATGCCAGTGATCGAACCTACAGATCACCCGCGCATGGCCGGACCACTCCATGGCAGTAAGCGCACCTTGGGCCCTGTTATCCCCAATGATACACCGCGCCGCAAAACAGGCTGTGCAGAGATGACCGGGACGAACAGCCTGGCATGTACGGTTAGGGGGTGTGTTTGACCTTGGAGCGCCATTGGAATGATCCGGCCGCAAACGCAGGGGAGACCTCTTGTTTGGCCGCTACAGTAAACTCGATCAGACCCTGCACTGGTGTCGACACAAAAAACCCGAGTGGACAACGCCACTCGGGTTCATCGCATTAAAGATGGCAAACCTTTTAGGGGTAATAGCTCCGAACCAGAGCTGTGGCGATCAGGCTCCAGCCATCGGCAACCACAAAGAACGCCAGTTTAAACGGCAGGGACACCACCGCAGGTGGAACCATCATCATACCCATCGACATCAAAACGGCCGCGACAACAAGATCGATCACCAGGAAGGGTAAAAACACCAGAAACCCAACCTGAAACGCCCGAGCAATTTCCGACAGGATGAAGCTGGACACCAGCGCCGAAAGGGGTGCGTCCGCTGTTGGGTCAATTCCCGCTGTACCCGGCCGCAGATCCGCGATGGCATAGAATGTGTCGGGATCGAGCCGCGCTGCCATAAACTCACGGAACGGCTGCAAGGCGAGGGTCATGCCAGTTTCAACATCCACCTGTTCTTCGATGAACGGATTGATCCCGGTGTTCCAGGCTTCGGTAAAAACCGGCTCCATCACAAAGTAGGTCAGGAACAACGCCAGACTGATCATCAGCATGTTTGGCGGCGCCTGCTGCAACCCGATGCCCTGGCGCACAATCGAAAGCACGGTCACCAGGAACGGAAAGCAGGTGATCATGATCAACAGCCCGGGCGCAAGGCTCAGAACCGTAATCAAGATGATCAGCTGAATCGATCGCGCCGACAGTGAATTGCCGTCGCCCAGTGATAAGCTCAGATCTTGTGCCGCGGCCGGATGCGCCGTTGCCAGCAAAGCCAGGCTGGCAACGGCCAAAACAAGTGAAAAACTGCGTGTCATCCCAGCCCGCTTTGCAGATCGGCGATTTCCGTCAGCCGAACAGACAATTGACCAGCCTGCTCGCCCTCCATTTCCTCCAGTTGGCCGCGCGCAACCAACCGGTCGCCAACGTAAAGATCCACAGGATCTTCGACACGTTTATCGAGCGTCAGAATGGCATTTTCGCCAAGGTTGACCAGATCGCGGATCAACGGTCGTGCTTTCCCAACAGAGACCACAACCTCTACTGGAACGGATACAAATGGGTTACCGCCATCTTGGGATTTCTTGTTCATTTCGGCAGGGTTATCCATATTTGCTGTCCTCAATCACATGTTGGGAGAAGGCCTTGATCGAGTCTGTGATGGACTCGATCAGAGCGCCGCTGTTGATTTCGCGTTCTGAGCTACCGATCTGCAGGTAGGCCTGCCCCGCGCTCAGCCCGACATCTTCGCAAACTTTGACAGGAACCGAAAAATTGCGCGTCAGCAACGCCCGTACCGCGGCCCCCTCTCCGGGAGAGACGACGATATTGATAGGCTGATCCGCCTGGACCTTTGCCATATCATTGAGCTGATCGACAATGTGATGGCCAAAGCTGGCCGCCATCGTATCCGGCAGAACTGCGCTGGTCAGAACCTTGAACATCGGATCGAGCGATTCGAGCAGCTGGCTCTGGGCCTCGAGGAACGTGAAACTGAGATCCTCGAGAGAGTTGGCGAGCTCGGAGGACACATTGGTGACCTCCTTGTCCTTTGCGGTGACCGCATCGTCCCAACCCGCACTGTAGCCGGTTTCGTAAGAGGCGAGTTTCTGCTCTTCGATCTGCGCTTCGCTGATTTCTGGCACTGCCAGAACCGGCGTGTCGCTGGCAAAATCCTCAAGAAGATGGGCAATAGTCATCAGGCTCTCTCCTCATTTTCTTCCAACCAGCCACGCAGGATCTGGACAGTTTCTTCCTGTCGGTCGCCGATCATGGATCGCAGTCGGTCGACAGGGTTCTCATCGGCACCACCGAGAGCAGGAAGATCACCCATGCCCCCCATGTCACCCATGCCCATTCCCATGCCGCCACCCATGCCGCCGCCGATCGCGGGCAAACCGCCGCCGTCCTGGATTTCACCATCAAGTGCCAGGTTCGCGCCCAAATCGGGGTTTGCCATAAACCCGCCACCGCCGAGCGCAGGCAGATCACCACCCATGGCATCGCCCTCCGGCGCGCCCAGCGCAGGTACGCTGGCCTGGTTAGACAGAATCGGGCGGATCACAAACAGACCCAGTACAAGCGATACCAAGGCCAGAGCCGCCATCTGGATCAGCGACATGGCATCCAGATAGATGTTGTCGAAGATCGACGTGGTGGCCACGGTGCCTTGCGGTTCGATTGTGGGCAGTTCCATCGACTTCAACGTGATCACGTCACCGCGCTCTTCGCTAAAGCCAACTGCTGCTGAAATCAGTTCCCGCAGCGCGCCCAGCTCTTCTTCGGACCGAGGTGCCATCACCGTTTCACCATTGGCATCTGTGGTGGCCACACCATTGATCAGGACCGCAACGGTCAGACGTTTGATCGCACCTGGACCGCGCAGGATCTCTTTTTCGGTTTCGGAGATTTCATAGTTTACGCGTTCACGGGTGGCGCTGGTGCTGGCTTTTGACCCATCGCCGGACGCCGCATCACCATCTGGGATATTGGATGCAACGGTCACCTCGCCGGATTGGTTCTGCGAAGAATCAGCCCGTTCTTCCACATCGGTGCTGATTGCCACACGGCTTTCAGGATCGACGCGTTTTTCGCGGATCGATTCCGTATCCGTCACAGTTTCGACGCTGACCTCGACCACGGCATTGCCATGCCCAACGCGCGCTTCGACAAGGCGCATCACCCGTTCACGGATCGATTGCGACCGGTCGTCTGTCCCAGCCCCTGCTGCTGCGGCAGCATCAGGGGAGCCGATCAACGCGCCGTTGGCATCAATCACCGCAACATTATCAACGGACAGTCCTGTCACCGCAGACGACACCAGAAACCGGATGGCATTGGCCTGCGGCGGTGTGATGGGCGAACCCAGCGGCACAACAGACACGGATGCGGTTGGCTCTGCGGTGCGTTGAAATGGATTTGATCCAGTGTTTGCGATGTGGACGCGCGCCTGCGAAACATGCGGGCTCGCTACGATAGTGCGCGCCAGTTCACCTTCTTTGGCGCGCCAATATGCGGCGTCAAACATCTGCGAGGTGGTACCAAACCCGCTCAGCGAATCGAGCAGTTCGTAGCCGCGACCTCCATTTGCTGGCAATCCTTCGCTTGCCAGTGTCATCCGCAGTTCATCGCGGACCGTGGCTGGCACATAAATCGACCCACCACGGACTTCATATTGGGTGCCGCGCTGTTCAAGCGCTCGCACCACATCCCCAGCCGAGCCGCTTTCCAGCCCAGCGTATAACAGTTGCATCGTGGGCGTATTCGCCACACGGGACATCGCCAGGACGCTGAGAATCACGATCACCGTGGCTCCCACGGTAATCAGGCGTTTTCGCGTGTCCAAACCTGCCCAGACATTCTTGATCTGCTGCACATTAACCTCCGTAGCACCGGCATTCTGTCCGATGTGAATCCCTTTTGACGGATTGCCCTTAACATTCGGTTAGTGTCCGCAAGTTATGAAGGTGCTGCACGACGAATTAGGGATAGTCATGACAGACGCTGTAGTAGACACAGAACAGGACGCCCCGGCCAAGAAGAGCAAGATGCCCCTTATTATTGGGGTTGTTCTTGCACTTGCTGGTGCCGGAGGGGGATTTTTCGCTGTCCAGTCAGGCCTTCTTCCCTTTGGTCAGAGCGCGGCCCCAGAAGGGGAAGAATCGACCGAAGTGGCGCCAGAAGGCGTGGACAATGGTGAGTCGGCGGAAGATATCGCCAATCTTGCCTTTATCGAAATGGAACCGATCATCATCTCCTTGCGCAAAGCAAGTGGATTGCAACATCTGCGGTTCCGATCCCAGTTGGAGGTCGACGTTGCCCATCAGGCAGAAGTCGAAAAAATCCTCCCCAGAATTGTAGACGTTCTCAACAGCTATCTCAGGGCCCTTGAGCTGGAAGATCTGACCGATCCGATGGCTCTGCCGAAATTGCGCGCACAGATGCTGCGGCGGATCAACATAGCAGCCGGTCAGGGCCGGGTGCGGGATCTGCTGATTATGGACTTCGTACTAAACTAGGAGATCGGGATGGAACTGATTGCAGATATCCTGCTGGCGGCCGGTGCTATGGGCGCAGGATTTTATTGCCTTGTGCTGTCACGGCGGCTCAAGAAATTCAATGACTTGGAAAAAGGTGTGGGTGGCGCTGTTGCGGTGCTCTCTGCCCAGGTGGATGACCTGAATAAATCACTGCTGGCAGCACGTCAGGTGTCTGATGGCTCCAGCAAAGCGCTGGATCAACTGACTGGACGCGCCGAATCTGTGGCGCAGCGGCTGGAGCTGATGATGGCGTCCATGCATGACATGCCGGATGTACCGGTGCCTGCACCCGAACCGCAGGTCGAAGCACCAGCGCAGACCGAAGAAAACGACGCTTTGGCCGCCGCCTACGAAGCGAAGCCCGAAGAAGATTCGGCGAAGCCAGCTGGATTGATGTTCGTGCGTCACAATCGCTCCAAGGATCGGGTTGCGTAATGGCCAAAGCAGCAAAATCTACTCCGCAGCAAAAACCAGGCAAAGCGAAGCGCCCGTCACGTGGCCGCAGCAGTGCCTTGTTCATGTTGGCGCTGTTGCTGATTGGATCCGCGGCGGTGCGACTTGGCCTGGAAGCAGGTCCCGCAATCGCGCGGGAAGTCGCAGGCCTGCAAGAAGAAGACGGAGCCAAAACCCCTGCCGAAGGGGCTCTGCGTGGGCAATCGATGCCATCTTCGGCAGAACTGCAGAATATGCTTGCCGCATTCAAAGAGCGTGAAGCCACACTCGCAGCCCGCGAGGCCGAAATCGAAGACCGCATGAAAGCGCTGGAGATTGCCGATGATGCAATCGAACAGAAGCTGGTGGCGTTGGAAATGGCCGAAGAGGAGCTGCGCTCGACCCTTGCGCTGGCGGATGGCGCCACGGAGGCGGATCTTACGCGCCTGACCACTGTCTATGAACAGATGAAACCGAAAGAATCGGCCGCTCTGTTCGAAGAGATGGATCCCGCATTTGCCGCTGGTTTTCTGGCTCGGATGCGCCCGGATGCTGCGGCAGGTATTATGGCCGGTCTCAGCCCGCAAGCAGCCTATACCATCAGCGTGGTGCTGGCCGGTCGCAACGGATCTGTTCCGAAGGAATAGACCGCCCCTACTCCTCAGGCTTTCTTAACGTGAATCGCCTAAACTTGTAGAAACAAATGAAATTCGGAGTACACCTATGCTCGGTATTGTAGGCATCGTGGTTGTTTTTGTCATGGTGTTCGGCGGGTATCTGCTCGCCGGCGGTAAGATGGAAATCATCATCAAGGCGTTGCCATTTGAATTCATGATGATCGGTGGTGCCGGTGTCGGCGCGTTCCTGATCAGCAACGATGCCGGTGGTGTGAAACACGCCCTGAAAGATGTTGGAAAGGTGTTCAAAGGCCCGAAATGGAAGCCGGATGATTACCGCGACCTCCTGTGTCTGTTGTTTTCCCTCATTCGGATCGCCCGCGCCAATCCGGTGGAGGTCGAACAGCATATCGAGGATGCGGAAAACTCGTCCGTGTTTAACCGATATCCCAAGATCCTGGCAGACAAAGAAGCG
The DNA here is from genome assembly GCF_022825805.1 of Phaeobacter sp. Lineage (GTDB taxonomy): Bacteria > Pseudomonadota > Alphaproteobacteria > Rhodobacterales > Rhodobacteraceae > Phaeobacter. The sequence continues at coordinate 13,320 of NZ_JAJDWC010000063.1, forward strand.
GTCAACCTGATTTGCGATACCATGCGCTCCGCATCGATGAACTATGACGATCCCCACCAGGTCGAAGAAGTGCTGGAAAAGCGAATCGAAGCCAACCTGCACCATGCGATGCATTCCAGCCATGCCTTGCAAACGCTGGCGGACGGCTTGCCCGCTCTTGGGATTGTTGCGGCGGTTTTGGGCATTATTAAAACCATGGGCTCGATCGATCAGCCGCCAGAAGTTCTGGGTAAATTGATCGGTGGCGCGCTTGTCGGTACATTCCTTGGCGTTTTCCTGGCCTATGCACTCGTCGGCCCCTTCGCGGCAAAAGTGAAGGCTGTCACCGAAGAAGATGGCCATTTCTATTCGTTGATCCGTGAGGTTCTGGTCGCAAATCTGCACAACCATGCTGCTGCAATCTGTATCGAGGTTGGCCGCCAGAACACCCCATCCCACATTCGCCCCGGCTTCTCCGAGCTGGAAGAGGCACTCAAATCGGTGAAACAGGACGCAGCATGATGTGGCGAACCCTTGCCCCTGTTCTTCTGGCGCTCGGCGCTACGGCGGCAAGCGCCCAGACGGTGGTGCCGCAATCCGGCGAGCACGAAGGATTTTCGCGTCTTGTCATGCGGCTGCCAACGGGTACGAACTGGTCTCTTGATCAATCTGGCACCACGGCACGTTTGTCGGTTGACCAGCCTGGCCTGATTTTTGACACCAGTCGGATTTTTGATCTGATCCCGCGCACGCGGCTCCGCTCCGCCAGTCAGACAGGTCCAGGCCAGCCCTTGCAGCTGCAATTGGGCTGTGACTGTGATCTGAGCACATTCATCGAAAATGACGGCTTCCTTGTGGTCGACATCCAGGACCCGCCCGACAATTCGCAGCAGGCTTCGCGTGCTCTGCCGGATCTGCAGACCGGTCAACCCGTTGGCGTCGGTGCCAATGTACCGGTCACCACGGGCGGCTATCGGTTCAATCTGCCTGTCGCAGCGGCGCCAGATGCACGCTCCGCGCTCAGCCTGCCGCGCCTGATGGCGGACCAGCGCGCTCTGACGCCCACGATTTCGACGCCAGAGCCTGTGGCCACAAGTCAAAACGCCCCGCAGGTGGATATCGCCACAGAGCCAGAAGCAGTGCCGACCCCGCAACTTGCCGATGTGGCGGAGGCTGCTGATGCAGCGACGGCCGACATGTTGGATGGTATACGCCTGCCACTCAGCCCCAATATGCCTGGGCTCGACCTGACGCTCTTGTCAGAGGAAGAGCCAGTAACAGACCCCGTTTCCAATCCCGCAGAGATCGCAGAAGCCCCGGTTGCTGATCCCGAGGTTGAATTGCCGCGGGGGCCAACAACAGCCGTTGAAATTGGCAGTGATCTTCTGCTTGATCTCGAAGAAAATGAAAGAGCCGCAACCGTCAACGCATCGCAGGACCGCCTGCTGCAGCAGATCGGCCGTGCCACCAATCAGGGCCTGTTGGATCTGACCGGGGTAGAGTTGCGCGATCAGGGACGGCTGCTGGATCCGCTTGGTCTGGCAGACAGGCCGCTGGACCCGCTTGATCAGATTGCGGTCACCTCTTCGGTGGATCGCGAAAGCGGTCTTTTTGCACGGCAGATGGGGCTAAAATCGGAATCAAACCACTGTATGCCAGGCTATCAGGTTGCGGTTCACAATTGGGGAACCGACCAGCCATTCGCGGAGCAGATCCCGCCACTGAGGGCAGAGCTGGTCCGCGAATTTGACGATGTGGACCTGTCGTCTGTGCTGCGGTTGGCCCGCGCCTATCTCTACTTTGGGTTTGGCGCAGAGGCACAGGCGATTTTGAACATGTTGCCGCGCGGCGCAGTGGAGCAGGACGAAGGCGAAATCCTGGCGGCTATGGGTGCAATCCTTGATGGTCAAACAATGGACATCAATCATGTTTTTGCAGGTCAGCAGGTTTGTGACAGCGATGTTGCCTTCTGGGCTGCGCTGGCAGACGGATCGATCCGCAAACAGGCCAAGACAGATGCCATCCAGCAAGCCTTTGCAAAATTGCCGCCCCACCTGCGGCTGCAGGTTGGACCGCGGCTGACCACTCTGTTTGCAAAAGCGGGCGATCCGCATCTCGCCAGTGCAGCGCTCCGCTCCGTGGATCGTATTGGCGCCGAAAACGTCCCCGATCTGAACCTGGCAGAGGCCGAGGTCGCCCGGCTTGAGGGCAATGTCGAGGTCGTCGCTGAAGAATTGACCGAAGAGGTGGCGGAGCGAACGCAAAACGCACCGAAAGCACTGATTGAATTGATTACCCTCAGCTACGATGAACGCAAAGCGCTGTCTCCCGATGTTCCGGATCTTGCTGCGTCTTATGAAGTAGAAAACCGCGATTCCGAGCTCGGTGCTGATTTGCGCTCTGCGGTCGTGACGGCACTTGCGCTGACCGGGCAGTATCACGAGGCGTTTTCTGAACTGCAGTCGTTGGAACGGCATGATGGCGAAGCTGCGAGAACAGCCGTGACCGTACCGTTGATGACATTGCTGACGGAGCGCGCGGATGATGTGACCTTCCTTCAGTATGCATTGGTCTTTGCCGCCAATAGCACCTCGGACGAAGTTGCCCCGCTGGGCGATCTGGTCGCTGATCGACTGCTGCAGCTGGGGTTTGCACAACAGGCACAAGCATTGCTGCAAAAGATGCCGATGGAGCCAGAAAACACGGGTCGGCGGCTTGCGCTGGCACGGGCAGCACTGGCAATGGAAACACCACAAGCAGCATTGGTTGAATTGATGGGGTTGAGCGGATCCGAAGCCAACCGCCTCCGCGCCGAAGCGCTCTGGCTGAATGGAGAATTCGCCCGTGCTGGTGAATTTCTCCTGGACGAAGATACCGATGCCGCGACCCGTGGGTTCTGGCATGCAGAAGGTGGCGACATTCCAGAGGGAATTGACCCCGCTACGGCAGAAAGATTTGGACAAGTCGCAGATGTGACCGACCAGATCCGCGAAACTGCCAAGGAACCAACAGGCCTTCCACCTTTGGCGCATGCACGCGCCCTGGTAGAAAGCAGCGAAGGCACCCGTGGTGGTATTGCGGATCTGCTGAACCGCGTGACGACCGACGCTACCGCCTCTGACGACGGGTCCTAGTTTCATTCAAACAATCCGCTGGGTTTTCAGATAATTCCCCCAGCCGACAGACAATTAGGGGGGTCATCTTCGGTGGCCCCTTCCTTATGATGATAACCCTTTGTCAACGCTCTCGACTTAGGTTTGAGACAGGGTGAATCCTCATTTGGACAGGCAGAATGCCGAAACAGAATCATTTTTTCAAACGCGGGGCGTATGCGCTCGCCCATCGTTTCCGCAGACCAGCAAACGGGCTGGCAGGCGTCATCGGATTTCTGGTGGCGCTATTAGTCGTATCACCAACGTCTGCGACAGCGAAGGCACCACAGGTGGCCGCTCTTTGCGATCTTGCGGCACAGCGGGCCTCTCGTGATCAGGGCGTGCCGTTGGATGTTTTGCGCGCCATCACACGTACCGAAACGGGCCGTGGGGGCAAACAGGGGCTGCAGCCCTGGCCCTGGACCGTCAATATGGAAGGCGCTGGCAAGTGGTTTGAAACAGAAGACGAAGCACGAGCCTATGTGTTTTCTCATTTCAAACGCGGTGCCCGCAGCTTTGATGTCGGGTGTTTTCAGATCAATTTCAGATGGCATGGCAAAGCGTTCGATTCGATTGATCAAATGTTTGATCCCCTCGCAAACGCCCAGTATGCGGCGCGTTTTCTGCGCGATCTGCACGGCGAATTCGGGGATTGGTCCTTAGCGGCGGGCGCTTATCACTCACGTACGCCGACCTTTGCCAATCGCTACAAGGCGCGGTTTGATCGCGTGCTGGCCCAGTTGGACCCGGCTGACACTCTGCCCCAATCGCTGCCCATCACCCCGTCGCGCCGCCAGGCAACATTCTCGGCACCGCAGCCGCTCGTCAATCTTCACAATCCTGCGCCACTCGTTTCGCAGGGCACCGCCCGTATGGGATCACTGGTGCCGCTGACGGGTGGCGGCTCATCGGCGCAAGCCTTGATCGTATTCAAGTAAAGGCAGACTTTCGTGCAAAACTTCGACATGCAAAAACTGTTCAGCCCAACGGTTCTGCTGGCTCTCGCCTTGATGGCGATCATCGTGATGATGATCCTGCCAATGCCCGCATGGGTGTTGGATATCGGCCTGGCCGCCTCGTTTGGTCTGGCCATTTTGATTTTTACCATCACGCTCTTCATTGAGCGCCCGTTGGATTTTTCATCGTTCCCAACCATCCTTCTGGCGTCACTGATGCTGCGGCTCTCGCTGAACGTGTCGTCTACGAAACTGATCATCGGCCAAGGCCACACCGGCACGGACGCAGCAGGCGGCGTGATCGAAGGCTTCGCGCAGTTTGTCATGGGTGGCAGTGTGTTCCTTGGTCTTGTGGTCTTCGGTGTTCTGTTGATCGTGAACTTTATGGTCATCACCAAAGGCGCCGCCCGCATGGCCGAGGTTGGAGCCCGTTTTGCTCTGGACGGTATGCCAGGCAAACAGCTGGCCATCGACAGCGATATGGCAGCCGGGGCGATCGACCACGCCACCGCCCGCGAACGCCGCGAAGCTGAATCCCGCGAAACGACCTTCTTCGGGTCCTTGGACGGTGCATCGAAGTTCGTTAAAGGCGACGCTGTTGCCGGGCTGTTGATCACCCTGCTGAACCTCATCATGGGTCTGATCATGGGCGTGCTGGTGCATGGTATGCCAGTAGGGTCTGCCTTTGAAACCTATGCGATTTTGACGGTTGGTGATGGTCTCGTCTCTCAGATCCCGTCGGTCATCATTTCCATTGCAGCGGCTTTGTTGCTGGCGCGTGGCGGTGCCACCGGCGCAACCGACACCGCTCTGTCGGACCAGCTCGGCAAACACCCGGCCGCTCTTGGTACTGTTGCAGTTTTGATGATCCTGTTCGCGCTGGTGCCAGGTCTGCCGTTCCTGCCCTTCATCGTGGGCGGCGGCGTGTTGGGCTACACCGCCTATCGGATGAGCAAAAACACCAGGGACCGCGAAGAGGCCGAAATCGAAGAGCAGATCGAAGAGGTGATGGAGCCCAAAGAATCCAAGGCTCTTGGCGATATCCTTGATCTCGACGATCTGCATCTGGAATTTGCGCCCGATCTCGTCAGCATGGTGCTGGATGCGGGAACCGGGTTGGATGCGCGGATTGCCAACATGCGGACCCACGTTGCCACAACCTTTGGTTTGATACTGCCGGAAATCCGGCTGACCGACGAACCGGAATTGATGACTGGGACTTATGTGATCAAGGTCCAAGGTGTTGAACAGGTCCGCGGCATTTTGCATCCCGACATGGTTCTGGCGCTGATGCCGGACAATCATTCCGCATTGCCGCCCGGCACCGATGTGACGGAGCCGGTCTATGGCGCGCCCGCGCGCTGGATTGCAGCCAGCAATCAGGAAACCGCAGCGCTGTCAGGCGCGACCATTGTGACGGCACCGGAGATCCTTGCCACGCATCTGTTGGAGGTTATCAAACAGAACTTCCCGCGTCTGCTGACGCTGAAGTCCCTGCGCCGTTTGCTGAACGAGATGACCGAATTGACGGATGATTTCCGTGCCGAAGCCAACCGCAAGCTGCTGGACGAGCTGGTGCCGGATAAGGTTCCAATCGACACTCTGCACGCCGTGCTGCGCTTGCTGCTTGAAGAGCGAGTGTCGATCCGCAACATGCCGCTGATCCTCGAAACCGTGGCTGAGGCCCGTTTGCATGCCACCCAACCCGAGGTGATTTGCGAATATGTCCGCCAACGTCTCGGCTTCCAGCTGGTCGGGGAGATGAAACGTGAAGATGGCACAATCCCGCTGATCCAGCTGGCCCCGGAGTGGGAAGAAACATTTGCCACCTACCAGATCGATGCCCAAGGCGGCGCAGTCGACATCGCCCTGCCACCGGATAAATTCAATCAGCTCGCCGAAGGTTTGAGCGACAGGTTGAACACCACAACAGAACAGGGCGTGTTTGCAGCGGTCGTCACATCGACCCGGCGCCGCCGGTATCTGAGGACGATCCTCAAATCTCGCGGTATCATGAATCCGGTGCTGTCATTTGAAGAAATCGGTCTTGAGGCGCGGCCAGCCCTGGTGGGTATGGTGCCCGCATGAACCTGGATTTCCTGCCTCCGGAACTTGTCACCTTTCTGGGGGCAGGTTTCTGGCATGGTGCCATCATTTTCCTTCGGGTGTCGGCCATGGTCGCAATGCTGCCCGCCTTTGGCGAGCAATATGTCCCGGCCCGTGTGAAATTGGCAATTGCAGTGGCCTTTACCTTCGTCGTGGCCCCTGCAATTCCGCTTTTGCCCGCGCCCAGTGGACCTGTGGCCTACGCCGGTCTCGCGGTGAGCGAAGCCATCGTTGGTCTGGCGCTTGGCGTTGCCATACGGATGTTTGTGCACGCGCTGCAGACGGCTGGAACAATTGCCGCGCAATCCACTTCCCTGGCCCAGGTGCTGGGCGGTATTGGGGCCGAACCGATGCCCGCAGTGGGTGCCGTCCTGTTGATTTCTGGCCTCGCACTGGCGGTGATGTTGGGCGTGCACGTGCGTGCCGCTGAATTTATGATCTACTCCTACGACATGTTTCCGGTGGGCGAGTTTCCGGATGCATCAAGCCTGTCCAACTGGGGCGTTCATCGCGTATCGCGGGCCTTCTCGCTCGCCTTCGCTCTGGCCGCGCCCTTCCTGATCGGGGCGTTGATCTACAATCTGACCTTGGGGGTCATCAACCGTGCCATGCCACAGCTGATGGTCGCTTTTGTCGGCGCCCCTGTTGTGACATTAGGCGCGCTGGCCATTCTGATGGTCGCAAGCCCAGTCATCCTTGAAGTCTGGAGCATGGCTTTGCTCAGCTTTTTTGCAAATCCCGGCGAGGGGATGCAATGAGCGGGCAGGACGACGATACCGACAAGTCATATGAACCGACGCCAGAAAAAATTCGCAAAGCGCGAGAGAAAGGCGACGTTCCAAAATCAACGGACCTGTCGGTTGCTGCGGCCTATCTAGGGCTGATCATTGCGCTTTATGCCGTGGGCGATGGCATGGTACGAGAGTTCGGCACACTGATGATGACCTTTCTGGATCAACCCGACAGGCTAGCTGATCTATTCTTTGCCGACAACGCAACTCCTCCCAGCGGGGGTGTCATCAGGGGTGTCTTTGGGTCGCTGATGCCCCTGTTCATTGTCCCGATGGCTGCTGTGGTCTTGTCGATCATTGCACAAAAAGCCTTTGTGGTTGCCCCCTCCAAGATCGAACCAAAGATGTCCCGCATTTCGATCCTTTCGAATGCCAAGAATAAATTCGGGATCACCGGGCTGTTTGAATTTGGCAAAAGCACCGCCAAACTCATCCTGTTTTCAGTGTGCATGGGGCTATACCTGTCCTACCGGCTGCCCGACATGATTGCCTCTTCGGCAACCGGCGCCTTTATCGTTGTGCAAATGATGGGCCAGTTGGCAACGGAATTCATGGTGCTGGCGCTGATTGTGGCTTTGGCCGTCGGAGTGATTGACGCCGCCTTCCAGCAAGCTGATTTCGTTCGCAAAAACATGATGTCACGCAAAGAGATCATGGACGAGATGAAAGACTCTGAAGGCGATCCGCACATGAAAGGCGCGCGTAAGCAGAAGGGTCATGAAATCGCCATGAGCGCAGGGGTGCAGGATGTGCCCAAAGCGGATGTGGTAATCGTGAACCCAACCCATTATGCGGTTGCGCTGAAATGGGATCGCGAGCCTGGTCAGGCGCCTGTCTGTATCGCAAAGGGTGTCGACGAAGTGGCAGCCCTGATCCGGGAAAAAGCCAACGAGCACGGCATTCCCATTCACAGCGATCCGCCAACAGCCCGTGCGCTCCATGCTGCGATCGAGATTGGCCAGGAAATCCACGAAGAACACTATGCACCTGTGGCCGCGGCCATCCAGTTTGCAGAGAAAATGCGTCAGAAGGCGAAGGGCATGATCTGATGAAACAAAAGATGCTGGATCAAATGGCGAGCGTGACCGAAGCGATGTATTTGCGAGAGCATGCCAAGGTCAAACCAATCCTGGACGCAGAGGCGCATCTGCGCGGCCAGTTGAGCAAACTGGACCGTCAGGTAAAAGAAACCCGCGACCAGGCTCATGACGATCTCGCGATGAAAGCGCTCGGCGCGGATTTGTTGTGGCAGGGATGGCATAGCAAAACCAGGCGGCAACTGAACATGGAACTGGCCCAGGTCACGGCGCGGAAACTGCGTGCGATGGATGGGTTGCGCAAGGCATTCGGCCGCAAACATGCAGTGGAAACGATGGCCCAGAACCAGCGCAGCGCCAGCAAAAAAGCAACGGCCCTAAAACAGCACAATAGACTGATGAACCTCGAGTAATTTCCGGGGGCACAGCACACACCCACAACCACAACCACGCGCCCTACCACATTGGGGTGCGTTTTTTGTACCTGATTGCTGTCAGCATTTCGCTGCAACACCCCCACCAACACGCCGGACATAGCGGATAAAAGAAAAGCCGCCTGCGCGCAGCAGACGGCTTTCTGATGGGGCGATTTTGGTATGATGGCTCAGACGTCTTGGCGCGTCATTTCCACAATCAAGACGTCATGCACACCTTTGCCCAGCTCTTTCTGCGCCGCTTCGCGCAAGGCGGTGCGCAGGGGCGTCAGCATATCGGATCTGGTGAAAGCCCCGGCAAATCCACCCATGTTTGCGTGATCAAACAGGACTTGTAGGAACATGTCGCGCAGCTTGGGCTCATAGGCGTGGACCTTTTCGGTCATACCGATATCGGTTTCCAGGCTGAGTGACACAACAACAAGCGACGACAGTTCCTCACGCTCGACGACCGGCACCACAAACTGACTGGTCATCTTGACGAACTCGCGGGTTGGCTCTTCGGGCTCGGAGGGATCCTTTTCTTCCTCCTCCGCCTTTTCGGGTTTTTCTGCGCCGCCTTCGGGCGCCTCAGCGGTTTCTTCCGGAGCAGGGGCGAGCGCGATACCCGCACCAATTCCGCCGGCGGTGCCGACAATGAGCAGGATCACTGGCAATAATTTAGAAAGCATGATCTGGCCTTAGAATGGGAGAATGACGTCCAGAACTTGCTGGCCGTAACGAGGTTGTTGAACATCGGTGATCTGACCGCGGCCACCATAGGACACACGCGCAGATGCAATCTTGTCGTAGGTGATTTCGTTTTGGCGGCTGATGTCATCGGGCCGCACATAGCCGGTCACCAACAGTTCGCGCAGTTCAAAATTGACGCGCAACTCCTGCGTGCCGCTGATGGCCAAAACCCCATTGGGCAGGACATCCACGACGGTTGCTGCAATCTTCAGCTCCAGTTTTTCGCTGCGCTTGACCGACCCTTTGCCACCAGAGCTGCTGCTGCTGCCCAGGTCAATCGCATTCGCAGAGGTCGAGCCTGCAGGCAATTGACGGTCAAGCCGCTGCGGCAGACCCAGCAGCTGCGGCATGTTCAGCGTTTCACTGCCAGAGCGCGAACGATTGGTGTCATTGGAGATCTCTGCCTGTTCATCGATCTCAATGACAACAGTCAGGATATCGCCTTTCTTGGTGGCACGGCGATCCCCCAGTAAGGACTGGCGAGAGCCGCTCCACAAAGACGCCTGATCAACGGGTCGCTGATTTTGGGTGTTCACTGGCAATCCCTGAAACAGCATCGCAACATGTTCAGGTGTTTCATTGGCGGGTGTGAAACTTGGTGGTTTGCCCAAGTGATCGACACGTCCACACGCACTGAGCAGGATCACACCCAGCAAAGCTGTTTTGGCTGAATAGAATTTGGGTTTCATTAATTTACCTCGACTGTTCCGTCAGGCGCAATGCGACCGCTGACAGTGGTGCGGGATGACAGGTTCATGACGCGGATAACTTCGCCGTCGGCACCACGCCCAAGCGAGCGCCCTTCGGTCAGAATGATCAGCCCGCCCTGGCGAAACCGAATGGTCACCAGATCATTGCGTTCAACAATTGCAGGTGGCCCGACATCACCGGCGCGCACCGGGCGGCCGACATAGAGCGCAACCCGCGCTTCTTTGCCGATAACCTCGGCAGGATCGGAAAGCGCGCCAAGCACTTCGGCCTGTTTGATAGCCAGATCCTCGGCCGTGACGATTTCTTTGGCCCGAATGGTGCGCACGGGCACCAGGATGTCGGCCCAGGCGGGCTGGGCGCAAATTAACATCAATATGGCGAGGATCCGTTTCATTAGCGCACCTGAGTTGTGGCACCCATCATCTGGTCAACAGCCGAGATGACTTTGGCGTTCATTTCGTAGCCCCGCTGGGCCTCGATCAGTTCAGTAACTTCGCGGACCGCATCGACAGAGCTGTCTTCGAGATACCCCTGACGCAGAGTGCCAAGACCGTTTTCACCAGGCGCTGCCACTGTTGCGGCTCCGGATGCTTCGGTTTCAACAAACAGGTTGCTGCCCAGCGCTTCCAAACCTTTGGGGTTGGAAAAGCCAGCCAGCGTCAGCTGTCCCATCAGCTGCCCTTCGGCGGTTTCGTCAAAATAGGCGTAGACTTCGCCATCCGCATTGATGGACACATTGCGGGCATCAGCCGGAATGGTGATATCTGGCGAAACAGTGAAGCCATCGGAGGTCACGATCAGCCCCTCAGCGGAGCGTTTCAAAGAGCCATCGCGGCTGTAGGCGGACTGACCCGATGGCAAGGTGACTTCCAGATAGCCTTTGCCGTCGATGGCAACATCCAGATCGTTGCCAGTCTGGCGCAACGCACCCTGTGCCAAATGGATGGAGATGGCCGAAGCGCGCACACCCAGACCCACCTGCACCCCGGTTGGCAGGACCGTCCCATCAGAGGCATTCACCGTACCGGCACGGGTCACCTGCTGGTAGTGAAGATCGGCGAATTCAGCACGACGCGCATTGTAGCCCGTGGTGTTCATATTCGCGAGGTTGTTGGAAATGGTTTCCACGCGCAGCTGTTGCGCAGACATACCGGTGGCAGCAATCTTGAGGGCTCGCATGTGCGTACTCCTAGGTCGATTTCAGCAGATTCTTGACAGCGTCGCGAATGCGTTTGTCTTCGGTTTCGAGGAAACTCTGGCCCATTTCATAGGCGCGTTGAATTTCCACCATTCGGGCCACTTCCGAGATCGCGTTAACGTTGGATCCCTCTAGAAAACCCTGCAGGATACGGGCGTCGCCTGCGACTTCGATCTCACCTTCGGCACGGAACATGACACCGTCTTCGCGGATCAGCTGAGTGCCTTCGGCGGCCTGAAAAACACCAATTTGACCAAGTGCACGACCATCCGCGCTCAGAGTGCCATCGGCGCCAAACTTGATCGATTGCGCATCACCCGGAATGAACACCGGCGCGCGGCCCGCATCCAGAACACGATGGCCATCCATGGTGACCAGATCGCCAGCAGCATTGGTAGAAAACGCGCCAGAACGGCTCAGCCGCTCACCCGCTGGTGTTTCGACCAGAAAAAAGCCGTCGCCTTCAATCGCCAGGTCAAGATCGCCGCCCGATTGGGTCAGCTGGCCCTGTTCCATCGATGTGTTTCGGATATTGGCGCGCGCCATCGACAGTGATTCCTGTCCCGGCGCAGATTGGATGAATTCCGAAAAAATCAGCCCCTCAGAGCGATACCCCGTGGTCGCAGCATTTGCGATGTTGTTTGCAACCACGCGCATTTCGCGCATCAGCCCGGTCTGTCGTGACAGCGTGGTGTATCCAGTGGTTCCCATTACAAACCTCCAGCGATCAGGGGCACAACATGCCCGTCAAAGAACGAAACCAGGGTTTGTGTCATGAAACCCATGGTCATCCAAAATACGACAACGATGGCCGCCAGCTTTGGCACAAAGGTCAGGGTCATTTCCTGAATGGACGTCAGTGCCTGAAACAGGCCGATGCTGAGACCCACCACCAGTGCAACCAGCAGGATCGGGGTCGACATCGTAACGGCCGCCCAAAGAGCCTGCCGCAGCGTGTCGTAGAAGATGCCTTCACTCAGCATGGCTTACACAGGCATCCGCAGGATTTCTTGATAGGCTTCGACCACTTTGTTGCGCACGGTCACCGCGGTCTCCACCGCCAGTTCGGTCTGCGCCAGCGCCTGAACCAGTGCGTGAGGGTCGCCATTGCCGGTCATCGCGGTCACAGAAACCTGTTCGCTGCGCTGCAATGTTGCGTTGAACTCGTCAAAGCTGGCTTTGATGCGCGCACCTGGTGTGTTTGGGGCGTGATCAGGGTCAACCTTGGTGGCTGGCCGAGCGGCGGCATAGCCGGAAGTGGCGGAAAGACTGCGAATATCCATTCTGGATCTCCAGGAAATTATGAAGTTATTGAATCAGGGTTAGCGGCGCAAAAGGTCCATCAGAGACGACGACATCTGCCGCCCTTGCTCGAACATTTTCAGGTTCGCCTCATAGCTGCGCTGTGCTTCTCGCGCGTCGGCGATCTCGATCATCAGATCGACGTTTGATCCGTCGTAGTGCCCGCTGTCATCCGCAAGAGGATGAGAGGGGTCATAGATTTCTTCGAGATCGGATCGATCCAGGCGCACAGGCCCAACGCGGACTTTTTCAACATCCGCGCTCAGATCACGCACCGCTTCGAACGGAACTGTTTTGCGGCGATAACCGGGCGTATCAGCGTTCGAGATGTTTTCAGATACATGGCGCAAACGGGTGGATTGTGCCTGCAGCGCGCTTGCGGAAATGGAGAGGGATTTGGAAAACTCGCTCATGATCTATTCTCCTCAATTCTTGCCAAGGCTGGCGCGCAGGACCTTCATCGACGATTTGTAGATCGCCAGAGCACGGTCGTGCTGTCGCTTCACCTCGACGCCTTTCAAGACTTCGGATTCGATCGAGACAGTGTTTTCATTGGGGTCCCCGCCACCGCGGGTCTCGCTCACAGCCCAATTCATATGCGTGCCACCAGCGCCATTCAGGTGGTTGGACCGGCTGGCAACCATGTCGCCAGAGTGCCCGCGTTGCGCATAGACTTCTTTAAAGGGCTTGATGTCCTTGGCGTTGTAGCCAGGCGTATCCGCATTGGCGATGTTCTGAGCCACCAATGCCTGCCGTTTCCCGGCATGGGTTGCCATTGAATAGGCAATTTTAAAGACGTTCAGTTCTTTGAACATCGGGGCTTCTCCCTCGATCAATTTCAATCAAGGCTTAACCCCGATTCCTTTAGAAATTGTTTTCAGGAACAGTCGGAGACCCGAGAACATGATCTCAGCCATCAATGCGTTGACCCAGGATTTGGCCAATAAAAAACTGTCATCCACCATGGGGCGTGTGACCGAGATTTCAGGTGGTGCAATCACCGTATCCGGCCTGGATGGTCAGGCCAGGATTGGTGATCGGCTGATCTTGCGCCGTCAGGGGAGTGATTCCCTAGAAGGCGAGGTCATGCGGATTTCTGGTAGTGATGTCAGTATGTTGCCAGACACCGCACCAGACCGTGTTGCCGTTGGTGACGCTGTCTTGCTGCATCCAACGCCAGAATTTGCGCCCGCGGACAATTGGATCGGCCGCGTCATTGATCCCTTTGGTGCGCCGCTTGACGGACGTCCAATGATGCGCGGTGAAAGCGCGCGTGATCTGATGGCCGCACCGCCAAAAGCTGCGGATCGACGTCCGATGGGCGAGCGACTCGCCACCGGGCTCGCCGTGTTCAACACGATTCTCCCGATTGTTCAGGGCCAGCGCGTTGGTCTTTTTGCAGGTTCTGGTGTTGGTAAATCGACACTTCTGGCCACTTTGGCGCAAAATATGGAAGCCGATGTTGTCGTCATGGCGCTGATCGGCGAGCGCGGACGAGAGGTCAATCACTTCGTCAACGACGTCTTGGGCCCGGATGGCATGCAGCGCGCTATTGTTGTTGCCGCGACCTCTGATCAATCGGCACTGGTCCGGCGCCGCTGCGCCTGGTCGGCGATGGCTGTGGCAGAACATTTCCGTGACCAAGGCAAGAATGTTCTGTTCCTGGCGGACTCTGTGACGCGATTTGCAGAAGCGCACCGTGAAATTGCTGTTGCCTCGGGCGAGGCACCGGCCCTGCGCGGCTACCCACCGTCTGTTACGCCGCTCATCACTGGCCTGTGTGAACGGGCCGGACCAGGATCAGAAGGTCAGGGCAACATCACCGCCGTCTTCAGCGTTCTGGTTGCGGGATCCGACATGGACGAGCCTATCGCTGATATTCTGCGCGGCGTTCTTGACGGGCATATCGTTTTAAGCCGCGAGATCGCAGAACGCGGCAGATTCCCCGCGGTGGATGTCTCTCGCTCCGTGTCGCGAAGCCTGCCAGCAGCGGCAACCGACGAAGAAAACGCAGCCATTTTGGATATCCGCAAATATCTGGGTGCGTATGAGCAATCCGAGGTGATGATCCGTGCCGGGCTCTATTCCGAAGGTAATGACATCACTCTAGATCAGGCCGTCAAGCTCTGGCCGGAACTGGACAGTTTCTTCGGCAAATCTGATCCAGATGGGATCAAGAGCAGTTTCAATCGGCTGATGCTGATGGTGCGGCGGGCAGGCGCCTTGCGATAGGCCTCAATGGAGGTCGGCAAGCTAGTAAATGACGGCCCAAAGGTCATCAGAAACACCATGCACGAAATGAAGTGCGTGCATGACATACCAATCGATTTAGTGCTGAATCAAAATTGCGACCCGAGCGGTCACCAGCGCGGCGCTAGCGCCTGCAAGCTAAACGATCTGCGATAGGCTACTGGTTGGCCGCTCTTCACGCGGAGCGAGATCTATGATTGTGCCAGACACACCTCGTGGTTCGATCAATCACTTGCACCCGACCTGGCGTTCTGGTCGGTCTCGGACAAAGCTAAACTGTATTGAAAGATCGGATCCCTGCCAGATCTATATGTAGAACTTCAATTCTACCGCACCGCGATTGGGAAAACCGACGAAGTGATTGAGCTTATAGTTTTGGCAATGCTCCACCCAAATGCAGCGATCGGTTGGAAGTCAGTTATGGCTGCCGAGCTGCCAATCAACATGATCGAATGGTTTCGATTATTGCCGGACTACCTGATAGAAATAGCGTGCTGCACACCTGCAAGAGACTTGATCTCTTTTTCGGACAGCTAAAATTTAAGAAGCTCCAGCCATCAAATTAAAATAGCATCTGGTGGGTCGACCAAGCTGGCGTCTTTCGGACCCAGCACCCTCACCGCTCAATCGTCTTGTGAGGTCGGGAAGCCAAGAAAAAATGTGTTCTAAAGGTCGAGACATCATCAAAGCCCGGCGCAAGTATTATATTCAGGAAGCGCAGGCTTATGTGGTCCGGAACACCGGGCAACAGATCATAGTCAGTACTATTCGCTATTTCTTCTGATACAAAACACATCAGAAAATCCGCGAGATGGGCTGGTATGATCCGTTTGCCGTGTTTTTTGTTCAATCATCAGGTGCCGGTTTGCACCTGACCGGGGGCACTTAAGGTCGCTTTATCAAGACGGGCGGACCGCCATGAGCCGGTCTTCGCGTGGCAACAAAGTACGGAGCGCTTTCAAACACCGATAGTGATTGTTCGACAGAACGGCATCTGTCGCCTCCGCGAGGGATGCACGGCTGTCGGGGTCCGTGAAAACCTGGCTCAGCTCTTCGATGCGGCGCAGCATCTGTAGCCTGTCTTCTTCGCCGTCAACGTCACCAGACAGGATAAGCTGCGCTGCGTAACACACGCGACGCACAGGCGTGTTAGCCTCTTCAGGATGGATGGCATCGCGCAGGCGCAGGATGTTTGCATCCGGTGTAACAATGGACAGACGACTGCGACGATCACCGTTTTCGATCACTGCGCCGTTGACCAAGACCCGCTCTTTGGGGGCCAATTTCAGAACCAATCCGCTCATACTTCAGGATGCTCCGCTACGAAGGCCACGCATGATGGCCGTGTTGATTTCAACCAGCAGCCGTACGTCGCCCTTACGAGCCAGAACTTTGCTGGTGTGTTGATTTGTAAATGTCCCAAGAGACAGCAACTGAGCCTTAAGCTCTTCGGGGAGCGGATTATTCGGACTTGAAACTTCAACTGCGAAAATAGACCACAGTTTGCGATTGTCTTTCAGGGCTTCCGCCAATTCACCAAAACCTGGTTTGCCTTTTTGCGCGGCAGCAACCATGCGGCGTGTGATACGAGCAATCACTTCGTATTCAAGGTTTTTGGCTGTGCGGGTCGGGGCCTTTGCCGCCGAATAGGCGCTCTTCGCCTTCAGAAGGGCATTCACGTGTTATCCTAACATTTAATCTACAGATTCTCTGCGATATGCGATCTGGGGCGCAGAGCCGCGCCCCAGATCAAGCCGTTCTTATCGGAACAGCGACATCAGGGTCTGTGGCGCCTGGTTCGCGATCGACAGAGACTGCACTGCCAGCTGCTGCTGGGTCTGCAGGGCTTTCAGTCGAGCGGACGATTCTTCCATGTTGGTGTCGGTCATGGTGCTGACACCCATTTTAAGGGAATCGTTCAGCTTGGATACAAACTGGCTCTGATCGCCCAGACGGTTAGAATCCGCACCCAGCTGAGCGGCGGCGTCGATCGCATTGCCCAGCATGGTTTCGATCTCAGTCAGGGCTGTAGAAGCCGTCCCAACATCGGTGATCGCGGTGATACCGCCGGTGCTGAGATTCGTAGCAGAGTCGATCGAGGTCACGGTGATTGTATCCGCCGCCGGATCCAGACCGCCAAGAACGGTCAGCTGAGGTGTGGTCGCAGCGTCCAGAAGGTTTGCGCCATTGAATTCAGCAGAGTCGATGATGGATTCGATCTGCGCCGCTTTCTTGGCGATGCTGTTCTGAATCTTGCCGTGGTCCACGTTTTCCGAGTTCGCAGAAATCGCCAGCTGACGCATCTCTGTCAGTGTTTCCACGATCTGCTCTGCACCGGACAGTGCAACTGCGACGGTGGATTCACCCACGCCCAGGGATTCTTGAACAGATTCGTAGCTCGCGATGTCGGAGTCCATTTCTTTCGAAATCGCCCAAACAGCAGCGTTGTCCTTGGCGGAGCCGATGCGCTTACCAGTAGAGATCTGGCTCTGGGTATCGTTCAGGTCCATGTTGACAGACTTCAGTGTCTGCAGAGCAACCATTGCGCCGTTGTTAGTCAGAATGCTGGACATAGCATGTAATCCTTTGATTCGGGGCACTTTAGCCCCTGTTTTTTCCTGCCCCGAAGGGCGCTCTCTGACGTCTTTCTGACCATGCGTTCCGCCGTCTGGCATCCGCGCCACCCTCTCTTGAAGGTGCAAAGCGACATTGGCCCATTATGTGCTAAAGGATTGCTAATGCCGCGAATTCCATTGCTAGAATTTTCCCTAATTTTTCCGCTTATGCGCGCTTCTCTAGTGTGGCCGCCCCGCGGGTTGCGTAGCGGGTTTTGCGGCCAGCCTGATCATAAACATCCAAACCACGGCGAATGCGGCGCAGTTCGGCCATTCGCGATGCGACGGCGCGGATACCTTCCATAGCGCTGTCCAGGAGCTCTTGATTGCGAGACACTTTGGTCTGAACCTTCTGCAAGCTCTCACGCTCCAGATCGCCGACCATATTTAAGGCATCGATGATCTTCTCTTTTTTTGCGAGTAACGGTTCCAGTTCATGCAAATCGCCACCAATCAGTGCCGTGCGCTCCGCGTCCAGAATTTCATCCAGAGTCTCGATCATTTCCTGTGGGGTCTGTTCAGTCATTTGTCTGTGCCTTCTTCAACGCATGATAAAGCGACTCGGCCAAACCGATGCCGCCTGCTTTGGTGATCTGTTCGGCCTGGGCACGCACAAGGAAGGAGGAAAACTGGTCTTCGCCAGCGCCCCCTCCCATGGATTCGCGAGTTTCGCCAAGACCGGCTGATTTCAACATTTCGGTTAGAAAGGTCGCCTCAAGCTCTTGCGCGGCTGCGCGCAACGGGTCCTGTGGCGGCGACTTCACAACACCTGTACGTTGTGAAGCCGTAATCGGGGCAATCTGATCCATTCGTCACCTCATTTCTTGAGACATCCAAATCGCGGGGATTTTCCAGACTATGGGGCGATATCGGTTAAAATTGCCGTAACCGGTTTACGCTAAGGTGCCAGACACCGAGATAGAATGTCTGGAAGCCTAATGTTTATGAACGCACTTACCGGCCCCCTCTCTGGTGGCGCGCAGGGATCTGAGAAGATCCAACAAGGCGAAGCGACCAAAACACGCACTGGCAAGAGCTTTGATGCGGTGATGGAAGAGACGGCTGAGCCGAAGTCAAAATCACCGGTTGATGCAGGGCAGGACTCCTCAGAAACCTCTGAAAATATTGATGAAAAATCTGAAAAGATCGAGAACTCCACCCCTGAGAATACCGATCAAGAGCAGAGCGATAACAGCCCACACGCGCTTCAGAGCAAGGATGCTGAAGCACCGGCAAAACTGGTTGCTCAGACTGATGGCGACGCAGTTGAATTTGCCGTAGACGAGGATGTTGACCCGACAGTCTCCCCTGCAGATCCGAAAGCCGAATCGCTGTCCTCAGACGAGGGTGAGCTGGTCAATGCTGCGGTAAGAAACGGTGTGTTGGGTTCAGAACAAAGAGCCGACGATACACGCGTACATCCTCAAACGACTTCTGAGAAGACCGTTGGGCCAGAACCCAAATTGGCTGAAAGTCTTCAGGTGAAGTCTGACACGCCGACAACAGCAACAGTGGATGCCAGTACAAAGCCGACACAACAGCCCCAAACTGGCACTGAGCCAACCGCGACGCAGTCCACCGACAAATTGCCGGGCCAAGTTGTAGAAACGGATCGCGGCACCCGTGGTAAGCCCTCGGAAGCTGCACTGCCTGATGGAGCGAAATCGACCGCAGCATCTGCTGTGGGCGTTTCAGCGCCAATCGGCCAGTCCGATACATCTGCTGGACGTAACACAGTGGTGGCCTCTGGAGTACAAGACACCACGGCTAAGTCCAGCCTGCCGTTAAATGCGGAGCAGACGTCAGCCCGTGCGGACCAACAACAGAGCCAGACCCTGGCTTCGACAGCCGCACAAACAAACGCGACGATGACCGCTCCACAAACCACCGTGGCCCAATCGCAAGCGAATCTGGCGCAAGCACAAGCAGTTGCTGCGCAGGAACCATCCGTTCAGGCAAAGGAACGTGCGGAAAGCCGACAGATCGCAGCAGAGCAGAGCACAGCAACCACGAATCAGGTCACGGCGCTGCAAACACCCTCTGCAGTGCCGCAGAGCGCGTATTCAATCGCACAGTTCGGGCTGGGTGCTGGCACGCTGAGCGCGGCGAATCCCACCCTGTCCACATTGCAAGTCGACGCGATCACAGCGACAGAACACAACGCGGTTCTATCGGGAGGCAGCGCATTGGGCGCCGAAATGCCAGGCCTGTCGCAACTGCTGACCGAAGCAACGCTGAGCCCAGGCACCGTCCATCGTCCCGAAACGCCACGATTGATTGCGAATCAAATGGCAGAGGCTCTGGTCGCCAAAGGCGATCGCAATGTTGATGTCGCGCTCAATCCAAAAGAGCTGGGCCACGTGAATATGCGCGTGTCTGTCACTGAAACAGGCGTCAGCGTGATGATCCAGACTGAACGCCCGGAAACAGGTGATCTGATGCGCCGCCATATCAGCGAATTGGCTGATGAATTCCGGCGAATGGGGTTCGAAGACATCTCCTTTGAATTCTCTGGCGGAGAAACTTCTGGCGGGGATGCCGGTGATGGCTCCGCATCAGCTGGCACTGGACAGGGCCGCGGCGGCGACCTGGCCGCAAGCGATGACATCGATGCCGAAACAGCGGCACTCACACCAACACTCAACACCGGCGAGACCGGTTTGGACATGAGGCTTTAATCACATGACAACCGTAACAGGCACCACAACGCCGCAACAAAAAGCCGCGCCTGCACCAGCCAGCGCATCAGATCGGAATACCTCCGGAATCACCTCTGATTTCGAGACATTCCTGAAAATGCTGACCGCACAAGCGCGGTATCAGGATCCGTTGGAACCAATTGATTCGACGGAATACTCTGCCCAGCTGGCGCAGTTTTCGATGGTCGAACAACAGGTTCAGGGAAATGATCTGCTTGCGGCCATGCAAACCCAGTTGGGTTTGTCGAACATGGCAGCAATGTCTGGCTGGGTTGGTATGGAAACCCGAACCGCTGCACCATCCTATTTTGACGGATCAAATTCGATCACTGTGTCACCGAATCCGGCCAAGGTTGCAGATACCGTCAATCTGGTTGTGAAGAATGAAAACGGAACAGAGGTTCAACGCGTTGTTCTGCCGGTATCTGCAGAGCCTTATGAATGGGATGGCATCGGCGACGATGGTGCGCCACTCCCGGCTGGCGTTTACAGCTTCACTCTGGAAAGCTCCAAGAATGGAGAGGTTGTGCTGTCCGAAACCGCAGAAACCTATAGCCGCGTGACCGAAACCCAGATGCTCGACAATCAGGTAGCCCTGATTCTGCAAAGCGGTGTTGCCATTCCAGCCTCTAGCGTCACAGCTCTGCGTGAACCGGTCGTTTCTGCACCGCAGCCTGCCGGTGACCCGGTTTCCTAACACCCCCCAGTATGTGCTAGGCAGCGACAGCAGCAGATCCCACATGGGGTCTTGCTTGTCTGAATGGAGAGAACGCTGCAACACGACCGCACAGCTGCAGAAGAGCGATTTCTGGCACATCTTGCCAATTGTGGCGTCATCGGCCGCGCGGTTGCCAAACCACTGATTGGCGGCCGCTCCAACCGTGTCTGGCAGGTCGGTCCAGTGGTGGTAAAGCTGTATGCAAACGGGTTGGAAAACCCCCTGTTTGCCAACGATCCAGACCGCGAACGCACAGTTCTGACTGCACTCCGCAGTTCTGGCATGGTGCCACAACTGCAAAACCATGGTGAGTTCGAGAGCCGGCATTGGTTGGCCTACACTCATCGGCCCGGCCAAACCTGGACAGATGGCGTCTGTGATGTTGCATGCCTTCTGGATCGATTGCATCGACACCCCGCCAAACCTGACCTCCCTCTTGGTGCAAATGGGTCTGATGCGTTGGTCCAGCAGACAAAGGCGATCCTTGCACAATGTCCGGCGCCACAACATATCGCTGCTTTGCGCCCGAAAGGTCACGTCGCGCCCAGCGCCCACCTTACCCTCATCCATGGTGATCCGGTTCCAGGCAACATTGTCTCACACGGCGGCGCGCTGACCCTAATTGACTGGCAATGTCCGCAACTGGGCGATGCTGCCGAAGATCTCGCTGTCTTTTTGTCGCCCGCCATGCAACTGATTTATCGCGGAGAACCGCTGACCAACGCGGAAGAGGCTGAATTTCTGGCCAGCTATTCCGACCAGACGGTTGTATCGAGATATCGGCAGCTGAAACCCTGGTATCATTGGCGCATGGCAGCCTATTGCCTGTGGCGGTCATCCCATGACCGGCAGGAGAATGCCGCAGCGCTCGATGCCGAGTTGATGGCGTTAGAGCACTGCAACCGCGGCTAATTCTCCCTCAAATCGCAACAAAGAGATCAATTGCAAATTCATTGTTTCCACATAAGTTCAATGGCATACTGAAAGTCCCTTCCTCATGGGCGCAGTGCGTTCCCTGACAGAGGGGTAAGCCCGCCCTGAAACCTTGCATGGAACCTGTCGTGAGCCTTTGGGAGTCTTATCGGATGCGCCTGCGGCGCAAGCGGCGGATCTTGCGAGGGATGCGGAAATCCCGTGAACTGACGGCTGTTCAAGACAACACACACAGCATCAGCCCATCGGATATCCTGCTGGTCGCAACCATGCGAAATGAGCAGATCAGGCTGCCCTACTTTCTGGACTACTATCGCGCGCTTGGCGTGAACCACTTCCTGTTTGTTGACAACGGGTCTGTCGATGGCACGGTGGACTATCTGCGCGGCATGGCAGATGTCTCGATCTGGCACACCCTATCCAGCTATCGCCGGGCCAGCTTCGGCATCGACTGGATGAACCATCTGAAGCGACGCTATGCGCACGGGCATTGGGTGCTGGTGGTCGATCCGGACGAGCTGTTCGTTTACCCGTTTTGTGACAGTCGACCACTGCGGGCCCTGACGGATTGGCTGGACGGATCCGGGATCCGCAGTTTTTCTGCGATGCTTCTGGACGTTTACCCAAAGGGACCCGTCAACGCTGTTCCCTATCAGGCTGGTCAGGATCCCCTTGAAATCGCGCATTGGTTTGACAGTGGCAACTATTCCATCAAACGCAATCCGGTCTACGGCAATCTGTGGATCCAAGGGGGACCGCGCGCGCGGACATTTTTTGCCAACCAACCGCAAAAGGCCCCAGCGCTCAACAAGATCCCTTTGGTGAAATGGGATCGCCGCTACAGTTTTGTCAGTTCAACCCATGCACTTTTACCCAGAGGCTTGAACCAGGTTTATGAAACCAATGGCGGCGAAAAAGCCAGCGGCGTGCTTTTGCACACCAAGTTTCTCCATACCTTTACGGAAAAAGCCGAAGAAGAGCTGCAACGCAAACAGCATTACGCCCAGTCTGCTGAATATCGAGCCTATGCAAAATCCGGGGCACAGCCGCTCGATCTATGGTGCAGCTGGAGCGAAAAATACATCAATTGGCGCCAGTTGGAGATCCTGGGTCTGATGTCGAAAGGCAACTGGGCATGAGCACAGTTGGCATCGTCATGCTGGTTCACACCGCTCTGAACAGGGCCGAACAAGTGGCGCGCCATTGGATTGCAGCAGGGTGCCCGGTGGTCATTCACGTGGACACAAACGTGTCCAAACCGGTGTTCACCGCGTTCAAAGCAGCTTTTGCAGATGAACCGCTTGTCCTGTTTTCGCGCCGCCATCGGTGTGAGTGGGGCACCTGGGGCATCGTCGCGGCGTCACAATCTGCGTCCGAATTGATGCTCGCGCGGTTTCCAGATGTACGGCACGTCTATCTGGCCTCTGGCGCCTGCCTGCCGCTGCGCCCTGTGTCTGAACTTATCGACTATCTGGCTGCACGTCCGCGCACAGATTTCATCGAGAGCGCGACAACCGCGGATGTACCCTGGATCGTCGGCGGGCTGGACGTGGAACGTTTTACTCTGCGGTTTCCTTTTTCGTGGAAACGCCAGCGGTTTCTGTTTGATCGATATGTGGCTCTACAAAGGCGTATTGGAATGCGACGGCGCATCCCAAGCGGGCTTGTCCCCCATATGGGCAGCCAGTGGTGGTGTCTCACGCGTCGCACGTTGTCGGCCATCTTGGACGATCCCGACAGGCCACGCCACGATCGCTATTTTCGTCATGTCTGGATCCCGGACGAAAGCTACTATCAGACCTTGGCACGGCTCTATTCCAGCAAGATCGAAAGCCGGTCTTTGACGCTGTCGAAGTTTGATTTCCAGGGTAAGCCACATAACTTCTACGACGATCACCTGCAGCTTTTGCGTCGTTCTGATTGCTTTGCGGCGCGCAAAATCTGGCCACATGCAAACCGGCTCTATGCAACATTTCTGGGCGACAGCGCCAATGCGATGAAAGGGACGGAACCCAACCCCGGAAAGATTGACCGCATTTTTGCCAAAGCGGTGGAACGACGGACCAGAGGCAGGCCAGGGCTTTATATGCAGAGCCGTTTGCCGGACAAAGGCTCTGAAAACGGCGTTACATGCAATCCCTACTCGGTTTTCCAAGGCTTTACCGAACTGTTTGAAGATTTCGAGGATTGGTTGTCGCATGTCACCGGGGCCAAGGTGCACGGTCATTTGTTCGCCCCAGATCGGGTTGAATTTGCTGGCCGCAAACCGCTTCTCAACGGCGCGCTGAGTGACAGTACACGGTTGCGGGACTACAATTCGAAGGCGTTTTTGACAAATCTGATCTGGAACACCCGGGGTGAACGGCAGTGTTTCCAATTCGGCCCACAGGACAATCAATCGATCAACTGGCTGGTCGCCCGCGATCCAAACGCACAAGTGTCGGTCATTTCGGGCGCTTGGGCCGTCTCCCTGTTCAAATCGAACAAAAATTTTGCTGACCTTCGGAAAGAGGCCGCGCGGCTACAACAGATTGAAGCAAAGCATATTGAGGTTCTGCGCTCCCGATTTGTCAAAGCGCGGGTGAGGATTTGGACCATGGCAGAGTTTGTCGAAGCCCCGATGGAGCCCATCCAAACCATCCTGGATGAATTCGGCGCCCATGCGCAGCGCCACCTGAATACCGCACCCAAGATGGTTGATCTGGCCGGATTCGGACAATTTCTGCAAAATCTCAAAAACCAGGGTATGCATCCCTATTTGATGGGGGATTTCCCCGCAGAACAGGGGCCATTCAACCTGCCAAATCAGCCTCGCAAACCCTATTTGGTGCGATAGACCATGACGCAAGCCTTTGACTATTTTGTGGTTCTTGCAGATATGCGAACCGGTTCAAATTTTCTGGAAAGCAATTTGAACGCGCTGGCTGGCGTTGTGTGTCATGGCGAAGCCTTCAATCCGCATTTCATCAGCTATCCCAACCGCACCGAAACGCTGGGCTGGTCCCAGGCTGATCGCGACAGGGACCCGGAAGGGTTTTTGCACCGTTTTCGCGATCACCCATCCGGGATGGCCGGGTTTCGGTATTTTCATGACCACGATCCACGGGTGCTTGACCAGATTTTGTCAGACAAGCGCTGTGCCAAGATCGTGCTGACCCGTAACCCGGTGGACAGCTATGTCTCCCATAAGATCGCGCGTCTGACGGGGCAGTGGAAACTGACACACGTGAAACGTCGCAAAGAAGGTCTTGCCCAGGTGTCGGCCAGCGAGTTTGTCACACATGTTGCCGCGCAGCAGAGGTTTCAAATTCAGATCCTCAACAGTCTGCAGAAAACAGGTCAAACCGCGTTTTACATCGCTTATGAGGATTTGCAGGATGTCGATATCCTCAACGGGCTTGCCCAATGGTTGGGGTTGGCGTCCAGGTTGGATCAACTGGATCGCAGCCTAAAGCCACAAAACCCCGGCGCGATTACCAGCAAAGTGGAAAACCCAGAGGCACTGGATCAAGCGGCGGCAATGATTGATCCGTTCAATCTCAACCGTACGCCAAATTTTGAACCGCGACGCGGACCTGCTGTGCCGAGCTACATCGCTGGGCAACACCTGCCGCTCCTGTTCTTGCCAATTGCCGGCGGGCCAACCGATGCGATCAAAGCTTGGATGGCGGCGCAGGACGCGGAAGGCGCAGGCGAGCTATGCGAAAACATGACCCAAAAACAACTGCGACAGTGGAAACGAGCTCATCCGGGTTTTCGCAGCCTCACCGTATTGCGCCATCCCCTCGCCCGTCTGCACCACGTGTTCTGTCGCAAAATTCTCTCGCCAGATCCGGGCCCGATGCGCCAGATCCGGAACCTGCTGCGCAAGCAATTTGACCTGGGCCTACCCCAGACGACGGCGGATCCAGACTACGATCTGGACTGTCACAAACAGGCGTTTGGCAAGTTCGTCGATATCATCGGAGCCAACCTGTCCGGCCAGACAGCGTTTCGCACCGACCCTGCATGGGCCAGTCAGGCACAGATCCTTGCAGGGTTTGCCGATGTGCAGTCCCCTGATTTTGTTCTAAGAGAGGAAGAACTGCCCAGGGTGCTGCCCGATATTGCCCGATGGCTTGGCAAAGAAGATGCAGCTTTCATGGGCGCAACACCGGATCCAGCACCATTTGCCCTGTCAGACATCTATGACGACGCTTTGGAACAAAAAATCGCGACCGTTTACAGCCGCGATTACCTGTTGTTTGGGTTTGGTCCCTGGTCAGTAACCCCGGTCACTGGCAGCTAGGCCCAGTGTTGGATCCGGTGCCAGGTCCCGCGTTAGGCAGCCTGCACCGATTGGCTTTCCGTGAGGATCGTGTGCAGCGTTGCGGGATCGGGGTTGGCACGCAATTTGGTGCAGAAATTCTGATCACGCAGAGTGCGAGACACCAAAGCCAACGCCTTCAGATGCTCTACACCCGCATCCTCTGGCGCAAAAAGAGCAAAGGTCAGATCGATCGGCTGCCGGTCCACCGCCCCGAATTCCAGCGGCGTATCCAGCACCAGAAACACGCCAACAACTTGCTCTAGCCCATCGAGACGCGCATGCGGCAAAGCAACGCCATGGCCCACACCTGTGGGACCAAGGCTCTCCCGATCCAGAAGAGCCTCAACCGTGGACTGAGCATCCAGCCCATAGCTTTGTTGAGCGACATCAGCAATCTCCTGAAAGAGACGCTTCTTACTAGAGGCGGCGCCAAAGACACGTACGGCCTCTGGCTTCAGGATGTCAGAAATCTGCATTCTTTACTGCTCCGCTCAGCTTGCACTGCGTTTATCGTTTTCTGGGTTTATGGATCAATCCACCCGATGTTGCCGTCTTCACGACGGTAAACAACGTTTAGCCCATCCTTACCTTCGTTGTGAAACACCAAAACCGGTGCGCCTGCCAATTCCATTTGCATGACCGCTTCGCCAACCGAAAGCGATGGAATTTTAGTCTCCATCTCAGCGATAATGATCGGCTGCAGCGACTCAGGCTCCGACTCAGCTCCGGCTGCGTCCGAGGCGAGGATATAAGAGCTTGCCTCCGAGAGTTCAACCGGCTCGCTCCGATCGCGGTGATGATCCTTCAAGCGACGCTTATACCGGCGCAGCTGTTTTTCCATCTTCTCGTTGCAGGCTTCGAAAGCCGCATAAATTTCAGTGGCATGCGCTTTTGCTTGTGCGGTCAGGCCGGTGGACAAATGAACAGTCGTTTCACAAACATATTCATGCGCAGATCGCGAAAAGACGACGTTGGCATCGGTTGGGCGTTCTGCATATTTTTCAACAGCTGCTCCCAGCTCCGCCTGCACGTGAGTTTGCAGGGCTTCACCAATATCGATTTGTTTTCCGCTGATTTGGTAACGCATGTGATCTCCTTCACAAAATGACTTTCAAAACCGGGAAGAGGCCAAGCCAACTCCGAAAAAATGGTTTTAAAAGCGGGATTTAGGCAAAACAGTCGATCGCATTCGTTCGGGCCTTGAAACCAAGGCTGGAGCGAGAACAGCGACGGACTGCAAATTTGCCATATGTCAATTCCATGACATGCAGCACAAAGAGTCAATGCAAATCACTGTGGGTGTCGCTAACAAGCGATATGTCCGGTGTAGGTAACATGCGATCTGTCCGGTTTTATCATGTCTCCGAAAGGAGGCGTTATGAAGCGGACAGAAGTGTTACAGGAAGTTCGACTTATGAAGTTCGAAGACGTGTATTCGC
>NZ_JAJDWC010000130.1 GCF_022825805.1 Phaeobacter sp.
TTCCATGCCCTTGCGCAGAGGGGATGAGCGAGTTGGGTTTTTACGAAGTAGCTCTATTAAGGCGCCAGAGAATTCCTTATTCAGGCCGCGGCGCTTCGCAATTCGATGCAGATAAGTTTGGACGTCCTGAGTGCGTCCTGACAGCGCCACCCTTGCGAGATGGACGAAATCTTTCTCGATTCCATCATTATTTGCCATTTGAAAACCTCTGTATCTTATTGTGTTTATTTGAGCGCTAGCTTAGATGGAAGAAAAATGTTTTTCAAATACAAAATTCTTCCATTTAGGGATTTCTGTTCATTGGCACACCAGCGCCCTGGCGCTGGCCAGGCTCTTGGCTGCGCCCGGAGCCGCGTTGCTCGCGTCTCCGCCGTTCGGTGTCGATCCCTTATGCATGTATCAGATGAGATCGCGGGCGAGACCGCGATCGATTGAACCAGCGGTCAGCCGGGTCTCCGCTCCGCTCTAACCCGGCTGTCAGGTTCTCAATCTTTGGTTCCGCCTGCCATCCGGCCGACGCCCCGAACAGGGGCTCTGGTGTCGCGCGAGCGCGCCAGCCTCTGCGGAGAAATCCGGTTCCTCCCACGCGGGGGCGCGGGCCCCTCCCGTTTTCACCGCTCTGGCCCCCTGTGTCAGGTCGCCGCCCGGCCGCAGGACGGGCCTACACCCTCACCTGCTCTGCCCAGCCGAAAAGCACGGGGGCTTTTCGGGCTGTGAGATCAGTTGAGGCCTCCGCCACTGGCGGTAAGCGGGCCAAGGCCAAGAGGTCACGAGCAAATGACACTGCGCCGCTCCCACTTTGAGAAGGAGACTGGCCATGGGCCTTGATCAATACGCATATGTCAAAACAGCCGAGAGCGGCGATGAAGGTGAAAACGCCAAGTTCACATGGCGCAAGCATTCCAAGCTGCAGACCTTCATGGAAGGGGCAAGCCGTCTCCGAGAGTGCCATCAAGAACGCGCTGCATCCCGATGCGATCAAAGCCACCGACCGCCGTGCCAAGTTCGTCGGCATCGAAGCTTACAAGGCTGAGGGTGGCGCGGTCACGCGCGATCTCTTTTCCGACGAGGTCTTCCTCGCCTCCCCTGCCCTTCTGGATCGGCTCTTTGCTGAGAAGTTGGAATCGGCACGGGCCGATCTGGTCGAGACCCAAGGCTGGGCAAACGCAACGCGGCAATGCGCTGTCGGGTGCCGTGGTGGGGATGCGCTATGCGGCCAGTCGACGTGTATTGGGTATGCCCCTTTTGATCATCGCCATCACGTCGGCGGGCGCTCGTGGCATTCCTGAACTGGCCCCGGCCCTGACCGAACTCCAGCTGGGCTTGGCCGCAGAATGGTTCAGTGTGTTAATCGCTGTCACGGGCCTTGGATCGGTCATTGCCGGGTGTTGGAACCTCGCCGCCCGCGACCAAAGTACGCGTACTGCGATCCGGCAAACGGTGATCTTTGGCTTGGCCCTGGCCCCTTGCGCGGTTGGAATTGCCTTTGCCGAAACACTTTGGCTTGCGATGCTTCTGTTCACCGCGCTGGGTTTTGCGATCACGGTAACGGCGGTCAAATCGCAGCAAGTTATTCAAAGCCTTGTGGATGATTCGATGCGGGGCAGGGTAAGCACGTTGTATTTCCTGTCCTTCCGGGGCGGTACCGCCTTGGGCGCGCTCTGGATGGGCACGGCCAGTTCGGTTCTTGGGCTCTCAATGACTTTGGTCATCGGTGGCTTGTTCTGCGCTGGAGCCTGGTGGCTAACGCGCGACCTTGCCAATGCGCCGATATTGCCAGACACCGATGAAGCCAAGGCTCCATGAACCGCAATCGCTCATGCAGTCAGCAGGTCACCAAACCAGCGGCATATGGCCGGTTTGGGATGGTTTCTGCACAATGTCATCAGGCCGCACAGGTCGGCGCAGATGTGCTTTCCGCGGGTGGGACGGCGGTTGATGCCGCGATTGCCGCGTCTTTTGTGTCCGGTGTGCTTGAACCGTGGATGAGCGGCCCTTTGGGTGGCGGCGCCATGTTGGTTGCCCACCCTGACAATCATCCGGAAGCGATTTTGTTCAACCCCAAAAGTCCAGAGGCGCTTGACCCTGCGCAATATCCGCTTGAACCGGGCCACCGCGCCAGTGATCTTTTCCCATGGGCCGCTGTTGTTGATGGCCGCATTCCTTGGGCTGAGCTTGTTGCCCCAGCAGTTACTGAGGCAAAACAAGGTATTCCGTTGGATTGGTACAGCTCATTGGTGATCGCCACCAAGGCCTGCGAGCTGGCACAAGACCCCCATTGCGCGCAGATGTTTCTGGATCAGGGGCAGTGGCCCAAAACCACGACTTGGACCATGACCGAACCTCGGATGATCCCGCAACCTGCCGCTGCGTGTAGTCTTGAACGATTGGCTAAGGCCGGACCAGAAGATTTTTATCACGGTGATTTAGCCCGACAAATTCTGCAAGATGCTGCCGAACAGGGCGTGCCACTATCGGCAGACGACTTAAGTAAATACCGCCCCGAGGTTCTGCCTGCGTTGTCGGTACCAAGCACGACAGGCTACCTTTGGGCCACGCCCGGGCTGACCGGGGGGCCAACACTGATTGATACTTGGCAGCGGTACCAAGCGGCTGGCGTTCGCGACATCGCCGCAACCCGCGCGGCACTTTTGGCCGCAACGGCGCAACGGCGGCAAACCATGGGGCATAACGCCAATCCGAGCATAGCCGATTGCACTACCCATATTTCAGTCGTGGACCGCGATGGTCGGTTGGTCAGCTTGACCCAAACCATTCTGTCGGTCTTTGGTGCTTGTCTTCTGGCACCGCGCTCAGGTTTTTTGTTCAACAATGGGATCATGTGGTTTGACCCAAAACCCGGCGGGCCGAACACGCTGGCACCCGGGCGCACCTGCCTGATGAATGTCTGTCCTGTTGTCGGGGAAAGCACAGCGGGGCGCTTTGCTTTGGGGGCATGCGGGGGGCGAAAAATCTTGCCTGCGGTTTTCCAAATTGCTGATTTTTTGTTGGAAGGGTGCACCAGTCTGGAAGGTGCTTTTGGCGCACCGCGCATCGATACACCCGAGGCTGCATTGACCATCGTTGATCCTCGTTTGCCAATGGCTGCACAGGAATCCTTGGCACAAAATGGATCTTTGCGCATGATCGCCCCCAGCGCCTTTCCCGTGACCTATGGCAGCGCCGTTGCAGTGATGCAGACCGCCGATGGCTTTGAAGGCTGCACTGAGCCGCATTCGCCATGGGCAGATTCAGTTGGTCCTACCAGCGTCAATGAGCGTTCAAAAGTGACCTACCTGGTATGATGCAAAGCCAGTAATCGGGGACTGTTGCATTAGTCGCCGACATTGGTGACGTTGGGTGTTTTGAGGTTGCCTATGCCGCGTAGATCGCCATTCAAACACCACCGCTTTCCGCGCGACATCATTCTTTGCGCCGTCCGCTGATACTTGAGATTTCCGCTGTCCTACCAAGATGTCGTCGATTTATTAGCGGAGCGAAGCATTGAAGTTGATCGTTCGACCGTGTTTCGATGGGTTCAGAAATTCGGCCCTGAAGTGTCCAAACGAACAGAGAAACACCTGCGCCGTGCGAGCGTCGATTGGCACGTAGACGAAACCTACATCCGCGTCGGTGGCAAGTGGCGC
>NZ_JAJDWC010000097.1 GCF_022825805.1 Phaeobacter sp.
GGTCGCAGTGTTCGAATACATCAACGGCTTCTATAACTCGCGCAGGCGCCATTCAGCGCTGGATGGAAAATCACCCGTGGCCTTCGAAAAGATCGCCGCCTAACATGAGCAACACACCGGAACGGAACCGGTGCAAGTCCACAATCCCTTCGACAGTCCCCATGCAACTGCTTCACGGGCCGTAGCCGGTACGGAACCATGCTCGGATTCATATTGGTGCCAAATTCGCTGAAGCTGTTCTTTGTACTTTGCCATTGCAACCTCCTTAAAGACTGACCGGGACAGGATCGCCCCAGCCGTCCATGGTCGCGGCACCCCGAAGGAAATGCCTGATCTTGACCTTATGCTTAGTTAACCAGTTGTATTTGTTCACATTGTACTGCACAGCCATCTTGTACTGCAGTTGCCCAACAATAATTCCAGGATGGCGTTGAAGTCGTCGAGCAAGCCCTAAGGTGTCTCGCTCAGCCATGTATGGGTACTTGCGTACCAAGAATGAGTCTAAAGCATCTTGATCGGCGCAGAACTGCGATGCACACAAGTTCGCCCGTAATTCTTCCTTCGGAAGATCTTGCGCCCCTGGGTCAAGGTCAACATCTACTCGAGCAGATGTTAGTTCTTCTTTCTGGCCATCTTTTTGTCTGAGGTGCTCTAGTTCATGCCTTAGAACGAACCAGAAGTTATCAATTCGATCGTGCCGACACGTCATACCAATCACTGGAGATTTTACGTCCAGCCAAAAGCAAACCCCATCGATATTCGCTTTTGGCAGAGTCTCAACAACTACAAATCGAACACCAGCTTCGGCGAGGATACGAGGGACATTCCTAATTTCTTCCGGATCAACCAAAAGGCGTTCCAGATCAGCAAGTAATAAATCCAATTTCTTCTCCGAGAAATTGGCGACAATCATCTCCTCGGAAATCTGCTTCACACGAAATAACCAAGCCCACTGTAGATGCGTCAACTCATCCGCATAACTTCCCGACTTCTTTGCGTTGTGGGCCAGACCCGGGACATGGTCGAGTGAGTTTGTCCCAAAGAATCTCATTACTTGTGCTTCAAGCAACGAAATATCCTGGGTATCTTCAAACCAAGCCCGCTTTATCATTTCCCGGATAGGGTACTTTGATTGTAGCTTCGCGCGACGTTCAATCGCGGGATCAGCAGTACGTGCCGTTGACAGCTCGTAAGCCTTTTGCAGGTTCATGAAATACTCAGCCGAAATCCCAAACGCTTTCGATAAAGACTGTGCCATGTCTGGGCTAATCCCACGTTTTCCAGACATGATGGGATTGATAGCCTGCTCTTTGACACCCAAAATGTAGGCTAGGTCCCGCTGAGCCCAACCACGCGCCTCCAATTCGTCACGAATGAACTCCCCTGGATGAGGGACTTCATTTAACAGGGCTGCGATGCTCATAACTTGCCCTCCTTAGTGCGGGTCGCCAATGTAGGTGACTGTTGCTACGGCGCTGGCTCCTTCGCCGGAAACCGTAAAGAAAATCCGATACTGCTTGTTCACACGAACTTGCCTTGTTTCATCGTCGCCTCCCCTGCGAACTTTGTAGTCCAGCCCACCGATGTTGAAGAGATCGCTCTCATATGTTGCTGCCTCGAGCTTTAACAACGTCTTGCGAGCAGCCTTTATCACCGTGACTGGTAATCCCATTTTATGGGCCTCATCTGTGCATATCCGCGCCAGATCGTTGTTTGCGAACTTCACTTCCATGCTAACTCTACCTATGCCATATATCTATAACCGTCAATACACGACTTAACGCCATGCGTTAAGTTAACTTAAAAAGACCAGATTTCAATCAATTAATGCGCATGCAGGTGGAAACTTAGCTGCTTCCAGAACACTTAGCTGACTGCATCTTAACGAACGAATTGCAGTTTTCCGTGGCCAGTCGGGTGGCAATTGAAGGTCCGCTTTCCAACAGTCAAATCGATTGCGTTGAACCCGCTGCGAAAGTCAGGTTTCCGCCTTAAATGATGGAACACGCAAAATTTTGCTATGAAAGTTGCAGGTTTGACGCCGAGAAATGGCAACTCGGCGTCAATAAATGTCACCTTATGTGTCGTTCCACACATCGCCGCTGATGACATCAGCCGCATTTGGAGTGGCCGCAGCTGCGGCAGGTCATGCAGCCTTCGACCATCTGCATGTCGAACTGACCGCAGCTTGGGCAGGCTTTGCCGCGCGGAGTATTCAGCGCGACAACTTCGGCCTTGGGATCGGATTTCAGGCCCATGCCCTCTCCTTCCAGGAACCCTGTCGCAACCATATGTGTTTCGATCACACCACCAATCGCGGCGAGGATGGAGGGGATGTATTTGCCCTGCACCCAAGCACCACCACGCGGATCAAATACCGCTTTCAGCTCTTCGACCACGAAGGACACATCACCGCCACGGCGGAACACGGCCGAGATCATGCGTGTCAACGCCAGCGTCCAAGCGTAATGCTCCATGTTCTTGGAGTTGATGAACACTTCAAACGGACGGCGATGGCCATTGATGATGATGTCATTGATCGTCAGATAGATCGCATGCTCGCTGTCGGGCCACTTCAGTTTGTAGGTATGGCCTTCCAGCGACTGCGGACGATCCAGCGGCTCCGACATGTAGACGACCTCTGCCGCGCCGGTTTCGCTGACATCGGCTTCATGCGGCGCATCGGCCGTTTCACCCGGAGCCGTATCCGCGCTTTCGCTCACCGACAGAACAGAACCGGTCACATCGTTCGGACGATAGGTTGTGCAGCCTTTGCAGCCCAGATCCCAGGCCTGCATGTAGACATCTTTGAAGCTGTCAAAGGAAATGTCTTCGGGGCAGTTGATCGTCTTGGAAATCGACGAATCGATCCATTTCTGCGCCGCGGCCTGCATCTTGACATGCTCGGACGGAGCCAGGGTCTGCGCGTTCACGAAGTAATCGGGCAGCGCGGCCTCTGCACCGAACTTTTCGCGGTACATCTGCACTGCATAGTCGACCACTTCCTCTTCGGTGCGGGAGCCATCTTTTTGCAGAACTTTGCGCGTATAGGCATAGGCAAAGACCGGCTCGATCCCAGAAGACACATTCCCTGCATAAAGCGAAATGGTGCCCGTCGGGGCGATAGACGTCAGCAGCGCGTTGCGGATGCCATGTTCGCGGATGGCGTCGCGCACATCCTCGTCCATGTTCATCATGTTGCCAGACGCCAGATAGGCTTCGGCATCAAACAGCGGGAACGCCCCTTTTTCCTTCGCAAGCTCCACCGACGCCAGATAGGCCGCGCGAGCAATCGCGTGCAGCCATTCTTCGGTCTGACGCGCGGCTTCGTCCGAACCATAGCGCAGGCCAAGCATCAACAGCGCATCCGCCAATCCTGTGACACCCAGACCGATGCGGCGCTTGTTCTGTGCTTCCTGCTGTTGGGCCTCCAGCGGGAATTTCGACACATCCACCACGTTGTCCATCATGCGAACAGCCGTGGCCACCAGCGTCTTCAGCCCTTCTGGGTCCAGCTCGGAGTTTTTCTCAAATGGGTTCTTCACCAGCCGTGCAAGGTTGATGGACCCCAAAAGACATGCACCATAAGGCGGCAACGGCTGCTCCCCGCAGGGGTTCGTTGCGGCGATCTGCTCCACGTAGGAAAGGTTGTTCGACTTGTTGATGCGGTCGATGAAAATCACACCGGGTTCGGCGTAATCATATGTGGCCTGCATGATCTTGTTCCACAGATCACGCGCCTGAACGGTTTTGAACACCTTATCGCCGAAGACCAATTCCCAGGTGCCATCTGCCTTGACCGCTTCCATGAAGGGATCAGTGACCAGGACCGACATGTTGAACATGCGCAGCCGTGCCGGATCGGATTTGGCCGTGATGAAATCCTCGATGTCCGGGTGATCGCAACGCATCGTTGCCATCATTGCACCGCGGCGGGAGCCTGCAGACATGATCGTCCGGCACATGGCATCCCACACATCCATGAAGGACAACGGGCCAGATGCGTCGGCAGCAACACCTTTGACGTCGGCGCCGCGCGGCCGGATGGTCGAGAAATCGTACCCGATGCCCCCACCCTGCTGCATGGTCAGCGCCGCTTCTTTCAGCATGTCGAAGATACCCGCCATGCTGTCTGGCACCGTGCCCATGACAAAGCAGTTGAACAGGGTCACCTGACGGGCCGTGCCTGCGCCAGCGGTGATCCGGCCTGCGGGTAGATATTGGAAATCTTCCAACGCCGCATAAAACGTTTCTTCCCAGGTGGCCGGGTCTTTTTCGGCGCGGGCCAGATCGCGGGCGATACGGCGCCAGCTGTCTTCCACCGTGGTGTCGATGGGGGTCCCATCCGCCTGCTTGAAGCGGTATTTCATGTCCCAGATTTGTTCAGCAATCGGGGCAGCAAAACGGCTCATCTGTCGAATCCCTCGTGTCTTGAGTGGCGGCCTGCGTACACCAGCATTTAAGCTGGCCTCAATGTCCATTTTCGATGGATTTCACATTTTTTTGCCATCTTACCACAACACCTTGTCGTTCGCATAGCCCATGCTACAATATAGGGGTGAAGACACTTGCAAACTGCTGAGGCGCGGCGTGGACAAATATATCAATCTGGTGAAGCTTTCGGTCGGAACGGAAACCGTTGAAGGACTGGAAGCCTGGCAGGCGGGCTACCGCCGACAGTTCGCCGACGGTCTGCCTCGTCACGTGACGCGCATGTGGCCGAAACGCTCCGAGGAGATCTTGAATGGTGGATCGATTTTCTGGGTAATCAAGGGTCAGATCCAGTGCCGCCAGAAAATTCTGCGACTTGATGAAGTCTCTGGCATTGACGGTGTGCGCCGCTGCGCCATCGTGCTGGATAAGGAGCTGCACCGGACCAACCTGGCGATGCGGCGGCCGTTTCAAGGATGGCGCTATTTGAAGGTAGAGGATTCCCCTGCGGATCTGCCTGCCGGACGCTCTGCGGAAAAACCGCTGCCAACGGAATTGTCGCAAGCGCTGGCAGAAATCGGCGTGCTGTAACGTTGCTAGGCCGCTCCCTTTCGACGGGATTTCTCGGCTGAGCAGTCCTCACTCAGTGCTCACGGCCCTCAACCGCTCACGATACGAAAAACGCCACCCGACACAGGTGGCGTTTTTGATTGCAGGTCAGGCGCAGATCAGGCTCTGTGGTTTGCGACATCGGCGCGTCTGACGGTAACACACCGCTGGGACGGGCGAAGAAAACCGACCCTATAAGACCTCGCTGTTAGGATCCCTCCTTGCCAACGTTTTCTGCGCCGACGTTTTCGGCAAAGGACACATCAAACGCAGCTTTCTGTTCGCCGGTTGCCTCGGTCTGGTAGTTGGCTTTCCACTCATCCATGGTCATGCCATAAAACAGCTCCCGCGCCTCCATTTTTCCGATTTCCAGACCACGCTCTGCTGCGGCCTCTTGATACCAGCGGGACAGGCAATTGCGGCAAAACCCGGCCAGGTTCATCATATCGATGTTTTGAACGTCGGTTCGATCTTCCATCAAGTGTTTGCGCAGACGGCGAAAGGCTGCGGCTTCAAGTTCGATTTGTGTCTGACTGTCCATGATGGAACTCCCTACTGAGCGATTTGGGGATCAAAACAAGGTGCAAGAGCCATTGCCAGGCATCTTGACCGGCACTGCCGAAAATGGGGCTAGAGCCCGGATCTTTCCAGAGCCTTCGGTAAAATCTCTGCCAGACGTGCAGCCCACGCCTGTTGATCAGCAGGATCTGCGATCAGGTCGTTGCGCAATTCAATCAGCGTATTGGGATGGCCAGCGGCTGTGGCGTGCCGATCGACGCTATCGCCCGGCAGATAGCCGGTGTAGGGCTGATTGATCCCGACGCATAGATCAGCCTCCTGCTGCAATTGCTCTACCAAAAACGGCGAAAATGGCTCCTCATCGGGCGCAAGGATGCCGATCTGCCATGGCCGGGGCGGCTTGCCGCGCAGCTGCGGCGTAAAGGAATGGATGGCAACCAGGATGGGATCCGGCCGTCGCATCAATCCCGCCAAAGCGTCATGATAGGGCTCATAACAGGCTTTGATACGGGCCTCCCGCTCCTGCGCATCTGCAAGCCGGTTGCCGGGAATGATCGACCCATCATAAAGTTTCATCAACAGGGTCGGATCATCCGCCCCCCTGTTCGGATCGATCACCAGCCGCGAAAAGTTGGAGGCCACCACAGGCGCATTCAACAACGCCCCTAGGTGCTTCGACACACCAAACGCACCGATATCGTAGGCGATGTGGCGGTTCATATCTTGCGCAGGCAGACCAAGATCGCCGCCGTTCACAAAATCCGGCACAACATTGGTCGCGTGATCACAGGTGATCACCCAGCGCGCAGGCCTATCCGCGCCTTCGAGAAAAAAAGGAGAATATGTCATCAGTCCGTCACGTTTTGCTAGGCAGCACACCTATAAATTCCTTATCATTCGTATTGGCTTGTGCTTCATTTCCAGCAAAACAACATGCTGGGGTGTGAAAATGGCGCGTTCGGACATGAGCGATCTGGAGTGGGAGTTCATCAAGACAGTCTTGCCCAACAAGACGCGGGGCAAAAAACGCGTTGATGACCGGCGTGTGATCAACGGGATTTTCTATGTTCTGCGCACCGGCATTCCAT
>NZ_JAJDWC010000079.1 GCF_022825805.1 Phaeobacter sp.
GCCCAGTCTGACGCGCAATCGCGCTGACACCCAGCCCTTGTCTCTTCAAATCATGGATCAAAACAATCTCTCCCAGTGCAATCAACTCGAAGCCTCACTCCTTCTTCTAGAGCTTCGAGCTTAACGGCCCGCGCCCCGTTCGATTTTTGAATATTTAAGGTTCAAAAATCGCCCAGGACGCTACCAACTGGGGAAATTTCAAACGCCCCTTTTGGGGAGATTACATCCGGCACTTACATCAGACAGCACACAGCTACGCAGGACCAACCTGCACGGCGCGCACGTCCGCCACACATCGGCTGCGCCGCGCAACACCCAAACGACAGGCGTTGCGCCGACCCCCGAACAGCGCGCGCATTGGTTACGGGGGCTTAAATCCGCTGTGCCATGCTTGTCCCTGTCGCGACACCGGTGCAGCCTGGCACGCTGCACCACCCAAGGAGACACAGCCCCAAAGACCACCGCTTGATCCGGTGCAGGGGCGTCCAACTGCATTGCGTGGCACCGATTGGTGCCCGGACCGGGGCCTCCGCCCCGCCTGCTCTCCGCCTCTGGCCCAAATGGGTCGCTGGCGGCGCCGCCACCTTTTGCCCCGCCCCGAAGCGCTTTCATCCAAAGCCGCGCTAGAGGGCACAGATGACAAAACGCTCTCGCCCCAATGACCTCTCCGGTCGAAGAAACCTGGGTGAAACACATGAGGCCAACAAAGCCCAATCCGCAAACCGGGGCGACCAAAGCCACGGAAAAGACGGCTGAAACCACCGCTGACACATCTGTGAGCCCGGTTGCCCCCGCGTCCGGCAGTTTCTAGGGTGGCCCTATCCACCACAGGCAGGAGCACGCCCCCATGATGACCATCGCCGAACACCAGCTGATGCTCATCCTGATGTGCTTTGCCCTCGGCAGCCTGGCGACCGCTTTCCTGTTTCGCCATCCCGCAGGCCACCGCATCTGGCGGCTTGCCGATCTCGGCTGGGTCGTGCTGGGTGGTATCGGCGCGCTGGTCGCCGTGCTGGCGGGCATCTACAAGGCCGACAGCGGCAAATTGGAACGCCAGATCGACATCGCCTATGCCGCCACCGAAGCCTTTGACCGCGACGCCGCCCGCTTTCGCCTGCGGTTTTGCGATCCGGCCTATGACAGCGATATCGCGGTGCTCTGCGACAAGATCGAGTTTCTCTCGGCCTCCACCGCCGGGAATGCCGAACTGCCGCTGTTCATCGCCGTGACCGACCAGGTGGCCCCGCTGCAGGGGCTGCGTCTGCTGTTTGGCGGCGCGCGCGCTGACAGCGACATGCAGGAGATGGCGGCCACTGCCGATGCCTTTGATCCCGAAGCCTTTATCGTCTTTGCCGCCCTGGATGAGCCGACCGAGGCCGCCGTCGACACCCTGCGCCGCAAGGTGCCCGCAATTGCCGGAGACTTCCTGATCCTGGCGCGGGCCTATGAAACCCTGATCGACCAGGTGGGACAGTTGAAACAGGAATGGGAATACCTGCAGGACAACGCCCATATTCTGGTGCTGCAGATCCTCGCGCTCTGTCTGGTTGCCTTTGCAGCGCCCTTCCGGCTGGGCAAATCGATTGTCGAGCTGCGCTGACACATCTAGCCGAACACAGGCGGGCCAAAACCATCCGGCTCAGGGGAGATCGCTCAAGGGTGATCGTTCAGATCCTGGCCTTATGAATTGATTGAAAACTGGCCATTCTCATCAGGGCAGTGAACCCGCTAGGCTGCGGAGAACAGGCTCTGACTCAGCCGCCGTGCTGCACAGCGCCCGCAACAGCCAGACCAAAGATAAGCCAGCCAGAGACCAGCCATGCGCGATGACATCCTCCCCCACCCGTCCGAGCCGCACGACAGCGGCGCACTCCAGACCCTGCCCAGCGTATGCCCGCTGGACTGCCCCGCAGCCTCGCGGTCACGGTGGAGGATGGCAAGATCCGCGCCGTGCGTGGCTCCCACGCCAACCCGTTCACCGGCGGGGTGATCTGCAACAAGGTCGCGCGCAACTATCCGGGTTTTGTGCATGGCCCAAACCGGCTGACACAACCGCTGCGGCGCAGCGGCCCACGCGGCAGTGGCCAGTTCGAGCCGATCAGCTGGGACACGGCCCTGGATCTGATCCACGAAGGGTTCAGCCGCGCAATCAATGCGCATGGCGGCCAGTCGGTGCTGCCGCTGAACTACGCAGGCCCCCATGGAGAACTGGCCGCGGCCTCGCTGGACCGGCGGTTTTTCTACCGGATGGGCGCCACTCGGCTCAACCGCGGCCCGCTTTGCGCCGGGGTGCGCAGCGCGGCCTATGCCAGCCTGTTTGGCACTGCGCCCGGCATGTCCGCACCCCAGGTGCTGCACTCCGATCTGGTGCTGATCTGGGGCAACAATGTCACCGTGTCCTACCTGCACCTGGCGCCGCTGCTGAAACAGGCGCGCAAAGCCGGGGCCAAAGTGGTGGTGATCGACCCCAAACGCACCAAAATCGCCGAACAGGCCGATTTGCACCTGCAACTGGTGCCCGGCACCGATGTGGTTCTGGCCATGGCTCTGGCCGCAGAACTGGAACGCCGGGATGCGCTGGATCCCGCTTTTATCGCCGAATGGACCACCGGGGCCGACCAATACCTGGAGGCCGCCCGCAGCTACACGCCTGCACAGGCGGTGGCGGACTGTGGCCTGCAGCGCACGCAGTTTGACCAGCTGGCCGATTGGATCGCCGCGGCGGGCACAATGGCGACAGCGGTGGGCAACGGCATTGAACGCGGTCGCTCCGGTGGATCGGGGCTGCGTGCGGCCATGGCGCTGCAGGCGCTGACCGGACAGCACGGGCGCATCGGCGCAGGCGTCTTGGCCAAACCCAGCCTTGCCGCGCCCAAAACGCCAGATCGCCTGCAGGGCAGTGACAGCATCGATCCCCAGACGCGGGTGATCAACATTCTGGATGTGGCCGCCAAAATGCTGGATCCAGACATGCGCATCCCGATCCGCGCGGTGATGATCTACAACCACAACCCGGTCGCCACCCACCCTGATCAGGCCCGGCTGATCAAGGCGCTCAGCCAGGAGGAGATCTTTGTCGCGGGCAGCGATGTGGTGATGACGGATTCCATGCGCCTATGTGATGTGATCCTGCCGGCATCCAGCCATTTCGAATGTGACGATATTTATGGCGCCTATGGCCAGACCTATCTGCAACGCGCCGCACCGGTGATCCCGCCGGTGGGGGACAGCCTGCCAAACACCGAAATCTTCCGCAGGCTGGCCGCACGGTTTGGCTATGACGCGCCGGAGTTTCACCTCAGCGACGCAGAGCTGATGGATCTGGCACTGGACGCAACAAGCCCCGCGCTGGAGGGGATGCGGCCCCGTGATCTCCCCCTGGATCGCGCCATAGAGGTGCGCGCGCCGGACGGCGGCGACTTTGTGCTGTGCGACACGGTGATGCCTGGCACCGCCTCTGGCCGGATCGAGCTGTTCAGCGCAGATCTGGAGGCCGAAAGCGGCTTTGGCCTGCCGCGCTATGATCCGGTCACCCCCGATCGCGCCTTTGTGCTGATGACCCCGGCCTCTGCCAATCGCACCAATGCAACCTTCGGGGATCAACCGCTGTCAGAGGGGCCAGAACCGGTGGAGATCCACCCGGAGGATGCCCGCCGTCTGGGCCTGAGCGAAGGAGATAGGGTTGAGCTGTTCAATGATCAGGCCACCGTCGGGCTGGTTGCCCGCATCACCGACGCGACCCGCCCTGGGGTTCTCTACAGTCCCAAGGGCAGTTGGCGCAAAAGTAGCCCCACCGGGCTGACGGTCAATGCGCTGATCCCTGTGGGCTTGCGCACCGATATTGCCGATGGCGCCTGCTACAATGAAACCTTCGTCGATCTGCGCAAAGGCCCGGATGGGCACCCGGCAGCGGCGGGCCACAGAAACTAAACCACGCACTGAAAACACACACTGAAACCACTCATTGAACACAGCCAGCGAACACGGCCTCTGGCAACACCCTGGTCACAAAACCGCCAGGGTGTTGCGCAGACCAAAGCCGCTGGCCTAGGGTTCATCCATGTTCGCGTGGTGTCCCTCCGGTTTGCCGCTTGCCGGTCTGATGTGCCTGCTGGCCTTGCTTCCCGCTGCCTGTGGTCGTCCCGTTTCGGATGGGGAAGCGGCCTTCCTGTCGCGCATCCATGGCGCCGAGCTGGATCTGACCCGGCTGCGCATCCACGAGGGCGCGCCGCTGAAGCAGATCACCTTTCGCCGCAAACCTCGCCCGCGCGTCACCTGCCGCGAGAAAATCCTGCCGCCCGCCAAGGATGAAATCGTCACCTCCTCCCCGGCTGCGCTGGCGCTGTTCAATCGGATTTTCTATGTCCGCGACTGGTACATAGACGATTACATGCCCGCCTATCCCGAACGTCTTTATCTGGTGGAGGCAATGCTGCTGGCCCATGAAGCCACCCATGTCTGGCAATGGCAGCAGCGCGCCAAGACCGGCTATCACCCGCTGCGTGCCGCCGCCGAACACCGGCAGGCGGACCCCTATCTGTTCGACCTTGCCAGTGATCAGGCGTTTTTGACCTTCGGCTATGAACAGCAGGGCGCCATTGTGGAGGAATATGTCTGTTGCCGCGCGCTGGATCCCACCGGCGCGCGCACCGCGCGGTTGCATGACATGCTGCGTGAGGCGATGCCCGTGTCAGACCTGCCGCGCCGCCGCGAAAGCGATGTGTACCTGCCGTGGAAAGACGCGGATCTGCGCGGCATCTGCAGCTAATAGCCAACGCCTGTCCCCACAGCACGCCACAGGGGCCCACAATGGGCCCGCGCGATTAGGCGCGATCAGAGCCCGTCGTGCAACTGGCCCCCCTCCAGCCGCACAACACGGTCCATCCGCGCGGCCAGCTCCAAGTTGTGGGTCGCAATCACTGCCGCCATGCCCGTCGCCGCCACCAGATCCATCAACGCTGCAAACACCTGATCCGACGTCCCGGGATCAAGATTGCCCGTCGGCTCATCCGCCAGCAACAGCCGTGGCGCATTGGCCAGCGCGCGACAGAACGCAACGCGCTGCTGCTCACCACCCGACAGGGCCGCTGGCCGGTGATCGCCGCGCGCCGACAGGCCCACACGCTCCAACAGGGCTTCGGCACGCGCCTCTGCCGCGCTGGGGCGCACGCCATTGGCGCTTTGCGGTAGGATGATGTTTTCGCGCGCCGTGAACTCCGCCAGCAAGTGGTGAAACTGGTAGATAAACCCGATGTCCTGGCGTCTCAGCGCGGTGCGCTGCGTATCACTGCTGCCGCGCACCGATTGTCCGGCAATCTCAACCTCACCGCTATCCGCCGTGTCCAGCAGACCTGCGATATGCAGCAGCGTGGATTTGCCCGCCCCCGACGGGGCCACCAGCGCCACCACCTCACCCGCACGTACGTTGAGGTCGACGCCCGACAGCACATCCACCTGATTGGGCAGACCGTGGTTGTAGGATTTCGCCACGCCCGCCAGGCGCAGCACCGTGTCCGCCCCGGAAACATCACTCATAGCGCAGCGCCTCCACCGGGTTCATGCGGGCCGCCCGGCGCGCAGGAAAGATCGTCACCACAAAGGACAGCCCCAGCGACAGCCCAACAGCCGACAGCACATCCGCGAGCCGCAATTCCGCAGGCAGCGCATAGATGCCCCGGATCGACGGATCCCAGACACCACCGCCCATGATGTAGTTCACAAAGGAAAAAATCGGATCGATATACAGCGCAAAGAGACAGCCCAGCACCACCCCTAACAGGGTGCCGATCACCCCGGTGAAGGAGCCACAGAGGAAAAACACCCGCATGATCGACCCTTCGCTCAGCCCGATGGTGCGCAGGATGCCGATGTCGCGGCCCTTGTTTTTGACCAGCATGATCAGGCCGGAGACAATGTTCATCGTCGCGATCAACACCAGGATCGACAGAATGATGAACATCACGTTGTCCTCGACCTCCAGCGCGCGCAGAAACCCGCCAGAGGCATCCCGCCAGGTCCAGACGCCGATGGCCGTGCTGACCTCCCCAGTGGCCTGCAAAAGCGGCAGAACCAGCCGGTCGACCCGCTCGGGATCCTCCACGATGACCTCGACCTCATCGGCAAAGCCCTCGCGGTTAAAATAGCTCTGCGCCTCGGCAAACGGCATGTAAACCCGTGTGCGATCAATGTCATAGCGCCCGGCCGTGAAGATATAGACCACCTCATAGGCATTGACCCGCGGGCTGGTGCCAAAGGCGGTTTTCACCCCGTTCGGGGAAATCAGCTTGATCCGATCACCGACCTGCACGCCCAGTTCGCGCGCCACGCCGGAGCCGATGGCCACCCCCTCATCGAAGCGGCCCAGATCGCCCAGCGCCTGCTCGCTTTGGGCGACGCCGGGAATGGTGCGGATATTGTCTGCCGAAATGCCAAAGACCTCCACCCCGGCGTTGCGCTGGCGCAGATTGGCCATCACCTGCCCCTTGATCAGCGGCGCAGTGCGGATCACACCCGGCACCTCGGCTGCGCGGGCTGCCAGCGCGTCATAGTCGGTCAGCGTGCGGTCGATGCGCCCCTGATCAGTGACAGTGCCGTGGGAATAAAGCGTCACATGCGCGTTGGCCCCCAGAATGGTGCCCACGAATTCAGAGCGAAAACCACTGCGCACCGCCAGCGTTGCAATCAGCGCAAACACCGCAAGCGCGATCCCGATCAGGCTGATCCAGGTCATCGTGCTGACGCCCCCTTCGGCCCTGCGCGCACGCAGATACCGCCAGGCAATCAGCCATTCGAAACGGGAAAACGGTAGTGGAGTGGCCATATCGGCTCCTGCCGGGAAAATTTTCGCCAAAGTGGGGGCTTAGGCCGATGGGGTCAAGGTGTGGTTGCAGAAATGACCGGCTTTCCGCCGCTGCCGCATCTGGGGATTCCTACGTGATCTCCTGCGTGATCTGGTCAGCGAATTCGTTCAGGGATTGCGTTGAGGGATTGCGTTGAGGGATTTTGATGCGACGCCGTTCATCATGACACCCACAAACAGACAGACACACAGATACAAAGACATACAGGCAACAAACCACCAACAAACCGGCAAA
Organism: Phaeobacter sp.; assembly: GCF_022825805.1. GTDB lineage: Bacteria > Pseudomonadota > Alphaproteobacteria > Rhodobacterales > Rhodobacteraceae > Phaeobacter. Next base: position 7,095 of record NZ_JAJDWC010000079.1, read on the forward strand.
CAAAAGGGGCGCAAGACTGCGCCCCCTCTTCGTGCCCTGTGTGTGCACTGGTCATGCCCTGTTTCAGACACTGGCCCTTGATCAGCCCTAGCCTCAGAACCCCTGTGGGGTGCGGTGGTTGGCGTAGATCTCGACCAGCTTGGCGACGGCGGCTTCCGGGCTCAGCTCTTCGCTTTCACCGCTGCGGCGGGACGTCAGCTCAACCACACCGTTTTTCAGGCCGCGCGGACCCACGGTGATGCGCCAGGGCAGACCGATCAGATCCATGGTGGCAAATTTGCCGCCTGCGCGTTCCTTGCGATCATCATAAAGAGGGTCGAGACCCACCGCGACCAGCGCTTTGTAGAGATCATCACAGGCCGCATCTGCCGCCTCGTCACCCTGTTTCAGGTTCACGATGCCGCAGTGGAACGGGGTCACGCCCTCGGGCCAGATGATGCCTTTGTCGTCATGGCTGGCCTCGATGATCGCACCCAACAGACGCGATACGCCAATCCCGTGCGAGCCCATATGGACCGGCACTTCGCCATCGGGGGTCTGGACTTTGGCGCCCATGGCTTCGGAATATTTGGTGCCGAAATAGAAGATCTGGCCCACTTCGATGCCGCGGGCGGTGCGGCGGCGCTCTTCGGGGATCTCGTTGAACAGCGCTTCATCGTGGGTTTCATCGGTGCGGGCATATTTCGTGGTGAATTCTTCCAGCACGCCCTGGCACTGTTCGACGCTATCATAGTCGATCTCGCGATCGCCAAAGGTCAGATCGGTCACCGCGCTGTCATAGAAAACTTCGCTCTCGCCGGTTTCGGCCAGCACCAAGAATTCATGGGTGTAATCGCCCCCAATCGGGCCACCATCGGCGCGCATCGGGATCGCCTGCAGGCCCATGCGCTCATAGGTGCGCAGGTAGCTGACGAGATGGCGGTTGTAGGCGTGCAACGCGTCTTCTTTCGACAGATCGAAGTTGTAGCCGTCTTTCATGTAGAATTCGCGCCCCCGCATCACGCCAAAGCGCGGGCGGATCTCGTCGCGGAATTTCCACTGCACCTGATACATGGTCAGCGGCAGATCCTTGTAGGAGGACACATGGTTGCGGAAGATGTCGGTGATCATCTCCTCGTTGGTGGGGCCAAACAGCATGTCCCGGTCATGGCGGTCTGTGATGCGCAGCATTTCCTGGCCATAGTCATCGTAACGGCCGGATTCGCGCCACAGATCGGCAGGCTGCATGGTCGACATCAGCATTGGGATATGGCCCGCACGCATCTGTTCTTCGTGCACGATGCCTTCGATCTTTTTCAAGACCTTGAAGCCCAGCGGCAGCCAGGAATAGATCCCCGCCGCGGATTGTTTGATCATGCCAGCGCGCAGCATGTAGCGGTGGCTGACGATTTGCGCTTCGGAGGGATTCTCTTTCAGCACGGGCAGGAAGTAGCGGGACAGGCGCATGGCGGTCTCATTCATCTATCTGGTTTCTCCAGTGGTCTAAGCCATCGGCGCGGCTGGGGCAATCGCGCTTTGCAGATGGGGCGGCCCAGTACCGATCTGCCGCCTGATCCACGGCATAATCTCCGGCATAGCCCGCGACATAACCTCCGGGCTTAACGCCGGAGATAACCCCTGATCTAACCCCTGAATTCCCCCTGACCTACCCGCCAATGCAACAGGGTTGCATCGCGGCGGCGCATCGGCCAAACCTTTGCATGACCGGCGGCCCCTGCGGGGGTTGAAACGAGCAATAAGGCAGGATCGGACCATGGCACTTCCGGCGCAGAAGCAATTGAAATACTGGGGCATTGCGGCGGTCGTCTTTGCCGTGGTGATGTGGGCGCTTGGCAATGTGCTGCTGCCCTTCATACTGGGCGCTGCGATCGCCTATCTGATCGACCCGATTGCCGACCGGATGGAGGCCGCAGGTCTCAGCCGCACGGCCGCGACCGCCACCATCACGGTGGCCGCACTGCTGGTGTTTCTGGTGGTGATTTCGGTGGTGGTGCCGACGCTGATCTTTCAGATGATCGACCTGTCCCGCGTGCTGCCAGAGGTGTTCCAGAACCTGCGCGAATTTGCCCAGCAAACCTTCCCTTCCCTGTTTGACGAAGGCAGCCGCGCGCAGCAGGCCATCGCCTCTGTCGCCATCACCCTGCAAAGCAAGGCCATCGCCGTGCTGGAAGGTGTCTTGGGATCTGCCGTCTCGCTGGTCAATGTGCTGGTGCTGTTTGTGATCGTGCCGGTGGTGGCGGTCTATCTGCTGTTGGACTGGGACAATATGGTGGCGCGCATCGATGCGCTGCTGCCCCGTGATCACGCCCCCACCATCCGCGAGCTGGCCGCGCGCATCGACCGGGTTCTGGCCTCCTTCATTCGCGGCATGGGCACTGTCTGTCTGATCCTCGGCACCTATTATGCGGTGGCGCTGATGCTGGTGGGGCTGAATTTCGGCCTGGCTGTCGGCTTCATCGCGGGGCTTGTGACCTTCATTCCCTATCTTGGGGCGCTGATCGGCGGGGCGCTGGCGATTGGGCTGGCACTGTTCCAATTCTGGGGTGGTTGGTGGTCCATCGGCATGGTGGTTGGTGTGTTTGTCATCGGCCAGGTGGTGGAGGGCAATTTCCTGACACCCAAACTGGTGGGCAACTCGGTCGGCTTGCACCCTGTCTGGCTGCTGCTGGCCCTGTCGGTCTTTGGCGCGCTGTTCGGCTTTGTCGGCATGTTGGTGGCGGTGCCGGTTGCTGCCGCGCTTGGCGTGGTGGCCCGCTTCCTGGTGGAGCAATATCTCGACAGTCGCCTCTATCAGGGCAAATCCCATCAAGACGCGGACTGAGCGCAGCCATGGCGCAGCAACTGAGCTTTGATCTGCCGGCCAAACCGGCACTGGGGCGGGACGATTTCTTTGTCGCGCCCTCCAATGCGATGGCCGTGGCGATGCTGGATCCCACCTTTGCCTGGCCCGGCGGCAAACTGGTGCTGAGCGGGCCCAAAGGCTCGGGCAAGACCCATCTCGCCCACGTCTGGGCCAGCCATTCCGGCGCGCAGATCCTGCCTGCCTGGGAGCTGAGCAAAGCCGCGGTGCCGCAGCTGGCCGATGGTCCCATCGTGGTCGAGGATGTCCCCGAAATCGCCGGCAGTGCAGACCGTCAGGATGCTCTGTTTCATCTGCACAATCTGGTGCTGGCAAACGGCCATCCGCTGATGTTGACCGGTCGCGCCGCCCCGCATCTGTGGGGGATGTCCCTGCCCGATCTGCAAAGCCGCATTGACGGCGCCCCCCATGCGCAGCTGCAATCGCCCGATGATGCGCTGCTCGCAGTGGTGCTGGCCAAACTCTTCGGTGACCGCCAGGTGACGCCAAAGCCCGATGTGATCCCCTATCTCGTGGCGCATATGGACCGGTCGTTTGCAGCCGCAGCCCAGATCGTGGGGGAGCTGGACCGGCTGGCCCTGACCGAGGGGCGCATGGTGTCGCGCAGCCTTGCGGTTCAATTGATGGCTGGGCGCAGCACCCCCGCGGGTGCAGCCCCCGCTGCTGCACAAGACCCCGGCCAAAGCGCGCCTGACAGCCAAGATGCCCACTGCGATCAGGATCGAAGTCCTGACCAGTGACCTCTTCCTCTGACCTCTGCCCGCAGACTGCTTCACAAGACCGATAACTCCTGACAGCTGGTTAATCACAACCGCCGGTGTTTTCACCATAAATCACACACCTGATTGACCTGCCATCTCCCATCTTTCATGCTCAGCACACTAAACGGAGCCGAAATGACCCTTACTGCGGACCTGAAAACTGGCGAATGGGGCCCCTTTGGTCGCCCCCTGTTTGACGATCCCGGCGCGCGGGCGCTGTCACGGGTGGGGGTGGTCGATGTCGGCTCCAACTCCGTGCGGATGGTGATCTTTGACGGGGCGGCGCGCAGCCCGGCCTATTTCTACAACGAAAAAATCATGTGTGCGCTGGGAGCCGGACTGTCGGAGACCGGCAAGCTGAACCCCGAGGGCCGCGTGCGCGCCCTGTCGGCACTGCGCCGGTTTCAGCAGATCGCCAAGGGCATGCAGATGCCACCCCTGTCGGTGGTGGCCACCGCAGCGGTGCGCGATGCCAGCGACGGTGCGGAGTTCTGTGAGGAGGTGCTGCGCGAGACCGGTTTGAAAATCTGGGTGATCAACGGCGAAGAAGAAGCCCGCCTGTCGGCGCAAGGTGTGTTGCTGGGCTGGCCCGGTGCCTACGGGCTGATCTGCGATATTGGCGGCTCGTCGATGGAGCTGGCCGAGATCCAGGATGGCACCGTGGGCAAGCGGGTGACCTCCTCGCTGGGCCCGCTGAAACTGCGCGACATTCCCGGTGGGCGGCGCGGCCGCAAGGCCCATATCACCGAGGTCATGCAGACCCTGCGCACCCAGATGGGCGAACAGAACGACCGCCTGTTTCTGGTCGGTGGCAGCTGGCGGGCCATCGCCCGGATCGACATGGCGCGCCAGGGCTACCCGCTGAAAGTGCTGCATGAATACCGCATGACCGCGCAAAGCGTGCGGGAAACACTGCGCTACATCGAACAGCACGATCTGGAACACCTGCGCGCAGTGACCGGGATTTCCATCGCCCGGATGTCATTGGTGCCCTATGCGGTCGATGTGCTGTCGCGCCTGATCAAGACCTTCAAGCCGAAGGATATTGCCGTCTCCAGCTATGGGATCCGCGAGGGCCTGCTGTATGAACAGATGCCGCAGCGGCTGCGCAATCGTGATCCGCTGATCGAGGCCTGCCGCTTTGCGGAAATGAAAGACGCCCGCATCCCCGGCTTTGGCCGCACGCTTTATGATTTTGTGAGCCCGCTGTTCAAATCCTCACCCGACACCAAGATGCGGTTGGTGAAAGCGGCCTGTCTGCTGCATGACGTCAGCTGGCGCGCCCATCCCGACTACCGCGCCGAGGTCTGTTTCGACAATGCAACCCGAGCCAATCTGGGCGGGCTGAAACATTCCGAACGGGTGTTTCTGGGCCTGGCGCTGCTGCACCGCTACCGCAACAAACGGCTGGGGAGCACGTTTGAGCCGCTCTATCAGCTGTTGAACGAACGCGAAGAAAAGGAAGCCGAAATCCTGGGCAAGGCGATGCGGTTCGGCGCCATGTTGATGGTCAGCAAATCGGGCGATATCGGTCGGCTCAAATGGCAGCCGCGCAAGAAGCTGTTGCATCTGGATCTGCCCAACGAGGCCGAACCTCTGTTTGGTGAAGTGGCGCAATCGCGGCTGTCATCGCTGGCCCGATCGCTGGAGGCTGAGGTGAGGGTCAAGATCCGCAAGGCGTGAGCCCCGCACCCCCGCCGCAGCCTGAGGCAACGACGTGATCATAGCTGGCAGAGATACAGGCCCAAGAATTCAGGCCCAGGAATGTAAGCACAGGAATTTAGGCACATAAGTTCAGGGGCATGCGTTCAGGCCAATGCTTTCAGGGGCAGAACTGCGGGCCGCTGGGCCTGACGCGCGCCAATGGGCCAGCTCAGATATCGGTGGTTGCCGATGATCCATTGTCCTGTGGCGGTATGGTATCTGGCTGGGTATCGGGTTTGCGGCGAATGATGATATCGCCGTTGGGCAGGATTTCGGGGCGTTCATAAACGCTCCAGTCTTCGATCTCTGAGGCGATATCGGCCAGCGCCGGGCCCATTTCGGACAGGAAGCTCTGCAAACTGGGGCCCAACCCCTCGGCCAGCGCTTTCAAATCGTCGATGGCTGGGGCCATCTCCTGGCGCAGCCCTTCCCAGAACAGCTCCGCCCCGCGTTCCATCAGCGAACTGCCGCCTTCCTCTTGCGCCGCGGCAAAGGTCGGGGTCAACGCACCAAGGCCAAGGGCAGCAGCGCAGCACAGCGCCAGCGCAAATGCCCGGCCCCGCATCAATCGGCTGGCGCGGTGGTCGTGAGTGGTGGGATCTGTCATCATCGGATTTCCCTGACTTGCCTGCGTATGATGCCCCGACATCTGATCCGGCGCATAAATCATTTGGGGCGTTGCGCGGCAGTTTAAACCCGCAGAGCGCCGCCACAAGGGGGAGAAAGCAGCGGTGATGCGCAGATCTGCACCGCCGCTTGCATAGCGTCGCCACACGGGCCAAGCGTCTGCAGTCTCCTCAGTGTCCACAGCTTCCTCAGTGTCCGCCATCTCCTCAGTGTCCCTAGCGCTCTCAAGCCCCGCGTTCGGGCGTAAAATCCAGCGTCACCGGAAAATGGTCGGAGGCCTGCAACAGCGCCTCGCGCAAGACCGGATCATCATAACAGGCCGCATCCTCAAACGGATGCCAGATGCGCCAGCGCGGCTGACCCTGCCGCAGACCCGGCGACACCATGATGTAGTCCAACAGCGCGTTGAAATAGCGTTGCGTCTGGCTGTTGAAAAACCGCGCTGTGCTGGGCAGACCGCGCAACCGCGGCGCCAGACTGCTCTGGGCATGGGGATCATAAAGATCCTGATCCATAATGATCTCCACCGAGGAGCGATTGAACAGCTGCTCATATTGGTCCAAGCCCGGCCCGTCGTTCAGGTCGCCCAGAACAATGACCTCCTCCCCTGCTGCCAGACGTTCGCTGACCCGCCGACGCAGCCAGATCGCCTGCGCCAGCTGCTTGCGCCGGTTGGCAATCGACAGGCTGGTCACCGCATCCGGGGTGCGCGCGCCATGGGGGGCTTTGGATTTCAGATGCGCGCCGATCAGATGCAGCTGCCCGCCGCTGCGCAGGGTGACCGACAATTCCAGCGGTGGTTTTGAAAAACGCACCGCATCCATCTGCGCATCGATATCCAGATCGATATGGAAGGTTTGATCAAACCGTGGGGCGGCTGTGCTGTCACCCGGCGTATGATCGGCATCCAGCACCGCAGGATCGTAGAGAAAGGTGATCTCCTGCTGGGTGTCATTGGCAAAGCCGGTGATGGCGCGGCGGGCGCGCAAACCGGCGGCATCGGCGAACCGCTCCAGCGCACGCACGCTGTGCTGGCGGCGGTTGGTGTCTGGCGCTTCGATCACCATGATCCCATCGGCATCAAGTGCTGCAAACACCCGGCTCAGCGCCTCGATCTGCGTGGCGCGATCCACACCATGGCGGCGCGACAGACCGGTGTCGCGCTGCAGCTGATCTGCCTCGTCAAAGAGCGCTGCGAACCATTCGACGTTATAGGTGGCGAGCCGCATTTTCGTGACAGCCGTTGATTTCATCCCAGGCGCGGTTGATGTCGATCATCCGCTTTTCCGCCAGCCGCACCGCCTCTTCGGGGACGCCGCGGGCCAGCATCGCATCCGGGTGGGTTTCACGCACCAATTTGCGCCAATGGGCGCGGATTTCATCCCGTGGCATATCCGCAGGCACCCCCAACACCGTGAAGGGATCGCGCGGCGCATCCGGCACAAACCGCGCTCTCAGCGCCTGAAACTGCTGCGAGGACTGGCCAAAGATGCGGCTCACCTCCTCTAGAAATTCGTTTTCCCCGGGATGGTAGAACCCATCGGCCATCGCGATGTGGAACAAACCCTCCATCAGATCACAGAGGGTCTGCGGGTCGTTGGCAAACATTCGCTGGATGCGCGCGGCATAATCCTGGTAGCCCGCGATATCCGTGCGGGCGAGATCAAAGACCCGCGCGGCCCCGGCCTCATCATCGCGACCGATCTGGAACACCTCGCGAAAGGCGGTGACCTCATCGCGGGTGACCTGACCATCTGCTTTGGCCATCTTCGCCCCCAGCGCAATCACGGCGATGGCGAAGGCAACAGTGCGTTCAGGCGGCGCGCGCAGGGTGTCAAACACCTCACTGAGGCTTTGGCCGGCGGCCAGTGCGGAGAGCGCTTCGGTGATGCGGGTCCAGAGTGACATGGCCCCAGCCTATCCCGGTTGCCCGACGCTGTCAGCGTCTGCTGTGCGATTGGCGCACAGAATTTTCTGCATCAGCACAAGATCCAGCCATTGCCCGGCTTTGCGCCCGACCTGCGGCATGCGCGCGGTTTCCTGAAACCCCAGCGCCTGGTGAAACGCGATGGCCTTGGGGTTGGCGCCGCTGATCCCGGCCACCAGCACATGGATATCATCCGCGCGCGCCTGGGTTTCGATGGCCTGCATCAACGCCCGCCCAACGCCCTGCCCGCGGGCCTGCGTGGTGAGGTAGATGGTCAGCTCGCGGGTCTGGGCATAACCCGGCCCTGCGCGAAACGGCGCCAGCGCGATATAGCCCAGCAGCACACCCTCGCGTTCGGCTACCTGCATCTGCGGGCCTTTGTCTGCGATCTCCGCGCAGATCTGATCGGTGGTTTTTTCCACAGTGGTAAAGGTGATCAGCGTGTCGCGGATGATCTGGTTGGTGATCTCTGCGATGGCGGGCGCATCTGCCGGGGTTGCCTGCCGGACGATCATCGCAGCACCCGGCGGCCGTGGGGCGTGTCAAATTCGGCTTCGAACCCGGCTGGGCCGATCTGCACCGACACCCGATCATCGCGCAGGGGCAGCGCCGCCGACAGGGCATCACCCTCGGGATGGGACAGGGTCAAATGGCGCAGACGGCACCCCTGCTGGACCAGCTGCGCGGCGGGATGCGGGCTGTGCCACTGCATCAGCGCCGGGAACATATTGTCAAACGGCAGGATCCCATCGGCAGGCACCGCCATCTGCCAGCGCAGATCCCCGCGTTGCAAATCCACGATATCCCCTGCGCCCTTCGGGGCGTTTTCCAAGGCCGTCACCAGATCATCGCAGCGACAGATCCAGTTGGTGATCCGCGCAGGCCCCTGCCTGCGATCCATATCAAACCAGCGGGGCGTGCGCTGCGGCGTGGCGGCGGGATCAATCGCGATGGCCTCCATGTAAAGACCATCGGCCAGCCCCAAGAGACGGTTGTGCGTGCCAAAGACCGCATGGCTGCCACCGGGTTGCATCGGCACGCCAAGGCTGTCTTCGACATGGGCGACGGCCTCTTCCAATGTGGCGGCCGCAACGGCCAGATGATCGAGCTCCATGACGTCTCCCCCCTCGTTCGTGCGGATCATGCTGCGGGGAGACTAGCCGTCAGCGGGACAGGCGCAAGCGGGAAAGAAAAACACCCGCCCCAAGCAATCCGGGACGGGTGTGCCGCTGGGTGGTTTACCGCCCAATCTACCAGGACAACAGCCTCTTTACAGTGGGGGGCAGGCCATGGCGGTTGCCTCGATTTCGAACAAAAGCTCTGGAAGCGCCAAGCGGGTGACACCCAATAGCGTCATTGGCGGCGCCACCCGATGGGGACCAAACCGCTGCCCCATCACATCGAAATGTCGCATCGCATCGTCGACATCAGTGCAGAAGACCCCCAGCCTGACTACATTTGCAAGCGTCATATCTGCAGCCTTCAGCACTGCCTCCAGATTGTCGAGTGCCAGAGCGATCTGGCCCCGCATGTTACCTGCATGTTGTGGGTTGCCTGTAGCATCCACAGCGGTCTGCCCGGCACAAATCAACTGCCACGCCGGTGTCTCGATCAGCTCGGCCTGATTGTAGCCAAGCTTTAACGACCAGTCCCAGGGGTTTACAGCGTTCCTTGTCATCATGGATCTCTCCTTGTCTCACCTATTGTGTGTTGGTGAGACTGCAGTAAACTGAAACAGTGCCAAGTCTTGTCACCATATAATTTATCGTCCTGAAAACCAGACCTCATGAGCCCCCATGACCAGTCACCATCGCCATGATGCCATCCTGCGCCATCTGCGGCGCAACGTGACCACCACAGTTTCTGAGCTGGCCGCGGACGTTGGCGTGTCGCGTCGCACTGTTCTGCGCGACCTGTGCGCGCTGCGGGATGCGGGGTTTGTGATCCACTCTGATGTCGGGCGCGGCGGTGGTCTGCATCTTGACCCCCAATCAGTGCAAACCACCGCGCGTTTGCGGGTGCCAGAGGTGTTTGCCCTGCTGATCAGCGTTGCAGCCATGCGGGCGGCCGGTCAGTTGCCATTTTCCGATCTGGCTGATGCGGGGCTCGCAAAAATCGAACAAGCCCTGCCCGCGGACCAGATCCGGGATTTGCGACGTTTTTTGGATCGGCTTCATGTTGGGCAGCTGTCGCCACTGCAGGATCTGACGGATATGGGCACGATGGACCCAGAGCTGCTGTCGGTCTTTCAACAAGGGTTTCTGCAACAGCACTGCCTGCGGTTTCAGTATCGCGATGGTCAGGGTCGGTTCAGCGAACGAAAAGTAGAGCCACAAGCGATGCTGATCCTGCCACCGTTGTGGTATCTGGTCGCGTGGGATCCGGTGCGCGAGGATTTTCGGCATTTCCGCATGGATCGCATCAGTCGGCCACAGGCGCTGGAAGATACCCACTTTCGTCCGCGCCACGTGCCGTTCGAAGCCGATGTCTGCCCATTTCACGCAAAGGTGCCCCCTAGCCGCTGAGGCAGCAGCAGTCGCATTTCAGGTTTCGCTCACATATTTTGGGCGGTCCAAAACAAAACGGCCATCCCTGGGGATAGCCGTTCCAATTGTGTTTGCCAGTAGAGCCCGACTGAAACCATCCGGGGCAACCGACGTTGTAACGCAGATCAGCTCTGGCGGATCAGGTTCAGGATGTCTTGGGCCGCGTCGGGGATGTTGGTGCCGGGGCCGAAGATGGCTTTGACGCCGTTGTCGTAGAGGAACTGATAGTCCTGCTGCGGGATGACGCCGCCGCAGATCACGATGATGTCCTCAGCACCCTGCTCTTTCAGCGCCTTGACCAGCTGGGGGGCCAGGGTTTTGTGACCGGCGGCCTGGGACGAGATGCCGACCACATGCACATCGTTGTCGATGGCATCCTGTGCGGCCTCTTCCGGGGTCTGGAACAGGGGGCCGACGTCGACGTCAAAGCCGATGTCAGCAAAGGCAGTTGCGATCACCTTGGCGCCGCGGTCGTGGCCGTCCTGACCCATCTTGACCACCAGAAGCCGCGGGCGACGTCCCTCTGCCTCGGCAAAGTCCTCGATGGATTTCTGAATGGCGGCAAAGCCTTCGTCGCCCTCATAGGCGGCGCCATAAACACCGGCGAGGGTTTTCACTTCGGCGCTGTGGCGGCCGAATTCCTTTTCCATTGCCATGCTGATCTCTCCGACAGAGGCGCGGGCGCGCGCGGCTTCGACTGCGGCTGCCAGAAGGTTGCCACCTTCCTTTGCGACGCGGGTCAGGGTGTCCAACGCGGCCTCGCAGGCGGCGCTGTCACGGTCTGCACGCAGCTGGTCCAGACGCGCGATCTGGCTTTCGCGGACGGCGACATTGTCGACATCCAGAATGTCGATCGGGTCTTCTTTTTCCTTGCGGTATTTGTTGACGCCGACGATCACCTCTTCGCCACGGTCGATCATCGCCTGACGGCGGGCCGCGCTTTCCTCGATGCGCAGTTTTGGCATCCCGGAGGCGACGGCTTTGGTCATGCCGCCCATCTCCTCGACCTCTTCCATCAGCGCCCAGGCCTTGTCCACCAGCTCGTTGGTGAGACTTTCGACATAGTAGGAACCGGCCAGCGGATCGACCACATTGGTGACACCTGTTTCCTCCTGCAGCACCAGCTGGGTGTTGCGGGCGATGCGGGCGGAGAAATCGGTGGGCAGCGCGATGGCTTCGTCCAGCGCGTTGGTGTGCAGCGACTGCGTGCCGCCCAGAACCGCGCTCATCGCTTCATAGGCGGTGCGCACCACGTTGTTGTAGGGGTCCTGCTCCTGCAGGGACACACCGGAGGTCTGGCAGTGGGTGCGCAGCATTTTGGAGCGGTCATTCTTGGCGCCAAAATCGGTCATCACGCGATGCCAGAGCGTGCGGGCGGCGCGCAGTTTGGCGATTTCCATGAAGAAATTCATGCCGATCGCAAAGAAGAACGACAGGCGGCCTGCGAATTTATCGACATCCATGCCCGCGTCCATCGCCGCGCGGACATATTCGCGCCCGTCTGCGAGGGTATAGGCCAGCTCCTGCACCAGGTTCGCACCGGCCTCCTGCATGTGGTAGCCAGAGATCGAGATGGAGTTGAACTTCGGCATCTCGTTGGAGGTGTAGTCAATGATGTCGGAAATGATCCGCATCGACGGCTCTGGTGGGTAGATATAGGTGTTGCGGACCATGAACTCCTTCAGAATGTCGTTCTGAATGGTGCCCGCCAGCAGGGATTTGTCGTGGCCCTGCTCTTCGCCGGCGACGATGAAATTCGCAAGGATCGGGATCACTGCGCCATTCATCGTCATGGAGACCGACACCTGATCCAGCGGGATGCCGTCGAACAGAACCTTCATGTCCTCGACACTGTCGATGGCCACGCCGGCCTTGCCGACATCGCCCACCACGCGCGGATGGTCACTGTCGTAGCCCCGGTGGGTGGCCAGATCGAAGGCAACAGAAACGCCCTGCTGACCGGCGGCCAGGTTGCGGCGGTAAAAGGCGTTGGATTCCTCGGCAGTTGAGAAACCCGCATATTGACGGATCGTCCAGGGGCGGCCCGCATACATCGTGGCCTTCACCCCGCGGGTGAAGGGGCCAAAGCCGGGCAGCGTGCCCATATGGGGCAGATCCTTGGTGTCCGCTTCGGTATAAAGCGGTTTGACGTCAATGCCTTCCAGCGTTTTCCAGGTCAGCGCATCCAGCGGGCGGCCGCGCAGTTCCTTTTCAGCGAGAGCCCGCCAATCGTCGGTTTTTGTCGTCATCGGGAGTTCCTCTTGTCAGGTCGAAGGAGCGCGGGTTCGAGCCCGCGGCTGTTTTGTCTTGTGCTGTGTTATCTAGCGCCGGGTTGTCTTGTTTCGGTGTGGTGGCTTCAGCGGGCGCAGATGGGCCCTGATCCGCCAGCGGTTTGTCCGGATCGCGCACCAGATGGGCCAGGCCGTCGGCCCCTGCCTCCAACCACATCAGATCATCGGCATAAGCTTCGCGCAGCGCCGCGGTCTGAGCAGCATCGAAGGGATACCACCGGCCATCCCCCAGCGGTAAATCACTTGGCTGCAGGTCATTAGCCACGCCGACGTCCTGCGCCAACTGACGGCGCAGCTGTGGCAGGTCCGGGCCCTGGTTGCGGCTGTCGGCCAGGGTGACGCGCGGCAGGCGCTTGCCGGTGAGCTGTGCCAGCTGCACCTCCGGGCGGTCAGCAAAGACCTCATGCGGCATAACCCAGATGCGGGCCTGCGGCATGGCGCAGGCCAGATCGGTCAGCACATCACGCCAGCTGCGCGGATTGGCGGCGATATCGGCCAGTGTGTTCGCCAGTGTTTCTGCGGGTGTTTCTGCGGGTGTTTCAGCCAGTGTTTCCGAACGGGGCAGCGGGCGACCTGCCATCACTTGCGCCGCCAGCAAAGAGCCCCAGAACCGATCAGGGCTGCGGGTGTTGATCATCACGTCGCGCACCGCACCGTCAAAAGCCGCAGCAAAACGCGCCATCCGTTCCCCGGCCGCGGGATAGAGACTGCGGGCCTGCAGCAGATCACTGCGCCGTCCCAAAAGATCAGGATCGCAAATCAGCAGATCATCCGCACCGGTGGCGCGCGCTGCACTGAGCCGCAGTTTCAACCGGCCCTTGGCCCGCTGTGGCAGGCTGCGACGTCCGATGGCAACCGGTCCTGGCAGAATGCCATGCAGCAGCCCATCACGGGTGTCCTGCCCGGCCCAGACCGCCAGACCAGCGCGCGCCAAAGCCGCATCATGGTGACGCAGGAAGGCCTGAAAATGGCCATTGGCACAACGATGTGCCCCGATATGCAGCATGACGTCCATTGCCAGATCCACTTCTGCCAGATCCACATCCATATAGGCGCTGACCGCAGCAGCGCCCTTCTGGATGCATTGTCTCACAGGCGCACTGACAAAGTGGTTAATGCCGCGGGCGTGGCAATCGCCCTGCCATGCAACAGGTCGCAGCACAGGCAGAACAGAGGGGGTGCCAGACAGGGTGCCAGGCAGGGCATCCTGTGCACGCGCCAACAGAGGAGCCGACAGAACAGCTGTGCGGGCAGCCGAGGGAGCAGCGGGGGATTTTTTTGACGCAGGGGTCTGTTTCCCCATCGAAATCTGGGCGGCGCCACATATATTCGACTGTACAGGAGAAACGATGAAAAAACTGTCTGTCTTTAGAAAATCCGGTGCGGCTGAGGTGGCGGCGAGCGATGATGGCCGCGTGCAGCGGGGCCCACGCCCCCTCTCGGCACCTGTTGCGGATCGCGCTTCGGCGCCTGTCCCTGCTCCCGCCCGCGCGGATGCTGGACCACGGCCCGGTGCTGGACCACGACGTCGCGCGATGTTGATTGCGGGGCTGGCGACCCTGCTTGCGGTCATGCCCATGGCGCGTGGCGGCAAGGCGGTCGCGCAGGAAAGCACCGATGACACCGCCACGCTGGAGCAGTTGATCCAGACAGGCGACACGGTTGACCTGGCGGATCTGACCTGGGTGCGGCGGCCGATCGTGGTCTTCGCCGACAGCCCGGCTGATCCCCGGTTCCAGGAACAGATGGACCGGCTGCGCGAGGGTGCGCAGGAATTGCTCGACCGCGATGTCACTGTGTTGGTGGACACCGACCCCAGCATCAAATCCGCCTTGCGGACCAAGCTGCGGCCCCGGGGCTTCATGCTGGTGCTGATTGGCAAAGATGGGCAGGTGAAACTGCGCAAGCCGCAGCCCTGGACCGTGCGCGAGCTGAGCCGTACCATCGACAAGATGCCGATGCGGCTGCGCGAAGTGGAAGAGCGGCGCGGCAGCTGATCCCACAGCTGACCCCATGTGGGGTCGGCCGGATCGCCCCCCACCTGAGGGACCTGCAGATCAACCAACACAGCGCCCGCCATCACCAGACATTCCCGCTGCGGGCGTAGAACACACGCCGGTTGCTCCGGTCCACCACCGCCAGAAACGGGGTGACAGGATCATAGATCAGCACAGAGCTCTGATCGACCAGAGCCTTGAGATACACATCGCTGACCGGATCGAGCATGCAGTCCTTGCCGACGATGCCCGCGCGCACGATATCCTTGCCGCGCGCCTCGTCGCTGTTCACCACCTGCAGCGACACCGTATCTGGGGAGAGACCGGCCACTTCAAACGCCACCGGCCTGCCATTGTCGAGATGGCGCAGCCCGGCGCGGACCGAACGGGCCTTGGCCAGACGGGAGGAAATGCGCGTCGCCTTGATCTCGAAGACACCGGCGGCGCAGTTGCGACGGGAGAAGAAATACTCTGTCTCCCCCAGCTGCACCCAATCGGCCAGCGAGGCGCGAGTCGCCGCCTCGTCCTGCAACGCGCAGCCCGCCAGCCCCAAGAGGGCCAGCGTTGCGACGGCCCGACGGGCCATCCCGAGATATTGCTGCGCGATGCTCATGCACGTCGTTTACTCGAATTCCATGATCACTTCGTCAACGGCCAGGCTGTCACCGGCGGCCGCATTGATGGCACTGACCACACCTTTACGCTCGGCGCGCAGGATGTTCTCCATCTTCATGGCTTCGATGGTGCAGAGCGCCTGCCCCTCCTGGACCTCCTGGCCGACCTCGACCTCCAGCTTCACCACCAGACCCGGCATCGGGCACAGCAGCATCTTAGAGGTATCTGGCGGCAGTTTCTCCGGCATCAGCTTGGCCAGTTCGGCCTGACGCGGGGTCCGCACATGGACCTTCAGATCCGCGCCGCGTGACCGGATGCGGAACCCACCGGAGATTTTGCCGACCTTCAGAACCAGCGGGCTGCCATCGACCTCCAGATGGGCGAGTTGATCACCCGGCGTCCAATCCGAGGTCACGCGCAGCGCGCCCCCATCGGCAAAGGACACGGTCGAGCCGTCGCGATCCGCCGCGATGGAAACCGCGTGCTCCTGCCCCTGCAGGCTGACGACCCATTCGGTGCCGACCTTGCGTTCGTGGTTGTCCATCCGGCCTGACACGCGTGTGCGGCGGATTTCAGCAACCCGGTGCATGGCCGCGCAGGCTGCCGCGACCCGGCGCAGATCACTGTCTGGCAGCACCACGCCTTCGAAGCCATCGGGGTATTCTTCGGCGATGAAGGCTGTGGTCATCTCACCAGAGATGAATTTCGGATGATCCATCACCGCAGCCACAAATGGCAGGTTGTGACCGATGCCTTCCACCTCAAAACTGTCGAGCGCGACGCGCATGGCCTCGATCGCCTTGTCACGGGTCGGACCCCAGGTGCACAGCTTGGCGATCATCGGGTCGTAATACATGGAGATTTCGCCGCCTTCATAGACGCCGGTGTCATTGCGCACAGCCGTGTCGCCAGTGGGGGTGTCGCCATGCCAGACATTGTTGTCCACCATCGGGCCAGCAGCCACCTCCATCGGCGGGCGATAGCGGGTGAGACGCCCAATCGAGGGCAGGAAGTTGCGATAGGGATCTTCGGCATACAGACGGTTTTCGATGGCCCAGCCGTTCAGTTGCACGTCTTCTTGCGCGATGCTCAGCGGCTCGCCATTGGCGACGCGGATCATCTGTTCCACCAGATCGACACCGGTGATCAGCTCGGTCACGGGGTGTTCCACCTGCAGGCGGGTGTTCATTTCAAGGAAGTAGAAGTTCTTCTCCCCGTCGACGATGAATTCCACAGTGCCCGCAGAGGCATAGCCAACGGCCTTGGCCAGCGCGACCGATTGTTCGCCCATCGCGCGGCGGGTTTCTTCGTCCAGGAAGGGGCTTGGCGCTTCTTCGACGACCTTCTGGTTGCGGCGCTGGATGGAGCATTCGCGCTCGCCCAGGTAGATGCCATTGCCATGGGCGTCACACAGCACCTGAATTTCGATGTGGCGCGGTTGCGTCACGAATTTCTCGATGAAGATCCGGTCATCGCCAAAGGAGTTTGCCGCCTCGTTTTTGGAGGACTGAAACCCTTCGCGGGCCTCGTCGTCGTTCCAAGCGATGCGCATGCCCTTGCCACCACCACCAGCGGAGGCTTTGATCATCACCGGATAGCCGATCTCGTTGGAGATTTTCACCGCCTCTTCGGCGTCTTCGATCAGGCCCATGTAGCCGGGAACGGTGCTGACACCGGCCTCTTGGGCGATTTTCTTGGAGGTGATCTTGTCCCCCATCGCTTCGATTGCGCCCTTGGGCGGGCCGACGAAGGCCACGCCTGCGGCCTCCAGCGCCTCGGCGAATTTGGCGTTTTCCGACAGGAAGCCATAGCCCGGATGCACGGCCTGCGCGCCCGAGGATTTGATCGCCTCCATCACCTTGTCGATGACGATGTAGGACTGATTGGCTGGTGGCGGGCCGATGTGGACCGCTTCATCCGCCATTTGCACATGCAGGGACTGTTTGTCCGCGTCAGAATAAATCGCGACGGTTTTGATACCCATCTTGCGGGCGGTCTTGATGACGCGGCAGGCGATCTCGCCCCGGTTGGCGATCAGGATCTTGTCAAACATAGGAAGTCCCTTGTCTTGGCTGGGTCGGATGATCTTGGGCCGGATGCGGCGGCTGCTGCCCCGGGCCCAAAGTTACGAGGCACACGAAAAACGGCTGCGCCAGGAGAGCCCTGATGCGCAGCCGTTCTGGTCGTGCGAAATGTCGTGTGAGATGTCAGATCTGCAGCCGTGCCTGTTTGCTTGGCAACTTGGCCTGGGCGATTGGCAGCGTGGCCTGCGCGCTTAGCAGCGGCTGGGGTTTTCCTTACAGAAGATGACATTGGCCGCAGCGCCAACTGCGGCGCCGGTGACGAGATTACCGTCCAAGAGCGCCGAACCAAGCGCCCCGGCACCGGCACCATAGACCACCTGTTCGCCAGTGGTGTCGCCGCAAGCGACGAGGGTCGAACACAGGGCGAGCGCCGCAAGAATGGGTTTTGCCTGCATGAAAGAGATCCTTTGTTGTTTGTCTGCGTGCTGGAGCCAGGTTTTGACGCTGGGTTTAGCAAAGACAATACATCGGAGTTTCGAGGCAATTTATGCGCGGGAGCCTGCCAAAGACTGGGGGGCAATTGGCAAGCTTCCGCCTTTGCATCTGCGGAAACCACAGACAGGCTGCGATTGGGGCGGCAGGCCTGTCCATTGACCTTCCCGACTGGACGAAGAGGTTGGGCCAGATGCAAGACAGCCAGAGGCAAGACACACTGTGCTGTCTTCATCAGCATGCACGCTGTTTGACGCGGGGCCAGCCTGTGGTGGGCAAACCCATCAGATCGGGCGGGAACTCGCGCAAATTGATCATCTACCTGCAAAAACACGCCGATGCGGCCAGATGTATCGGTCGCACCAGCCAGAGGCCGAGGACCCGCACTGGACCAAGCGCTGACATCAGACATCGCCGCTGCCACCTGCCCTTTGGCAGCTGGTGCGCGCTCCGCCTGATATGTCAGCGCAGCCGTCATGTTACAGCCGCCCGCCGTCGAAGGCTTCGGGAAACGACAACTGCGCCACGGCAACGTCGATCACCAGAAACGCCTCATAGCTTGCCGGATCAAACGGATCTTCTGCGGCCACGACCTCGCGGCCAAACAACCAGCTGAGCCGCCCGGCATCGAGATTGCCGCGCTCAAACGGTTGGTCGCCAAAGTTCTCCCACAGCGCCTGCATGAAACCGGCATCAGCGCGACGGTCCGCCGGGCGGCGATCCCGGAAGCGTTCACGCTGCGTGATGGGTGTCACCCCTTTGGGATTGGGGCGGCGAATGGTGAATTGGAAATCGGTGCCCGGCAGTCGGCCGGGAAATCCGCGGTGCTTTAGCATGGTGGTGCCTCCTGTCCGGCACCCCGCGGAACGGTGGAATCCGGCCGCAGGGCCGGACCCCTGAAGTGATTACTTGAACTTGCCGGTGTGGGTTGGCTCGACCGAAATCGGCTCTGGGTCGACAACGATGTATTCTTCTTCCTGGCTGGCGCAGGCTGCGACGGCAGCGAGAAGACCCGCGAGGGCCATGAATTTAATGCTCTTGGACATTTCTGTCTCCTGTTTGTTTTTCCGAAACCTGCGAACGGTCGCACCGCCGCTGGGCTCATCCTCAATGTGCAGACCCCTGTCCCAGGGTCCGGTGCAACCCTAGCGAAGCCTGGGGCGATTGCACATGGCAAAGCGGATGCAGCGTGAAATTCCGCCGATGCCGCTGCAAAAAAGCGCCAGTTGGGGGCGATCGTTGCTGACTTGGCGTGGCTTGAACGCTGAGTGGGACGAGCCGGTGCGCAGATCCCTGCGTGGTTTTGGTTGCGGTGGTCTGTGTGAGGGTGCGGTGACATCAGAACGCCTCCCACACGCAGCTGTCGCCTTCGGGGCGGTAGCTTTCGAAATATTGGGTGGCGGTTGGATCGGCCTTGCCGAAGGGCACCACGCGATCAGAGAGCGAGAGGATCACTTTGGCCGGCTGCAGCTGGCGCTGTTTCAGATAGGCCAGAACCAGCGAGGCGCAAAGATGGTCGAAATCGGCGGTGATGTCCTCATAGGACAGCGCCGCGGCGCTGCCTTCTTCGGTATCTGGATCCTGGTCGGCATCTGGATCCTGCGCAATATCTGGCGCGAGGAACCGGAACCGCGCCCATTGAGCGCCCGCACGCTCGTCCAACAACACCTCATGCAGCGAGACGGAGAGGCCTGACTGCAAGGTGAACCCTTTGGCTGCGCCGTCGGACGCGGCCCGCGATGGCGATCCGATCAGCGCGACCGACAGGGCCGTCGCGAGGGCGAATGCAACAAAGGTGCCAGATGGTCTGCGGTGTTCATTACCGCAGCCCCGACCCCAAAATGCATGGGCTCCTCCTGCCGGGGCTGCAGGCGCTGCACACGTGGTGCGCGCTTTCTGAAACGAACTGACGCGGATCATGGAGCAGATTCGGCTTTCATGTCAAATAGTGAGGATATTTTGAGCAGCCGCAGCTGTGACCGCTCAAATTGTTTGCATTTTGGGAACAATGACCCCGAAGGTGAGCTATTGCCCGCAAGCGCCTGAACAAGCTTAACCTTTTGTTATCTCAGCCGCCGGATTTCCGGGCTGTGCGGGCGGCTGACCCAAGATCAAGGCCGGGGCAGCGACCACGCACATATTTCGTTTACCCTTCGGCGCGACCCTATCCCTGCCAATCCGTGATTGGTGTGTTGTTACAGTGGGATATTGTCGTGTTTTTTCCACGGGTTCTTGAGTTGCTTGTTACGCAGGGCGGCAAAGGCGCGGCTGACGCGCTTGCGGGTGGATTGCGGCATGATGACCTCATCAATGAAGCCGCGTTCCGCCGCGACAAAGGGATTTGCGAAACGCTCTTCGTAATCCTTTGTGTGGGCTGCGATCTTCTCCGGTTCGGCCAGATCGGCCCGGTGAATGATCTCGGTCGCGCCTTTGGCGCCCATCACCGCGATTTCCGCGGTCGGCCAAGCATAGTTGAAATCGCCACGCAGGTGTTTCGACGCCATCACGTCATAGGCCCCGCCATAGGCCTTGCGGGTGATCACGGTGACCTTTGGCACCGTTGCCTCGCCATAGGCAAAGAGCAGTTTCGCGCCATGTTTGATCACGCCGCCATATTCCTGGCTGGTGCCCGGCAAGAAGCCCGGAACATCCACAAGCGTCAGGATTGGGATTTCGAAACAGTCGCAGAAGCGCACAAACCGCGCCGCTTTGCGGGAGCTGTCGATGTCCAGACAACCGGCCAGAACCATCGGCTGGTTGGCCACGACACCAACGGTCTGCCCCTCAAGACGGATGAACCCGGTGATGATGTTCTTGGCGAAATCTTCCTGAATTTCGTAGAAATCCGCCTCATCCGCGACTTTGAGGATCAGCTCCTTCATGTCGTAGGGGGTGTTGGGGTTGTCTGGGATCAAGGTGTCGAGCGAGGTTTCGATCCGTCCCGGCTCGTCAAAGAACGGCCGCACAGGCGGTTTTTCCCGGTTGTTGAGCGGCAGGAAATCGACCAGGCGGCGCACTTCGGCCAATGCCTCGACATCGTTTTCAAAGGCCCCATCGGCGACCGAAGACTTCTTGGTATGGGTGGAGGCACCGCCCAGCTCCTCGGCGGTGACCACCTCGTTGGTGACAGTTTTCACCACATCGGGGCCAGTGACAAACATGTAAGAGGTGTCTTTGACCATGAAGATAAAGTCGGTCATCGCAGGCGAGTAGACCGCACCACCCGCACAGGGGCCCATGATCACGGAGATCTGCGGCACCACGCCAGAGGCCATGATGTTGCGCTGGAACACCTCGGCGTAGCCTGCGAGAGAGGCGACACCTTCCTGGATCCGTGCGCCACCGGAATCGTTGATGCCGATGACCGGCGCCCCGTTCTGCACCGCCATATCCATGATCTTGCAGATCTTCTGGGCATGGGTTTCCGACAGCGAGCCACCAAAGACGGTGAAATCCTGGCTGAAGACATAGACCATGCGCCCGTTGATGGTGCCCCAACCGGTTACCACGCCATCCCCGGCAGGGCGCTGCTGTTCCATGCCGAAATCGGTGCAGCGGTGGGCCACGAACATATCGAACTCTTCGAAGCTGTCCTCATCCAACAGCAGTTCGATCCGCTCCCGCGCGGTCAGTTTGCCACGCCCGTGCTGGGCGTCGATGCGTCTCTGTCCGCCGCCCAAACGCGCAGCGTCGCGGCGCTCTTCCAGCTCGGAAAGGATGTCTTTCATGGCCATGCCCCCTAATGAATTTCCGCCGACCATAGCCGCAGTGCAAATGAAGCCAAAGGACTTATTGGCAAATTTGCAAACCATTTGCGTAGAGGATCTGAATATTTGCAAATCAGCGCAGAACCGCGCAATTCGCGATCAGGACGCAGGCGTTCTTGATGTGGTAACCGGTGGGCTCGTATCACCGGGGGCGAACAATCAAAATGGAATGACGCCGATGTTGCCCACCGACCAGATCCTGCGCGCTTTGCAGTTTGACAGTTTTTACAGCCGCAACCCGCTGAACACCGCAGACGATGACCGGCTGGAAATCACCTATCAGTTTGCAGGCAACAGCGCCCCGGCCGATTTGCCAACCAACAGCAGCTACAGCGGCTGGCGCAGCTTCACCGCCGCAGAAGAAGCCGCCTTTCGCACGGTCTTTGACCAGGTGGAGACATTCTTGAACGTCGAATTCGTCGAGACGACCAATTCTGGCGATCCGGATCTGAACCTCGGCATGGTCTCGCTGCCCGGCAATACAGCCGGAACTGGCGGCTACAGCATCAGCTTCTTTGGCGACACGATTTCCAGCTGGGATGGGTTTGCGGTCTTTGACGCCAGCTACGACATGTCGGACCCGATCTATGAAAGCCTGATCTTCCACGAGCTGGGCCACGCCATGGGGCTGCAACACCCGTTCGAAGCCAACCCTGCCCTGCCGGAGGAGTTTGAAAACAACCTCTATTCGGTGATGTCCTACACCCCCAACCCGCTGAACGGGTTGGACAGTGATGGCATGATGCTCTTTGATGTGATCGCGCTGCAGGATATTTGGGGGTCGGTCGACAACAACACCGGCAATTCGATCTACACTGGCGCGCGCAACGACACGGTCGATGTGATCTGGGACACCGGCGGGCGCGACACGCTCGACGCGAGCGACCGCAGCGCGGGGGTGACGCTGAACCTGCGGGAGATGCAGTTTTCCAGCTTTGATTCCAACAGCGATGTGGTGATCGCCGATGGCGTGACCATCGAAGATGCCATCGGCAGCGGCGGTGCGGACCTGATCTATGGCAACGGCGTGGGCAATATGCTGATGGCCGGCAGCGGCGCGGATACGGTCAACGCGGGCAATGGTGCCGACACGGTGTATGGCCAGGCAGGCAGCGACGATCTGTCAGGTGCGGCGGGCCGCGACCGGCTGCTGGGGGGCAATGGCACCGATACGCTCTATGGCAACAAGGGGGCAGACACGCTCTTGGGCGGCAATGGCCGCGACACGCTGCGCGGCGGTGAAGGCAATGATGTGTTGAGCGGCAACAAAGGCTGGGATCTGCTGATTGGCGGCGCCGGAAATGACAAGCTGAACGGCATGCTTGGCAACGACCGGTTGAGCGGCAATGCCGGGGCCGATGAATTCATCTATGTCAACAATGGCGGCAACGACGTGATCCGCGATTTCCAGGATGACATCGACAGCATCCGCATCACCGGCCACGGCAGCGTCGCCGAGTTGCTGGCATTGGCGCAGGAAGTGGACGGTGACGTGCTGTTCGACCTTGATGGCAACCACAGTGTCACAGTGCGCAATACGACCATTTTGGAGATCAGCGACGATTTGCTGGTCTGACCCTAGAACAGTGGACAATCGCCGCGGCGTGACCTAGATCCTTCACATGCGAACTATTCCGCGGCGGTTTCTCAACCGCACCTCCCATCCCACGCTTGGCACGTTGATCCTGCTGTCGGGGCTGTCCGCCCTGGCGATGAATATCTTCCTGCCCTCGCTGCCGGGGATGGCGCTCTATTTTGATGCAGATTACAGCCTGATGCAGCTGTCCGTTGCGCTCTACCTTGCGATGAGCGCCGTGGTGCAGATCTTCATCGGGCCGGTGTCGGACAAATTTGGCCGCCGCCCCGTGATCTTGTGGAGCATGATCCTATTTCTGCTGGCCACACTGGGCTGTCTTTATGCCCCAACCGCAGAGGTTTTCCTGTTCTGCCGCCTCTGCCAGGCGATTGTCGCGGCCACCATGGTGTTGAGCCGGGCAGCGGTGCGCGACATCTGCGAAGGACCGGAAGCGGCCAGCATGATCGCCTATGTCACCATGGGCATGGCCGTTGTGCCGATGATCAGCCCGGTGATCGGCGGGGTGCTGGAGGAGGCGGTGGGCTGGCAGGCCAATTTCTGGCTACTGATCGCGCTTGGCGCGCTGACCTATCTGATCGCGTTCTATGACCTCGGTGAAACCGCGCAGAAGAGCGGCAAGACGCTGATCGGGCAGTTCCGCGAATATCCCAAACTGCTGCGCTCACCGCGGTTTTGGGGCTATTCACTGGCCTCTGGCCTGTCGTCGGGGGCGTTTTTTGCCTATCTCGGCGGCGCGCCATTTGTCGGCACGCAGATCTATGGCTTGGGTCCGGCGGAGCTGGGGCTCTATTTCTCCTCCCCTGCGGTGGGATATTTTGTTGGCAATTTCATCTCTGGGCGGTTTTCGGTCCGGGTCGGTGTGAACCAGATGGTTCTGCGCGGCACCATCATCAACACCTCCGGTGTCAGCCTGTCGCTGGCTTTGGCGCTGGCGGGGATGGATTCGGTCTACTCCTTCTTTGGCTTTATGACGCTGGTGGGCATCGGCAACGGGATGGCCATTCCCAATGCCACCGCCGGGGCCATTTCCGTCCGGCCACATCTGGCAGGCACGGCATCCGGCCTCGCGGGCGCGATCATGATTGGCGTGGGCGCGGGCCTGAGCGCCTTTGCCGGTTATCTTCTGGTGCCCGGATCGACCGCGACGCCCCTGCTGCAGATCATGACTGCCACTGCCGTTCTGGGCGGGGTTTCCATCCTGGTGGTGATCCGGCGGGAGCGCAGGCTGAATCTCTGAACGCACAGGACGTAGCTGGGGATCGCTGGGCCACCGGCTGAACCACTACTGGTGAACCACAAGGAGCGAAGTCAGCAGAGATGGCCTGCGCGCTTGCGTCCAGAACTTTGCAATTCTACAGTTTGGCGGTAACCAATTTGCAAAGGAGCCTGCCGTGGCGCAACAAAAACTCTACGCCGGTGCAAAACTGCGGGAAATGAGGTTGCGGCTGTCGCTGACGCAAAAGGAATTTGCAGCCAAATTGGGCGTGTCCCTGCCCTATCTGAACCAGATGGAAAACAACAACCGACCGCTGTCGACCACGGTGGTGCTGGCGCTGGCGCAGGAGTTCGGCCTGGATGTCACCGAACTGTCGACCGGAGACAGCGAACGGCTGGTCAGCGACATGCGAGAGGTGATGGCCGATCCGGTTTTCGCCGAGGACATCCCACCGATCGCGGATCTGCGGCTGACGGCCTCCAACGCCCCGGCGCTGGCGCGGGCGTTTTTATCGCTACACCGGGCCTATCGGCAGACCCACGAGCGGCTGGCATCGCTGGATGAGGCCCTCGGGCGGGAGGACGCGCGGCTGCAGGCGTCGCCTTGGGAGGAAGTGCGCGATTTCTTCCATTATTGCGACAACTACATCGATGCGGTGGATCGCGCGGCGGAGCATTTTGCAGGCAAGCTGGACACCCGCAGCGCAGCGATTGCGGCACTGGAACATGCGGATATCAAAGTGGTCTGGAGCGATATCGACGGGCTGCGCCGCTATGACAGCAGCCACAAGATCCTGCATCTGTCGGCACGGGCCTCGCCGCAGACACAGCTGTTTCAACTGTTGTTGCAGGTGGCACTGCTGCGGCAGAATGACCTGCTGGAAGCAACGCTGGATTTCGCCCGGTTCCAAAGCGATGCCGCCCGGTCCATCGCGAAAATTGGTCTGGCCAATTACTTCGCAGGCGCGGCCATGATGCCCTACAACAGGTTTCTGGAGGCGGCGCAGAGCTACCGGCACGATCTGGAGCGGTTGTCCAACCGGTTTGGCGCGTCCATCGAACAGGTGGCCCATCGTCTGTCGACGCTGCAACGGCCCGGCGCCAAAGGCGTGCCCTTCTTCTTTGTGCGGGTCGATCAGGCCGGCACGATCACCAAACGCCATTCCGCAACGCGGCTGCAATTTGCCCGCTTTGGCGGGGCCTGCCCGCTGTGGAATGTGCATCGCGCGTTTGAAACGCCGGGGCGGTTTCTGCGGCAATTGGCTGAAACCCCCGATGGGGTGCGTTACATTTCGCTGGCGCGGGATGTGTCCAAATCGGGCGGCTCCTATGGTGCGCCGGTGCGGCGCTACGCCATTGCGCTTGGCTGCGAGGTGCGCCACGCCGATGCTCTGGTCTACGCGGACGGGCTGGATGTGAGCAATGACAGCGCCTATGAGCCGATCGGGATTTCCTGCCGGATCTGCGAACGGGCCGAGTGCCACCAGCGCTCGGTGCCGCCGCTAGAACGCCGCTTGACCATCAACACAGATCAACGCGGCGTCCTGCCCTATGAGGTGAACTGAGCCTGCAATCAGGCTTTGGACAGCATCGCCCAGATTTCATCTTTCAGCGCGGCACGTTGCTTGCGCAAATCGGTTTCGGCCTGATCGCCAACCGGCTCCACATTGGTTTCGGCGCGATGCACCGCGCGGTTCACATCGTGATAGCTGTCGGCGAGTTTGGCGAAATGGGCGTCGGATTGTTTCAGCGCCTGAATTTGCTCGCGTTTTTCGGGAAATTCGGCGGCCAGCTCATGTGGGGTGTTGGACATAATGCGCTCCTTCTATCTGCGTTGGCCCAGATCTAGCGCATTGTAATCGCCCGCACTTTGACCCGGATCAAACCGGAGACGGCTGGGGCATTTTGGGATCCATTTGCGGTGTCTTGTGACGGCTCATGTTCGCCACCCAAACTGACCGCAACAATAGAGGCCCGCGCCAAAACGATGCGGGCCCCTGATTGGTTTTGTGGTGGATCCGCGCGGTTTCAACGCTGTGCGGTCTGCCAGTTCGGATTGAACCAGGCCTGCGCATTGGAGGCGGGCAAACGGCGACCCAGAATGTGATCGGAGGCTTTTTCACCTGTCATGATCGAGGGACCGTTGAGATTGCCATTGGTGATGCGCGGGAAGATCGAGCTGTCTGCCACACGCAGGCCATCCACGCCAATCACACGGCATTCGGGATCGACCACCGCCATCGGATCGTCCGCTGCACCCATTTTACAGGTGCCGCAGGGGTGATAGGCGCTTTCGACGTGCTCGCGGATGAAACCGTTCAGCTCCTCATCGCTTTGCAGCGCGTCACCGGGTTGGATTTCGTGTTTCACAAACGGTTTCATCGCGTCCTGAGCAAAAATCTCGCGGGTCAGGCGGATGCATTTGCGGAAATCTTCCCAGTCCTTTTCCGTCGACATGTAGTTGAACAGGATCTTCGGCGCGTCCTTGGGATCGCTGGAGGCCAGCGTGATCTCGCCGCGCGAATCCGAGCGCATCGGGCCGACATGGGCCTGAAAACCGTGGCCTTCGGCTGCGGCCTGACCGTCGTAGCGCACCGCAATGGGCAGGAAGTGATATTGAATGTCCGGATAGTCCACGCCTTTGTCGGAGCGGATGAAGGCCGCGCTCTCGAACTGGTTGGAGGCACCCAGGCCGGTTTTGGAGAACAGCCATTGCGCCCCAACCCAAGCCTTGCCGAACAGGTTCCAGTATTTGAACAGGGTGATCGGCAGTTTGGAGGCGAACTGGAAGTAGAATTCCAAGTGATCCTGCAGGTTCTGGCCCACGCCGGGGCGGTCTGCGATGACCTCAATGCCGTGTTCGGCCAGATGCTCCGCCGGACCGATGCCAGACAACATCAGAAGTTTGGGCGAGTTGATGGAGGACGCCGACAGGATCACCTCGCGGTTGGCGCGGATCACTTCGATCTTGCCGCCGCGTTCGATTTCAACACCCACGGCGCGCCCGTCTTCGATCACCACCCGGCGGGCCAATGCGCGGATCAGATCGCAGTTGTCGCGTTTCAACGCAGGCTTCAGATAGGCGTTTGCGGCAGACCAGCGCTGACCTTTGTAGACGGTCATCTCCATCGGGCCAAAGCCCTCTTGCTGCTCGCCGTTGTAGTCCGCTGTCACCGGATAGCCCGCCTGTTCGCCCGCGGAAACAAAGGCATCGTGCAGCGGGTTGTCGCGTGGACCGCGGGTCACATGCAGCGGGCCGTCTTTGCCGCGCCAATCCGGGTCACCACCATGGCCCCGGTCGTTCCAGGTTTCCATCCGTTTGAAATACGGCAGCACATCGGCATAGGACCAGCCGGTCGCGCCGCTTTCAGACCAATGGTTGTAGTCCCCGGCGTGGCCGCGCACATAGACCATGCCGTTGATCGAGGACGAGCCGCCAATGACCTTGCCGCGCGGTGTGACCAGCTCGCGCCCGCCGAGATGTGGTTCCGGCTGAGATTTGTAGCCCCAGTCATAGAGCGGCATGTTCATCGGATAGCTGAGCGCACCCGGCATCTGGATAAACGGGCCTGCGTCGCTGCCGCCATGTTCAATCACCAGCACCTTATGGCCTGCCTCTGACAGGCGATAAGCGATGGCACAGCCGGCCGAGCCAGCACCAACAATCACGTAATCTGCGTTCATTGCGTCTCTCGATAGTCATTGCGGGCGGCCCTGGGTCGCAAGCGGGCCGCCCCATGTTCAGATTGAAATCACACGCGCGATCAGAAAGCGGCTTCGACGCCGCCCATACGGACGTAGACCGATTTGACCTGGCTGAAGTGTTTGATCGCTTCCTTGGAGTTTTCCCGACCAACGCCCGAGGCTTTCACGCCGCCGAAGGGGGCTTCGACCGAGGCGTCATTGTAGGAGTTGATGAAGCAGCTGCCTGCCTCCAACTGGTCGATCACACGGTGCGCCCGGCTGAAATCGCTGGTGAAGACACCAGCGGACAGGCCGAATTCGGTGTCATTGGCGCGGGCGATCACTTCTTCTTCGGTGTCGAAATCAAGCACCGACATCACCGGGCCAAAGATCTCTTCGCGGGCGATGGTCATGTCGTCGGTGACATCGGCAAACACCGTGGGCTCCACAAAGAAGCCATCCATCTCGGCGCGTTTGCCACCGCAGATCAGGCGGGCACCTTCGTCTTTGCCCTTCTCGATGTAGCCCAGAACGATGTTCATCTGGTTTTCGCTGACCATGGGCCCAAAGCTGGTAGCTTCGTCCTGCGGATCGCCAAGGATGGCGTTGCCAGTGCGTTCAGCCAGACGGGCGAGGAATTTTTCCTTGATGCCTTTTTGCACGAACACACGGGTGCCGTTCGAACACACCTGACCGGAGGAGTAGAAGTTGCCGTTGATGGCACCGCCAACAGCGTTGTCGATATCGGCATCGTCAAAAATGATCAGAGGCGACTTGCCACCCAATTCCATTGTGACGTGTTTCATACCCTCGGCGGCGGCAGCATAGACTTTCTTGCCGGTGGGAACCGATCCGGTCAGCGAGACTTTGTCGACGCGGGGGTCGGTGACCAGCGCGCTGCCCACTTCGCCCATGCCCTGAATGACATTGTAAAGCCCCGCGGGAAGGCCTGCCTCATGCAGGATTTCGGCCACTTTCAGCGCACACAGAGGTGTGGTTTCCGACGGTTTGAACACCATGGAGTTGCCACAAGCCAGGGCGGGCGCGCCTTTCCAGCAGGCGATCTGTGTCGGGTAGTTCCAGGCCCCGATGCCGACGCAGACGCCAAGCGCCTCGCGCACGGTGTAGACCCAGTCTTCGCCCATCGGGATATGTTCGCCCGTCAGGCTGGCCGCCAGACCGCCGAAGTATTCCAGCGAGTCTGCGCCGGATGTGGCGTCCGCGATCAGCGTTTCCTGCAGCGGTTTGCCGGTGTCGTAGGTTTCCAGCACCGAAAGCTCGTGGTTGCGTTCGCGCATGATGTCGGCGGCGCGGCGCAGGATGCGGCCACGTTCGGTTCCGGTCATCTTGGCCCAGGCTTTTTGCGCGGCCTTGGCCGAGGCCAGTGCCTGATCGACGATCGCAGGGGTCGCGGCATAGACGGTGGCGATCTGCTCGCCAGTGGCGGCGTAGATCACAGGGATGGGAGTGCCGCTTGTGTCTTCAACGTAGGCACCGTTGATGAAGTGGCTTGCGGTTGGCTGTGCTGGATGGGTCATGATGTCGGTCTGTCCAATTAAGTGCAGGGATATGGCGAGGTCAAAAGCGCCGGAGTGTTCGTGTCGGTATCTGTTTCAGTGTCGGTGTTTGCGCATGGGCGCGGGTCGTGGCCAGGAAGGTTGGGCCGGGAAGTTTGGACCGGTGGCCGCAACGCGACGTCTGGTTTGGCTCACTCAGCCGATCAACACACCCGGTTCACACACCGGGTCCACTCAGGCGTAATCGGATGGGGAGGCGCGCGCTGGATCGCGACATTCCTGCCGCTAATGACGCATGGCTGTCTTTCATGGGCGCTCTCTCCTTCGGTGGGCACTGGGTCGTCGGCGGATTGCTGTCCAGTGCCGGTTGCTGTGCGGGGTCGTCTGCGGATTGATCCGCTGTCTCGGTGCGCAGGCCCGGCGGTCCGGCCCTGCGGGTGGTTTGCGTGCCGTTATGTGTGGCGCGCGTGTCTTGCAGTCGCCTCAGGCCCCCGGGGTTTTGGGGCCTGAGAGGCTGGATCAATGCACCGCCTTGATGCGGTTGAAATCCAATGTGTTGGCCTCAGGCGAGGTGTTGATCGCCAAGACCGCGTTCCGCTTGCGCAGAACGATGTAGATAAAGCAGGCCACGTAGAGCCCGATCACCACGGTGCCAACCCAGTGGATCTGCAGCCATTGCGTCTGAAACGCGAGGGTCAGAGCAAACAGCGCCACCGCGTTGCCGATCACATAGGGCAATTTGCCCAGCCGGTCTGGCGACAGATTGAGATTGTCGGTGTACAGGCGGATCAGCGAGTCAAACGAGTTGATCACGAACAGGATGCCCACGATGGTCATCGACCAATTGATCAGACCAGCTGTGGGGATGGCGTTCAGGTGGTAGAAATACAGCACCGAGAACCACACCGCGAGCGGGATCGACGGCAACACCAACAGCGCGGCCAGCAGCTGCCAGGTTTTCAGCCCACCCACAAAGCGCGCGGTGAACTGGCCGATCATGATGGACCAGGCAAACCACCAGAACAGGTAGAATTCGTGGTAGTCGGTCAGCGGCACAACGAATTTATGCAGGTTCGCAAAATAGCCGCCGATGTTGGAGGACACTGCCAGGAACTCTCCGAACCCCATGCCCGCATAGGCCCACATCCCCAGGATCAGCGCGATAAAGATGAAGGTCGAGCTGAGCGACAGGATGCGCACATATTTGATGTCGGTGGAGGAATAGGTCGCCGCCAGAATAACCAGGAAACAGATCACATAGAAGGCCGGGATCACGGTTTCCCCGTCGCCGACCTCAGCAATGTAATAGGGCATGTAGATCAGGAAGAGCGCACCGGTGAAGGCGCAAGTGGTGATGATCACCATGTTGTTGATAAAGCGGACCAGCGGAATTTCGAAGAACTTCACCCGCGGTTCAATGGCGCAGAAATAAAAGGTGGTCAGGAAGTAGAACGCCCAGATCAGAAAGCCCCAGAAGCCAAACTCCAACGCCAGCGGATTGGTGAAGGCATAGGCGGGCTCGGCTGCGGTGTCGGCATAGAGTGGGAAATCAAACGCCAGCGGGAACATCACCAGACCCACATCCAGACCGGAGGTGAACAGGATGGCGATGAAGGTGAACAGCGGCACGGGGGTGACCCCGACGATGCGCAGGTTCCACCATTTGATGACGCAGAACAGAACCAGCGCAAACGCCAGAAACACCCCTGCAGATACAATTGTCGTCATTCTTGTCTTCCTTTGTCGGACAATTGCCGTCGTCTGGGCATCGTCCTTATGCTTCGCGGCAGGGGTAACATGAAAAGCGTCATCTCAAAACTATTTTTTGAATGGCCATTCAAGTTTCAGAATTCTGATAACAGGAGTTGAAAGATCGCCCCATGTGACGCAAAACTCTGGTATGGGCAGAAAACGTATTCGCGACATCCGCAATGAAGAATTGATTGAAGCCACAGTGATCGCCGTCCATCGGCGGGGCTATAGCGTTGTAACCATGGCGGAAATTGCCCGGGAAGCTGGGGCATCCGCGGCGTCTATCAACTATTATTTCGGCTCCAAGGAAGGGTTGATGGAGGCCACGATGCGCCATCTGCTCAACAAGCTGAAACAGGCCATGATCCGCGAATATGCCACCGCCACCACCCCTCGGGAGCGGCTGTATGCGGTGATGAACGCGAATTTCGACGACACTTTGTTTGAAGTGGCCCAATGCAGCCTGTGGATGCAGTTCTGGGCCAGCGCGCCTTATTCGCAGCGGCTGTCGAGGCTGCACAGAATCAACCGCCACCGTGTGCGCAGCCATTTCCTGGCCGAATTGCGCCGGTTATTGCCCGCAGAGGGTGTCGAAACCGCGCGTCAGGCGCTGCAGTGTTACATGGATGGCGTCTGGCTGCAGGCGGCGCAATCCGATGGTCCGCTGGACCCGACCAAAGCACGGCTGGCCGCGCATCGGGTGGTGGATCTGGTGATCTCCTGACAGGGCCCGAGGAGCAGCCCCTAGTTACGGCACCCCCTGGCGATTGGCCCGGCGCGCCGATCATTTGGTGTCAGATCTTCGGTATTGATCGCTAGATCCCTGCAGTACGCAGAGCGCGCGGTCAGTGCGTGGCCGCAGGTTGCCGCAGGTAGCGCAGTTCATTGCCGCGCGGCAGATACGCCAGGGTCAGCCCCTCTGCATCCAGCGCAATGATCCGGTAACACAGGTCATCGCCGCTGACATCGCCCCGCGCGAGCAGATAAGGCCCCTGCCCGCGGCTCTCCCCGCATGTGTCTGTGAGGGCCAGCCGGTCGACGGAGGTTTCCATATCGCCGTAGAAGTTGCGGCGTTCCCGGCCAGAGATGGTGAAGCGATCATAGCTGTCTTCGGCCGACACCCAGTGCCCTTCGAGCTGTTCCAACACGTTGCCGGTGATGCCCGATACAGCCTGAGTGTCCTGTGCGCCTTGCGCTGCGGGGGCCGTTGTGCTCTGCCCGCTTGAATAGGCGCTGGACAAACCCGCGGTCTGGGCAGTGGTCTGGAGCTGGTCGGTGGCCTCCTCAAGCTGCGTCATGTCCAGCAGAAACCCGCGGGTCACCCTGTCAAACCGGCTGAGCACACCGATCTGCAGCGCCACATCATCCCCGGGTTTCACCGCCTCCAGCCGCTCGAACAGTGCGGCGTCGGTCAAACCGTCATCATCAACGCAGATCAACCCATCGTCGGTGATGAAAGTGCATTGCGTCACCCCATCACCACGGCGCGTGTCACAGCCCAGAAAATTGGCTTCGACCGCCAGGTTGCGCTGCGCGCCACCGGCCTGAACCGTCGCCCCCAGCAAGGGGCCTGCCTGTGCCTGCGGCACTGAATGGGACGAGAGGAATTTGGTGAAAAACCGCTTGCCCTTCGGTCGGCTGGACGTGTCGAACTTTGGCGTGCCCGGCGCTGTGGTGGCCGCGCTGAGACTGTCGCTGCCGCCGTTCACGGGACGCGTGTCGATTTTGGCAAAGGACCCGGCGATGTAACCACGCACACCGCAATCGTGATCGCCATAGATGGTGAAATCATCCGGCGCGATGCAAAATCCGATCCGTTCGTCGAGAAATTCCCAGCCCGGGCTTTCACTGCGGAAGTAATAGAACCGGTTTTGCAGCGGCTGCTCGACCACCGCGCGGCAATCGCCCGATGGAATGTCCCACCACCCATAGGAGATCCAGCGCCCGTCATCGCGATAAGCCAGACTGATGGATTGGCGGACGGGGGTGTCATTGCAGACCTTCAACCCATCATAGGCCAACCCATCATAGGTTGGGGCCGCCTGCGCGGCAGTTGGGACCATGGCAAGGTAGCAGCCTATCCACGCGGATAGCGCCCAAAACAGCTGAGCCGCAATTTGCCTCACCACATGTTGTCTCATGACTGTGACGTCCCCATTCCCCCTGTGCTGCATGTCACACTTAGGTGACAGTTTCATGAAACCCCTATGTTTCTGCTGATTTTTCAGCCGAAGCCGCCTGTTTTTTCAGCGCCGCTTCGCGCCAGGTGATGAAACTGACCGCAGCCAGGATCAGGCAACCGCCCGACACCACCCAGATATCCACAGGTTCAGCGAACACCAAAGCGCCCAAAAGCGTAGCCCACAATAGCTGCAGAAAGGTTACTGGCTGCGTGACCGCTACTAGTGCTGCGGCAAAGGCCATCGACATCGTATAATGGCCAGCCGTGGCGAAACAGGCGACCAGAAACAGGATCCCGATCTCCCACAGGCTGGGTTGAACCCAGACCGCAATGGCAAACGGCGCCAGAAATAGCGTCACCCACAGCGACAGCATCGCCACAACGATGGCTGGGTTGCTGCCATCAACGGTGGATTTGGCCAACAGATAAGAGGCGCCAAAGGACAGCGCCGTGAAGATCATCGCGAGATGGCCCAGTTCGACCTCTCGAAATCCCGGACGCAGGATGATTAGCGCACCGATCAAGGCAACTCCAATCGCGCAGATCCGGCGAAAGGCCATCCGCTCCCCCAGAAACAGCGCCGCGCCAATCGAAACATAGATCGGCGCCAGGTAGTGCATTGCCGTCACCTCCGCCAATGGGATCTGCGTCATGGCGAAGAACCACAGCATCACCCCAAGCGTATGCACAAAGCCACGCAGCGCAAACATCACCTTCAGCTTGCGGCTCAGACGCAGCCGCCGCAGCGTGCCGATCATGGGGAGGAGAAACACCAGACCAAGCAGGTAGCGCAGAAAGGCCGATTGGGCCGGTGGGATGCCGTCGCCCAGAAATTTCACCAGTGCTGTGACCGCCACAAAACACAGGCCCGTCAGAAACATCCAGAAAATGCCCAATACCGGCTGGGCGGCGGGCTGGGCTGTAGACCGGGCTTTGCCTTGCGTGGCGGCCCCGGTTGCGGGCGACACCTGCGCAGATGGGCCTGGCTCAGCGGAACGTGCGGGGGGTTTGCGTGTCATTGGCGCATCTGAGCATTGCCGCAGGCAGGGCACAACCCTTAACATGTGTCGTAACAATCGGCAGACCGGCGCAGGCAATACGGCCCACGCCCCCTGGAACGCCGTGCGACCCGTGGGCCAGAGAGACCACATCTTAGCGGCCCGTGGCCCAGAGGGCCGCGTCTTACCAGGTCACATCCAGATCAGCTTTGCCGCGATGATCCACATGGTCAGCCCAACAAGCGCATCCAAGACCTGCCAGGCTCTGGGCTTGGCAAACAGCGGTGCCAGCACTTTGGCACCATAGCCGAGCGAGAAGAAGAAAGTGAAACTCGCCAATACCGCGCCAAGCGCAAAGATCAGGGGCTGCGGATAATGCGCCGAGATCGAGCCCAGCAGAACCACGGTATCCAGATAGACATGGGGGTTGAGCCAGGTCAGCGCCAGCACCGTGGCCAGCACCGGCAGGAGCGCGGCCTGTGGTGCAGTGCCATCTGAGCTGCTGTCCAACTGCGCGCCTCCGGCCCAGGCTGACCGCAGGCTGCGGGCACCGTACCAGAGGAGGAATGCCGCACCGCCAAGGCGCATGACCGTTTCAAACCACGGCACCGCCAGCGCCAGGCTGCCAAATCCCAAAACACCGGCCACAATCAATAGCGCATCGGATCCGGCGCAGGTCAGGCAGATCCAGAACACATGCTGCTGCCGCAGCCCCTGCCGCAGGACAAAGGCGTTTTGCGCGCCAATCGCCATGATCAGGCTCAGGCCCAGGAAGAACCCGCCAACAAGACTGGGGGGCAGGAAAGTGGGGAGGTAAGCAGACATTCGGGGCCGTCCTTGCGGTGAGAGAGCGAGTTGCGCCTTTGACTACGGCAGGGCGTGGATGTATTCAAATTAAAGATGATAACCCAGATTAAGCAGAGCTAATGCGGTTCGATCCCAATCAACTGGCAGCCCTTGGGGCGGTATTGCGGTTTGGCTCGTTTGAGCAAGCCGCCCATGCGCTGGCAGTGACCCCCTCTGCCATCTCGCAGCGGATCAAGGCGTTGGAGGATCGGGTTGGCACCACCTTGGTGCGCCGCGGCACGCCCTGTTTGGGCACCGAAGCGGGCATCCGAATTGCCAAACACGGCGAAGATGTCGCGCTGCTGGAGGCTGCTGTCTCCCGTGATCTGCAATTGGCACCCACGGCGGATCCCGCTCGGGTGACCGTGGCCATCACCGCCGACAGTCTGGCGACCTGGTTTCTGCCGGTGATGTCGGCCTGTGATGATATCCTGTTTGATCTGGTGCTGGATGATCAGGATCACAGCGCCGATTGGATGCAACGGGGCGAGGTGTCAGCGGCGGTCTGTGCCCGACAGAAACCTGTCACCGGCTGCGATGCCTTTGCGTTGGGGTCGCTGCGCTATGTTGCGACCGCCTCGCCCGGCTATCACGCACGCTGGTTCAAAGATGGTGTCACCGCTGACAGCCTGGCGCAGGCGCCCTGTCTGATCTTCAACGCGAAGGACCAGTTGCAAACCCGCTGGATGGAACAGAACGGCATAAGCGGCGTGCGGCCCCCGGCGCATTTTGTTCCCTCGGCCCAGGCCTTTGTGGAGGCGTCGGAGGCGGGCATCGGCTGGGGGATGAACCCCGAGCCGCTGGTGCGGGAGGCGCTGGCGGCGGGGCGGCTCGTGCCGTTGATCCCGGGGCGCAGTTTACCGGTGCCGCTCAGCTGGCAGGTCAGCCGGGTGATGGCCCCTGCTCTTGCGCAGGTGACGCGGGCTGTGCTCCACTCGGCAGCGGACTATCTTGAATAAGACCGGTTTTGATAGGCTGGTTTGGATAGCGCGGTTTGACAGGGTCGGTTTGACGGGGGCGGTTTAACAGTGTCGGCTTGAACAAGGCGGGCGGCAATAAAACAGGAGCCTGATCCGTCAGATCACCCCGTCCATATCGCCGCCACCAAACGACCACCGAACCGGTGACCCAGCCAGCGGACCAAGCGCCCGCAGCCGGGCCGATGCCGCCTTCGCCCCACTTAGGCTGGGTGGTTTCGTTCGTGACAGGCTTTTGCAAACAGGGAGATGCCCCCGCGTGACACAGCCGATGACATCACCTGACGCAGACCCAAACGCGCGGCCGCCGTCAGACCGCTCCCGCCAGTATCTGACATTGGGGCGCAGTTTTCTGTGGCAAGTGGTGTTGCCGCGCGCCTGTGTGCTGGTGCTGTGGTCGATGCTGAACGAGGTGGTGACGCTGCCGTTGCGGGTGCTTTATGGGTTGATCCTGATCGATCTGCTGCTGATGATCTGGCAGATCCGTCAGTTTCTGCGCAGCGCTGATCAGCATATCCTTGGCACCGGGCATATGGTGCCGGTCTGGGGCGGCTATCTGGCCATTCTGTTTGCGGGATTTGCGACCGTGACCCTGTGGTGGGACGCAGTGCTGATCGCCACCGCACCGGACGAGATTTCCGCCGCCGAGCAGATGCGACTGGAGCGCGAAGCGCGCTATCAGCTGGAGGTTTCGCAGGATGGCACCGAACTGCGCCTGGCCGGGGAGATCCAGCATGGGCTCACCAAACGGGTGGCGGCGCTGATTGCGGAGAACAGCGCGCTTGAGCGCATCACCCTCTGCAGCGAGGGCGGGCTGATCTATGAGGCGCGCGGCGTCGCCCGGCTGGTGGCGGATCATCAACTGGATACGCTGGCCGAAGGATCCTGCGCCTCCGCCTGCACCTTGATCTTTGCCGCTGGGGTGGAACGGGATCTGGCGCCGGGGGCGGTTTTGGGCTTTCACAGCTATCAGCTGGCTTACGGCGGCGGGCTGCCGCAGGTGGATGTGGCCGCCGAACAGGCCCGCGACCGCAGGTTCCTGACTGGTCGGGGTATTTCTGCGGCGTTCATCGACCAGATCTATGCAACACCGGCCTCTGCGCTGTGGACGCCCAGCCGCAGCGACCTGCGCATAGCGGGTGTATTGACCCCGGCGGGATAGGGCTGGATCGTTGTCTGGCGTGGCTGGCCGCGCCAACGGTGCCTAGTTTCGTCGCGATCTGCAAGTTCGCCAAAAAACTGACAGCTTGAAAGCTCGACGAACAAAAAAGGGCGCGCCCTATGGCACGCCCGTTTTATCATGGTCTGTCGCAGGCCGCCCCTCGCCCCAAACCCGGCCGCAATCCTGTGATCGCAGCAAGTCCAGAGCCGGATGGGCCCAGGTCCTCAGAGCTGGGACATCACCTCGTCGGAGGCCTCAAAATTGGTGGTGACGCGCTGCACGTCATCATCATCTTCCAAAGCATCGACGAGCTTCATCAGCTTTTGCATGCCAACCAGATCCAGTTCGGTGGTGGTGGTGGGTTTCCACACCAGTTTGGTGGAATCGGATTCACCCAATTCAGCTTCCAGCGCGTTGGAGACCTCATGCAGGTCGCTGTCGGCGCAATAGATCAGGTGACCGTCCTCGGAGCTGTCGACATCTTCTGCACCGGCTTCGATGGCTGCCATCATGACCGTGTCGGCATCACCAGCGGAGGCGGGATAGGTCACTTCGCCCTTGCGGTCGAACATAAAGCCAACCGAGCCGGTTTCACCGAGGTTGCCACCGTTCTTGGAGAAGGTGGAGCGCACGGTGGAGGCGGTGCGGTTGCGGTTGTCGGTCATGGTTTCGACAATCACGGCCACGCCATTGGGGCCATAGCCCTCATAGCGGATTTCTTCGTAATCATCCCCGTCACCGGCGGTGGATTTCTTGATCGCGCGTTCGATCACATCCTTGGGCACCGATTGGCTTTTGGCTTCTTTGACCGCCAGGCGCAGGCGCGGATTTTTCTCCGGATCGGGGTCGCCCATCTTCGCCGCAACGGTAATTTCCTTGGAGAGTTTGGAGAACAGCTTCGAGCGCGCGGCGTCCTGACGGCCTTTGCGGTGCTGAATGTTCGCCCATTTGGAGTGACCTGCCATGGTGCGTCCTTGCTAATTCGATTTCGGATCTGGCGCTCATATAGCCTTGTCACCGGGGGGCTTTCAAGCGCTGCGCCGCGCTATTGGGCCCATCCATCGTGCTGGGTCGCGATCCGTGGGCGGATTTGCCAGCAGATCGCGCGTCGCCGCCGGGCCGCGCGTGGACGGGCAATCCGGGGATACGCGGCAGCCGACAGGGCCTGTCGACAACAAAAGATAGAGGCCAGATCAGAGCGGCCAGATGAGAGGGATGAGCAAAGACGCCAGAATCCCAATGCTGAGGTTCAGCGGAATGCCAACGCGCAGAAAGTCGGTGAACTTATACCCGCCCGGCCCGTAGACCAGCATATTGGTCTGATAGCCAATGGGCGTCGCAAAGGAGGCAGAGGCCGCAACCATGACCGCCACAACCAAGGGGCGCGGATCAATGCCCATCGCCTGCGCCAAACCAACCGCAATCGGCGTCACCACAACCGCGACCGCATTGTTGGATACCAATTCGGTCAGCACCGACGTCAGCAGATAAACGGCCCAAACCAGCAGAACTGGCGGCAACACCGACAGAGATGGGGCAATCGCCTCAACAATCAGTGCAACGGCACCCGAGCTTTCCAGCGCGGCACCAATGGCCAGCATGGCAAAAATCAGCGTCAACAGCCGCCCATCGACAAAGGAAAACGCCTCATCCGCGTCGATGCAACGGGTCACCAGAACGGCCGAGACCGCAAGCACCGACAGCAGCAGGATCGGAGCAACGCCCAGGGCTGCAAGCACCACGATGCCAATCAACGCAACAATGGCAATCGGGGCGTGCCGGCGGCGGTAGGCCCGAACAGAAGGCTGCGACACCGCGGCCATATCCATATCTGCGGCCAGGCGCTGGATGTCTTCGGCATTGCCCTCCAACAGAAGGGTATCGCCAACCCGCACCACCAGATCTTCGAGCTGGACGCCGATGTTCTGGTTCCGCCGGTGGACCGCCAATGTGTAAACACCATAGCGGCGGCGCAGACGCATCGCCCCAAGGGAACGCCCCACCATGCGGCAGCCGGGGGTGATCAACACTTCGACCGTTGTGGTTTCAACCGCAGAGACCTGATCCACGCGCTTCAGCTCTTTGTTGCGCTGCAGGCTGAGCAATTCGGTCATCTGCGTGCGCAGCACCACGCGGTCGCCCACTTGCAGCTCCACGCCCTTTAGCGCGTTGCGCAACGAGATATCGCCGCGGATCACATCGATCAGGCGCACACCGGGACGTTTGAACAGCTGCACGCCGGTCACTTCACGGCCGATCAGGTTGCTGTCCGGCGGGATCACTGCCTCGGTGAAGAATTTCATCCGTGATCTGTCGCTCAGCAGGCTGGCCATGCTGCTGCGATCGGGCAGCAAGTGTGGCGCCACAAACCGCAGGTAGATCATGCCCCAGACCACCAGCGCGAGCCCCAGTGGCGTCACCTCGAAAATGGTGAACGGCTCCAGCCCCTGGGCGCGGGCAACCCCATCCACCAGCAGGTTCGTCGAGGTCCCGATCAGCGTCAGCGTGCCGCCAAGGATTGCCGCATAGCTGAGCGGGATCAACAGTTTGGAGGCAGAGACATCCAAGGTTCGGGCGATTTGGATGAACACCGGGATCATCACCACCACCACCGGCGTGTTCGACACCACGGCCGAGGCTGCGATGACAAAGGCCATCAACAAGGCAATGGCGAGCTTCGGGTTCACCCCGGCCTGTTTGCGCGCCACAGCGGTAAACGCATCCAAGGCGCCGGTGCGCACAAGCGCCCCCATGATGATAAACATCGCCGCAATGGTCCAGGGCGCGGGGTTTGCCAGCACCGGCAGCGCGGCGTCATAGGGCAGCACCCCTGTGGCCAACAACACCGACACGCCACCCAGCGCGACCACTTCCGTTGGGAAGGTTTCGCGCAGAAAGGCCACAAACATGGCAGCCACTACAACAAGCGCCAGCACTGCGTCGCCGTTGTCTCCGAGGGAAAGAAACTGCATGGGGGTTGATCACATCCAAGTGGTTAAAACTGGGTTGCCGAGGCCAAATCCGCCGCGCAGTGCTGCGCAACACACAGGCGGGCTGCAGGGTGAGCGTTGCTGGAGTGAACCTGATCAGCCCCGATCAGGCAAGGGTCCCTGCGCAATCTATTGGTCAGAAACGAATTTTTGGGACGCAAGGTTTGCTGTCTTTGATGTTGGGGGATTTATTTCCTCAGATCAGGCGTGGTTATGGCACCGCATTTCAGGCGAAAACGCGCTAAGCGGACCCGCGCGCCCTGCCCTGAACTGATTGATCCCGAAATGATCCCGCAGTGTTCCGCCGAATGCGATGCATTAGGAGAGCCGGACCGGTGTTTTGCGGTGGCCGCCTGCGACGTCAGGGAGCGGCCTCTTGCAGCAGCCCGCCATGGCGCACCATGCGGATCGATTTGGCGGCGCCAGTGCGATCATCGGTTTCCACAAACACGCCAGACAGCGTTGCAGGACCTTCGGCCGGGGTGAAGCGGTTTTTCGGCATGCCCGTTAGAAACCGCCGCATCGGTTCGGCTTTTTCCATGCCAATGACCGAATTGTAATCCCCGCACATGCCCGCGTCGGTCAGATAGCCCGTCCCTTCGGACAGGATCTGCGCGTCTGCCGTGGGCACATGGGTGTGGGTGCCCACCACCAAGGACGCGCGGCCATTGCAGAAGTGCCCCATCGCCATTTTCTCTGATGTGGCCTCGCAGTGCATATCAACGATGACCGCCTGCGCCAGTCCGCCGCGTGGATGGGATTTCAACACCGCCTCAACGCTGCCAAACGGATCATCATAGGCCCGTTTCATGAACACCTGTCCCAGCGCCTGAACCACCAGAACCCTGCGCCCGCCGGGTGCGTTGAACAGACGGTATCCGCGCCCGGGTGCGTTTTTGGCAAAGTTCAGCGGGCGGATGATGCGCGGCTCTTTTTCGATGTATTGCAACATGTCCTTCTGGTCGAAGGCATGATCGCCCAGGGTCAGACAATCGACCCCAGCAGACAGCAACAGCGCGGCATGATCGCCCTTCAGCCCCATACCGTTGGAGGCGTTTTCGCCGTTGACCACAACAAAATCCAACCGCCACGCTTCACGCAGCTGCGGCAGATGTTCCGTAATGGCCCGACGCCCCGCACGCCCCATCACATCGCCTAGAAATAGAATTCTCATATCAGTCGCATAGGCGTTGACCGTCCAAAGCACAAGGCGCTGCAATCAGGGCGTGCAATCCGGGCAATGGCCCGCCTGCAGCGAGACCGCAGCGGCAGAAACTGGCCAACCAAATGCAGCTGCCTGTCCTGGTCACGCCCTTCGTTCCTGCCAGTGGTGCGCCCTGATTGGTCCGCCCAAATGAGCGGCGGTGGCCTGATCTAGCGCAGATCGTGGACACCGCATTCGGTGACGATCAGGTCCAAGGGCTGATCTGTCGGCTCCAGCGGCAAACTGTCGGCGCGCTGCGCATCATAGGCAAAGCCGATGGCCAGCGTCGGCCGCTTGCTGCGCAGCAGCTCCAGCGTGCGGTCATAAAACCCGCCGCCATAGCCAAGGCGCCCACCCTGCAGATCAAAGCCAACAAGCGGCACGATCAGGATCTCGGGTTCAAAAAAATCGTCCGTGGCAGGCACCTGCGCCCCAAACGGCCCCTCCCGCAGGGGACCATCAGGCAACCAGCGGCTGAACAGCAGGGGCGTGTCTGCGGCCTGAATAACGGGCACTCCGA
This sequence comes from Phaeobacter sp., assembly GCF_022825805.1. Lineage (GTDB taxonomy): Bacteria > Pseudomonadota > Alphaproteobacteria > Rhodobacterales > Rhodobacteraceae > Phaeobacter. The sequence continues at coordinate 49,350 of NZ_JAJDWC010000079.1, forward strand.
CGGGCCCGTGAGCTGCGGCCTCGGCCATGGCGGGCAGCGGGTCGATCTCGGTGCGGATCGGCATATAGCCGGCCAGCGGCACACCCCGGTAGCCCGCCAGCACCTCCGACAGGTGCCCGGCGGTGCCGGGTTTGTTCATGTCATGGGCCGCTTTGCGCCGTTTGAAGGCCGCTTTGCGGGCATCAGCCTTGATCTGAGTGAGGTCCTGCATCGGCCCCTCCTGTCGCTAGATGTTCATTCGACGCTTAGAGCAATACCGCGCCTGCAAGCCCGAGAAAGGCAAAGAAACCAACAATATCAGTCACTGTGGTCACAAAGGCCCCGGATGCCAATGCCGGGTCGACGCCGGTTTTTTCCAGGATAATCGGCACCGCCGTCCCTGCGAGCCCGGCCACGACCAGATTGATCACCATTGCGACTGCGATCACGACACCCAACATCGGGGAGCCAAACCACATGACCCCCACGATCCCCATGATCACCGCAAAGGCCAAGCCATTGAGAAGCCCCACCAAAACCTCTCGTCGGATCACGCGCCAGACGTTGGACCCGGTCAGGTCGCGCGTGGCAAGAGCGCGCACAGCCACCGTCAGCGTCTGGGTCCCCGCATTGCCACCCATAGAGGCCACAATCGGCATCAGCACCGCCAGGGCCACAAACTGCGCAATGGTGGCTTCGAACTGGGCAATCACCAAAGAGGCCAGCACTGCGGTTGCCAAATTCACCGCCAACCAGGGAAACCGCTGTTTGGTCGTGGTCCACACCCGATCCGCCAGGCTGCCATCGCTGACCCCCGCGAGGCGCAGAATGTCCTCTTCGTGCTCTTCATCCAACACGGTCATCGCATCATCAATGGTGATCACCCCGACAAGGCGGCCTTCGTCATCGACCACCGGGGCGGAAATGAGGTGGTATTGGTTGAACGCATAGGCGACATCTTCCTCGTCCTGTTCGACCGGAATGATCTGGAAAGTATCTTCGACGATCTCTGCCAGCGGCACGTGCCGTTTGGCCCCCATGATCCGGCCCAGAGTGACGTTGCCAATCGGATGCAGCCGCGGATCAACCAGCACAACATGGTAGAACTGATCCGGCAGGCTGTCTGATTCCCGCATGAAATCAATTGCCTGCCCAACGGTCCAATGTTCTGGCGCCATCACCACTTCGCGTTGCATCAGGCGGCCCGCAGAGCTTTCGGGATAGCTGAGCGACTGCTCCACAGCGACCCGGTCAGCATCCTCCAACGTCTCCAGGATGGCCGCCTGTTGCGGCTCTTCCAGATCCTCCAGAAGATCGACCACATCGTCGCTCTCGAGATCCCGCACCGCCTCTGCAAGAACCTGCGGATTGAGCAGCGCAATGACGTCTTCGCGGATCGCCTCATCCAGTTCGGAGAGGATTTCGCCATCAAATTCGCGGCCATAAAGCTGGATCAGCTGCGCCCGGTCCGCGCTGCTGATCTGCTCCAGAAGGTCGGCTATGTCGGCCGCGTGCAGCGGCTCCATCAACTCGGTCAGCAGATCCTGACGGCCGCTGTCCACCGCAGCCAGGATCTGGGCCACCCGTTTGCGGTCCAGGTCATAGGCGTCGTCAGATCCCGGATCGACCAGCGTCATGTCGTCATCTGTGACCATCTGAACCTCCAATTGCGATTGGATATGGAATAAAAGAAGCAGCTACCGGAAAACAATGACAATGTCGGAATTTACGTCAGCTGTTCTGAGGCCTATTCTATTGGTTCGGTACAGGCTGGGTTTTCGGCGTGTCGGTTTTGGCCTGCTTCGCCGGACATGGCCTGTTTGTCGGGCAGGCACAACTTCAAGTGGGCTAAACCCAGGTGGGCAAAATAAGGACTGCGGCGATGCAGGCGCATTACATCATTTGTGGACAGGTTCTCTCCTTTACGGGTTCGCCCTTTGAGGTGGAGCAGCCAGACCAGGCGGTGCAGATCTATGAAGCTGTGGCGATCGGCGCGGCCCATGATGCAGGCGAAGACACAGGCAAGCGCACAGGCCAGGATCATACGGGCAGTCACGCCGCCAGGACCGTGCTCGCCCTTGGCACGCGCGCGGATCTGCAGGCCGCATTCCCGCAGGCCACCCTGGTGGATCACGGCAACCATCTGATTCTGGCAGGGTTTGTCGACGCCCATGTGCATTATCCGCAAACCGCCATTATCGCGAGCTGGGGCAAACGGCTGATTGATTGGCTGAACAGCTATACCTTTCCCGAAGAAATCCGCTTTGCCGACCGGGCCTATGCCGATGATGTTGCGCAGCGATATCTGGATCTGACACGGGCCCATGGCACCACGACCATGTGCAGTTATTGCACCATCCATCCGCACAGTGTGGATGCGTTTTTCACCGCTGCGCAGGCGCGCGGACAGCGGGTGGTGGCGGGCAAGACCTGCATGGATCGCAACGCCCCGGACGGGCTGCGCGACACGGTGCAATCGGCCTATGACGACAGCGCCGCGCTGATTGACCGCTGGCACGGTGTGGACCGTCTGTCCTATGCCATCACCCCGCGCTTTTCCCCGACCTCCACCCCGGATCAGCTGGCAGCGATGGGCGCGCTTTGGTCGGCGCATCCTGATTGTCTGATGCAGACCCATCTGAGCGAGCAGACCGATGAGATCGCCTGGGTGAAATCCCTGTTCCCGGACGCGCGCGATTACCTCGACACCTATGAGCAATTCGGGCTGTTGGGGGAAAAAGCGGTCTATGGCCATGCCATCCATCTGGAGGCGCGCGAACGTGATCGCCTGCGCGAGGTTGGCGCCGCGTTGGTTCATTGCCCAACCTCCAACACCTTCATCGGATCGGGCCTGTTCGATATGGCGGGTCTGATCGCCCAGGGCCAGCGCGTTGGGCTGGCGACGGACACCGGCGGAGGATCCAGCTTCTCGATGCTGCGCACGATGGCGGCGGCCTATGAGCTGGGCCAGCTGCGTGGCACGCCGCTGCATGCGGCAGAGTTGCTGTGGTTGGCGACCCAAGGTTCGGCCCGCGCCCTGCGTCTGGACGGGGTCATCGGCAATATTGCCGTCGGGATGGAGGCAGATCTGGTGGTGCTGGATCTAGCATCGACCCCGGCCATTGCCCAGCGTAGCGCCCGCGCCGACGACATCTGGGACGCTGCCTTTGCCACGATCATGATGGGCGATGACCGCGCCGTGGTCGAAACCTGGATCAACGGTCAGCGAGATTGAGCGACTGCCCGATTGAACGACTGCCCGTGTGATTGCCTGCCCGTTTGAGCGTTTGCCCGTGTGATTGCGGATCTGGCAACTTAAAGCGTCTTTCCTGAAGTCTGAATCGTTTTGGGTTCCCAAATTGGTGCTGGCGTGATTCAAGATATCCGGGAGGATGTCTTATGCCAGCACCATTGCCATCAGCGCTGCGGGCGCGTTTTGAAGAGTACATTGCCG
>NZ_JAJDWC010000067.1 GCF_022825805.1 Phaeobacter sp.
GATTGTTCACCAGATCTGCTAGCGCACATTTCGCCACTCGGATGGCCCCACATCCTTCTCACCGGCGAATACAGGTGGTCAAAAAAGTGATCAAACCGCCTTAGCGTAGGATTCTGCACTCTCCGGCATCAGACCCCCATAGGGGTTAGCGAAATTTATTGATCCTAGCGACCAGCGCTCAATGAAGATAACGGTGGACCTGCTTTAGGGCGCCCAGTGGACGGTCATTTCTGACAACACCGCCTGAATGGGGGCTTCTTCCGGCGGCAAGGTCAGCGCGCGTTCCAACGCCTCGCGCTTTCTATCGCCGAAAATCACCAAGTGTTTGGCAATCGCCGCATCCAGGACCCGCGCCGTGAGGCTGATCCGTGGTTCTGGCTGGCTGTCTGGGCGCATCACGGCGAGCAAAGGCGCATCGCTGGCCAGTGCCGCATCCAGACCCGCAACCCCCGGAAACAGAGAGGCTGTGTGCATGTCGTCGCCCATACCCAGCAATACCACCGACAGTGGCAGATCTGCGTCGACCTCTGCCGCCAACTCGGCCAGCGCATTCTCCGGGGCTTGCCCCGCGCGATAGAACGGCAGGAAGGTCGCGGCCGATGCGCGCTCCACCAACAGCCGATCACGGATCATGCGCGCGTTGGAGCGGTCGTGATCGGGCGCCACCCAACGCTCATCGGTCGCCATGACCTGCACCCGATCCCATTCGATGTCGGCGGCGCAAAGATCGTCAAAGATCGGCGCCGGGGTCGTCCCACCTGCAACGGCAAAAGACGCCCGGTCGTGATGCAGCAGATGCGTTTTCAGATCACCCGCAAGCTGGTTGGCCACATCAATGGCCAGCATGTCGCGATCTGCGTATTCAGAAATGTTCATGGCTTGATCCCCCGCCAGTCTCGACCGTCGCGCCGCAATAACAAATCCGCATCACCGGGGCCAGTGCTACCGCTATCATAGGGTTTGGGCACATCGCCACGCGCGCCCCAGCCTGCGATGATTGGATCGGTCCAGGCCCAGGCAGCCTCCACCTCATCTCCGCGCATGAACAGGGTCTGATTGCCCCGTATGACATCGGTGATCAGCCGTTCATAGGCATCGGTTGCGTTTTGGATGTTGTCTCCGAGCGCCTGCGCAAAGCTCATGTCCAGCGGCACGTCGATCAATCGCATCCCACCGGGTCCCGGCTCCTTGATCGTCACCTTAAGCGTGATGCCTTCATCGGGCTGCAAGCGGATGGTCAACAGATTGGCATGCCGCCCAGCATCAGCGCCAAAAATCGAATGTGGCGCATCCTTGAAAAACACGTTGATCACCGAGGACCGCGCAACCAGCCGCTTACCGGTTCTGAGATAAAACGGGGTGCCCGCCCACCGCCAGTTGCTGATATGCGCTTTCAGCGCGACGTAACTTTCGGTGGTTGACCGTTCGGCCCCCACGGTTTCCCGGTAGGTCAGATCCTCGCTCGTGGCACCCGTGGGCCTGACATATTGGCCGCGCACGATGTGATGCGGCTCCACCGGCTCCAGCGCGCGGATCACCTTCAGCTTTTCATCGCGCACCGCGTCGGGGTCGAATTTTGCTGGCGGCTCCATCGCGATCAGGCACAAAAGCTGCATCAGGTGGTTTTGCATCATGTCCCGCATCGCGCCAGTGCGGTCATAGTAGCTTTCCCGCCCGGCAACGCCGACCATTTCGGCCACGGTGATCTGAATGTGATCAATGTACTGACTGTTCCACAGCGGCTCGAACAGCATATTGCCAAAGCGCACCGCCATCAGGTTCTGCACCGTCTCCTTGCCCAGATAATGATCGATCCGGTAAATCTGCCCCTCATCAAAATGGCTTGCGAGCGTTTTGTTCAGCGCCCGCGCCGACGCCAGATCGTGCCCGAAGGGTTTTTCCACGACAATCCGCGTGTTCGTATCCGCCAACCCGTGGGCCCAGATCTGTTCTGCGAGCGGCGCAAACAGCGATGGACCGACGGAAAAATAAAACACCCGCACACGGTCTGTCTGAGGCGAGCCCAGAGTGTCCACCAAGGCCTGCCAGCCCGTGGTCTGCGTCGTATCATCAGTGTCTTCGGTGGCATCCAGCGCCAGATAATCCAGCCGAGCCAGAAAGCTGCGGATTTGGTCAGGATCGGCATCGGGCACGCCTCGGTGTAGCCCGTCTGCAACCAGATCGCGGAACTCAGCCGCAAGCATATCGCGTCGCGCCGCGCCAAGGATGCGCGCAGATTGCGGCAGCTGACCATCGCAATGACGCCGAAACAACGCAGGCAGAATCTTGCGCTGCGCCAGATCACCGGTGGCCCCAAAAATCACCAGATCAAAAGGGTCGACCGGAATAACGCGTGACACCATGGTTCATGCCCCTCTGTCGGCTGGCGGCGTTCCGTGTTGTTGCTGCGCCGGTGGCGACAGCGCTGACGTGTTCATCCGCCTCATGGTTCCCTTGCGGGTGCGCCGATGGCGGCTCGACACAAGTATAAGCACTTGCCAACAGAAGAAAACACGGGATTGCGCGTCAACCTGCTTGGTGGTTCTGCAGGTCATCTAGAACGATGTGCTCTGCGTGGGCGTGGCAATCATGCCTCACCCGCCATTGGCGTCAACCCAAACAGCACCAGCACTTCGCAGGGCGTGATCCACCGTCAGTGCAGATGCAACACGCCGGTCACATTGCGCCATTCCCCGGCGCTGATCATTTTGCGATGGGTGAACCGCACCGAATGCAACGGTCCCTCAATCTCGCGCTGCCAGAATTCGATAAATTCAAACAATCGTGGATGATCCGGGGCAAGGTCATAATCCTGCCAGACAAAGGTATTGAGAACATGGGTGTAGTCCGGCATGTGATAGGTCATCTCTGCCGTGGTGAACCCATAGCCTTTCAACATCAATTCCGTTTCGCTTCTCTCCATTTGTACCTCCTTCAGGGGCACCCCCAGGAAAGACAGATTACCACAGCATTGGTTAATTCCGAACAAATACAGAGGTTTGCATTGGATCTGTCCTGAACTAGCACTCGTTTCACGCGGCAATCACCCAGCGTTTACAGGTATTTTGAACCGGTTCGGAACTGGGATTAAACAGAATTTCGGCCGCGATTGTCCCCGAAACAGCAGGTTAATGCCGCAGTCCCCCCCCAGCCAGCTTGCGCCTTATATGCGCTTCCTGTTAAGGTACTGACACAACATATAGACCCTGTAATTGCGATGGGCAGCAAACGTGAGCGATACGCCGGAAACTCCCGAAAATATGGACGAAACCAAGCCTGAACGGCCACAATATGATGGTCCGACAGTCTCCATCGAGTCCGAGATGCGCGCGTCGTATCTCGACTATGCGATGTCGGTCATCGTCAGCCGCGCCATTCCCGATCTGCGGGATGGTCTGAAACCTGTCCACCGCCGGATCCTCTATGCGATGCATGAGGTCGGCAACAGCCACGACAAACCCTATCGGAAGTCCGCGCGCCCCGTTGGCGATGTGATGGGTAAATACCACCCGCATGGCGACAGCGCGATCTATGACGCCCTGGTGCGGATGGCGCAGGACTTTTCCATGTCGCTGCCGTTGCTGGATGGTCAGGGCAACTTTGGCTCCATGGACGGCGATAACGCCGCTGCGATGCGCTACACCGAAGTGCGCATGGACAAGCCTGCCTCCGCGATCCTGGCCGATATCGAAAAGGATACGGTCGATTTCCAGGACAACTATGATGGCAAGGACCGGGAACCAACGGTGCTGCCCGCGCGCTTCCCCAACATGCTGGTCAACGGCGCCGGGGGCATCGCGGTCGGCATGGCCACCAATATTCCGCCCCACAACCTCGGCGAAGTGGTGGATGCAACGCTTGCGCTGATCGAGGATCCGGATCTCACCAGCGAGCAGCTGATCGATTATGTGCCGGGTCCCGATTTTCCGACCGGCGGCGTGATGCTGGGCCGCTCTGGCGCGCGCAAGGCCTACCTCGAGGGGCGCGGCAGCGTCATCATCCGGGCCAAAACCCGCGTCGAAGAAATCCGTCGTGACCGCTACGCCATCGTCGTGGACGAGATCCCCTATCAGGTCAACAAAGCGGCCATGATCGAAAAGATCGCCGAGCAGGTGCGCGAAAAGCGTATCGAAGGCGTGGCCCATGTGCAGGATGAATCCGACCGCAATGGCGTCCGGGTTGTTGTCGAGCTGAAGCGGGACGCCACCCCAGAAGTGGTGCTGAACCAGCTGTACCGCTTCTCCCCGATGCAGACGTCCTTTGGCTGCAACATGCTGGCGCTGAACGGCGGGCGCCCAGAACAGCTGACCCTGCGGCGGTTCCTGACGTCCTTTATTGATTTCCGCGAAGATGTCGTTGCGCGTCGCACGGCCTTTGATCTGCGCAAGGCCCGCGAACGCAGCCATATCCTATGTGGTCTTGCAGTTGCCGTGTCGAACGTCGACGAGGTCGTTGCTACGATCCGCGCATCTGCCGATGCTGCCGAGGCCCGTCACAAGCTGATGACCCGCCGTTGGCCGGCCGAAGATATCGCCAGCTACATCCGGTTGATCGATGATCCGACCCACACGATGAACGACGATGGCACCTATAACCTTTCTGAGGTGCAGGCCCGTGCCATTCTGGAACTTCGGTTGCAGCGTCTGACGCAGATCGGTGTCAAGGAAGTCACCGATGAGCTGGAAGAGCTGGCTGGCAAGATCAAGGAATACCTTGAAATCCTGTCATCGCGCGAACGCATTCTTGGCATCATCTCTGATGAACTGCGCGAGGTGCGCGACAACTTTGCCGTGCCACGGCGCACCGAGATCGTTGATTGGTCCGGTGACATGGACGACGAAGATCTGATCGAGCGCGAGGATATGGTGGTGACCATCACCTCCGGCGGCTACATCAAACGCACGCCGCTTGCGGATTTCCGTGCGCAGAAACGTGGCGGCAAGGGTCTGTCTGGTATGCAGACCAAAGAAGAGGATGTGGTGACGAACCTTTTTGTCGCCAACACCCACACCCAGCTGCTGTTTTTCACCACGGACGGCATGGTCTACAAACTGAAGACCTGGCGCCTGCCACAGGGTGGGCGCACCGCCAAAGGCAAGGCCATCGTGAACATCCTGCCGATCCCAACCGGTGTGTCCATCGCCGCGATCATGCCGGTTGATGTACCGGACGACGATTGGGAAAACCTGCAGGTGGTGTTTGCGACCACGGCGGGCGATGTTCGCCGCAACCGCCTGTCGGATTTCGCCAATGTGCGCCGCAACGGCAAGATCGCGATGAAGCTGCCCGAGGATGGTTCGGTGCGACTGGTCAATGCGCGGATCTGTTCCGAAGAGGACGACGTGATGCTGTTCACCGACTCGGGTCGGGCGATCCGCTTCCGCACAACCGATGTTCGGGTCTTCAACAGCCGTGAATCGACCGGTGTGCGTGGCATCCGCCTGAACGGCGATGATCAGGTCGTATCGATGTCGGTGATCCGCCACTTCGAAGCCTCTCCCGAAGAGCGCGCAGCCTATCTGAAAATGCGCCGCGCGGTGGCGGGAATTGCTGATGACGGTGATACCGACGAAGACGACGTTGTTGCCGGTGCCATCAGCCAGGAACGCTATGCCGAGATGTCGGCATCCGAAAACCTGATCCTGACGATCACCACAGGTGGTTCCGGCAAGCTGAGCTCGAGCCATGATTATCCGGTCCGCGGACGCGGTGGCATGGGCGTGACCGCGATGGACAAAGCGATGCGTGGTGGTGCCATCGTGGCCTCCTTCCCGGTGGAGCTGGACGATCAGATCATGTTGGCCACCTCCAAAGGCCAATCCATCCGGGTGCCCGTGGATGGCATCTCGTTCCGGTCGCGCTCTGCAGGCGGTGTCCGCGTGTTTAACACCGGCAAGGGCGAAGAGGTCGTCTCGGTCGCATGGATTGCGGATCAGGCCGATGAAGAGGATGCCGCTGCCGAAGAATGATAGCGCGCTGCGCGATCATCGGTGAGGCGACACAACAATCTTCCAACAAAGATCCAAAACGCCGCTCCCTCGGGGGCGGCGTGTTCTGTTCTGCGACTGAATTTTGTTCTGATCCCACATTAACCTTTGGCTAATTGGTTTCAGGCACTCTCACTCAGCAACCTGAGGTTGGGTCCATCACCGGGAAAGGAAGACCGCGCATGAATCTCTATCACTGCTCCATCGACCTGCACCACGAGGCAAAGGCGCTGGCGTTTGCCAATGCCGTCGATCAGTGGATGGGCTACCTGCAAGAACGGGAGGTCATCCTCAGCTGGCGCCTGCTGCGGCGCAAATTAAACCTCGCCAGCGATGCCAACCGGGATTTCCTCCTGGAAATCGAGTTCCGCGATATGACCCATCTTGATCAGGCATTCCGCGTTCTGGGTGAGATGGATGAAAACGTCGAGCGGCTTTATGCCAATGTGAACACATTGATCGCCAGCGCTGATATCGGGCTTTATCGCCCATTCCCGGATCCGGAACGTGCCGAACGCATGGCGCTGATCTGATCTGCTAGTGTGACTGTGATTGGCGGCAGCGTTTCAAAAGCTCGCGCGCTGAAACGCCGGCACGAAAAAGCCCCCGACCTTCGACCGGGGGCTTCCTGCACTCTTTGTGGTCACAGCCTTATCCGTGATCTTATCTGTGACCTTAGAGGTCGTAGAGACGTGTGAATTTCTCTTCCAGATAGGCCAGCAATGGCTCCGGGCTGGGCGCCATGCCTGCAGCATGGGTGATGGTCTCCACCGGAGAGCGCAATCCCCCGAACCGCTGAAGCTTGTCGCGCAGCCAGGTGGTTGCTGCGGATGTATCGCCCTGGGCCAGCTGCTCATCAAGACCCGGAACATCGGCGCGCAGGGCCTGATACAGGCAACCAGCATAAACATTGCCAAGGCTATAGGTCGGGAAATAGCCAAACAGACCAACGGACCAGTGCACATCCTGCAAACAACCGTTGGATGGCTTGTCGACAGCATATCCAAAATCAGCGGCAAAACGGACGTTCCAGGCCGCTTCCAGATCAGCCACCTGCAGGTCGCCAGACATCAGCGCGCGTTCCAGATCAAACCGCAGCATGACGTGCAGGTTATACTGCAGCTCATCCGCCTCGGTGCGGATATAGCCATCCTGCACAGCGTTCACCGCAGCATAAAACCCTTCCGCATCCGCAATTCCGAAGGCGCCAAACGTCTCTGTCATCTGTTCAAACAGCCAACCGGAAAACGCCCGGCTGCGGCCTAGCTGGTTTTCGTAAATCCGGCTTTGGCTTTCGTGAACCCCCATGGAGACACCACGCCCCAAGGGCGTTAGCAGATAAGCCTGATCAATGTTCTGTTCATAGGCCGCATGCCCCACTTCATGAATGGTGGAGTAGAAACAGTTGAACGGATCCTCCGCACTGGTGCGTGTGGTCACCCGCACGTCAAGCCCGCTGCCCGAACAAAACGGATGCACCGCCTTGTCGATGCGCCCATGGTTCATCTGGTACCCAAAGGTCTCCGCCAGGGTTGTGGTCAGGGCCATCTGCTTGTCCACATCGAATGTCCCGCTGAGCCCCTTGGGAGCTGGCCGGTCCAGAACCTGCGCTCGCAGGTTCACCAAACGCGGACGCATCGCATCAAACAGCGCTGCGATGTCAGCACTGCTGGTGCCGTGTTCATAATCGGCAACCATCGCGTCATAGACGCTGCCATCGGTGGCAAGCGCCTCACCCTCGGCCCGCTTCAGCGCCACAACCTCTTCCAGCACCGGCAGAAAGGCCGCAACATCTTCAGCCGCTCGGGCCTGCGCCCATTTGCCCTGCGCCTCGGATGTGACGCGCGCAATCTGTTTCGCCAGGTCAGCTGGTACTCTTACTGCGCGATCATATCCGCGCTGGATCTCGCGCAACTGCGCTGCGCCCGTGGCGTCGGGCGCTTCGGCGGCCGCCAACCACTCCGCAACGCGCGGATCTGCGCGGCGGGCATGCAGGACCGCTTCGATGGCGGCCATTTCTTCGCCGCGCTGCGACGCTGCACCGCGCGGCATCATGGTTTCCTGATCCCAGCCCAACCGGCCCGCGACCTGACCCAGAGCCTGGGTGTCGCGCTGAAAGGCCATCAACTCGTCAAATGCAGTCATCTTCAGCTTTCCTTGATAGAGGTCGCAATCGGATAGGCCGACAGGAACCGGGCCCGCAGAACGAGAACCCAGAGGATCACAGCCATCAACTGATGAATGATCGCAATCTGCCATGGCGCGCCGTAAACAACTGTGACGATGCCAAGAACCATCTGCAGCAGCAAGGCCGCAAATACAGCGTTGAAGGCAAACCGCGTGCGCAGATGGGCACTGCGGCGACCACGCAGCCAGACGACAACCCCAAAGGCCAGCAAGAGATAGCCGCTCACACGGTGAATGAACTGCACAAGCCCGGGGTTTTCAAAGAAGTTGCGCCAAATCGGCTCGATCATCAGCGGATTGGGCGGAATGACCTGCCCGCCCATCAACGGCCAATCGGTATAGGACCGGCCTGCGTCAATCCCGGCAACCAAGGCGCCAAGCAGGATCTGCAAAAAGCTGAAATGCAACAGACCCGTGGAGAGACCAAATTGCTTTTTCTCCTTTGCCCGGCGTGACTGGATCAGATCCCGCTCTTCGCGGCCAAGAAGGAAGATATACCAGGACAAAAGCCCCAAAATCACAAAGGCGAGGCCAAGGTGTGTCGCCAAACGGTAAGAGGCCACAGCGGTCATGCCTTCGCCCTGGGTCACGCCAGAGGCCACCATCCACCAGCCGATCGCCCCCTGCAGGCCACCAAGCAGCCCCGGGAGCAGCAAACGCCGGGTCCAACCGGTCGGGATCTGACGCGCCGCCAAAAAGCCGAAGAACCCCACAGCCCAGACCAGCCCGACAAAACGCGCCAGCTGGCGATGGCCCCATTCCCACCAATAGATCACTTTGAAATCGCTCAGCTCCATCCACTGGTTCTGGATGCGCCACTGGTCGATTTGTTTGTATTTGTCGAATTCAGACTGCCAGTCAGCGTCTGATAAAGGTGGCACCGCCCCGGCGATGGGCCGCCATTCGGTGATCGACAGGCCACTGTCGGTGAGCCGGGTCAGCCCGCCAACCACGATCATCGCCACGACCAGACCGAACAAAATCGACAACCAAATACGGATGCCGCGGCGTGCACCGCGATGGGCGCGGTCAATGCCACCGGGCTGCGCTTTGGCGCGTTCTTGCGACTGCGGGGTCGAAACCTCTTCGAAAATGCTGCGCTTGCTCATGCTTGCCTCTTCCAATTTCTCGTGAAGCTAGGGTGGCCACCCTGCCCCGTCCAGTCCTGTCGCCTGCGGCAACTGCCTGATCAGTCGCGTTTTTCTTTCCACCGGACCATCTGTCGCATGACGCCATGCAACATCTGAACATCTGCTCGGGTCAACGGCAATCGACTGAACAGGTTGCGAAACACCACTTTCATGCCTGGCGCCTTCTCGGGTGGGAAGAAAAACCCCGCCTCGTCCAGCCGATCCTCGTAGTGGGTGACCAGAGCATCCACGTCGGCGTGGCTGGCCCAATCGGATTTGCCCAGATCGGTGGTGACCGCTGCAACTTCGGTTGTTTGGCGGCGCCACTCATAGGCTGTCAGCAACACGCACTGCCCCAGATTGAGAGAGGCAAACTCTGGATTGACCGGCACCGTGATGATGGCATTGGCGCGCGCCACATCGTCGTTTTCCAGACCGGCACGTTCCGGGCCGAACAGCACAGCGACCTTTTCGCCGCGCGTGATTTTCTCGGCCGCCAGCTGCATCGCCGCTTCGGGGCTGTAGACCGGTTTTGTCAGCTCGCGCGGGCGGGCTGTGGTGGCAAAGACGAAATCGCAATCAGCCAGCGCCCCGGGCAGATCATCCGTGAGCATCGCGTCATCCAACAGACGCCCCGCGCCCGACGCCATTGCCACCGCTTTCTGGTTGGGCCAGCCATCCCGTGGGGCCACGATCCGCATCCGGTCGAGACCAAAGTTCCACATCGCCCGGGCCGCAGCGCCGATGTTCTCGCCCATTTGCGGACGCACCAGGACAAAAGCGGGTTTATTACTGTGCTGCGGCATCGGCTCCTCCGGAAAAATCTGCCCTGCTCTACTGTCCTGCACCGCAAGGAGCAAGAGCCGCGATCCTGTCGGTGTGCCAGATTTCGGCGATCAGGCCTGTAATCCCGGCATCCCCCAGACTGTCGACGGCTTCGGCAGGCACGTGGCGGTGATTTGGAGGGCACGGCTTGCGTCCGGTGGCAAATGCGCTAAACACCAGACACCACACAACAGGAGCCCGCCCCATGGACAGCGCAACTGAAGCCCCCGAAAAACCGCAGATCTATCTGACAACACCTGCGAGCTTTGAACTGGGTCGTTTTCCAGATCTGCTGGCGCGGGTTCTGGATGACTGCGAGATTGCCTGCATCCGATTGGAGCTGGCCAGCCGCGACGAAGACACGCTGAGCCGCGCGGGCGACGCGCTGCGTTCTGTGGCCCATGCGCGCGATGTGGCTATTGTCATCAGCGACCATCAGGTCCTGGCAGAGCGGCTTGGCCTTGATGGGGTGCATTTGTCTGATGCGTCGCGTTCTGTGCGCGCTGCACGCAAATCGCTGGGCGCCGATGCGATTGTCGGCAGTTTCTGTGGTGCCTCGCGCCATGATGGGCTGACAGCAGCGGAAGCTGGCGCTGACTACGTCAGCCTCGGTCCGGTTGGCACCTCCGGGTTGGGCGATGGCAATCAGGCCCCGCGTGATCTGTTTCAGTGGTGGTCGGAGATGATCGAAGTGCCAGTGGTCGCCGAAGGTGGGCTGACACCCGAACTGGTGCGAGAGCTGACGCCCTACACCGACTTTTTCGGTATCGGGGACGAGATCTGGCGCGCCGAGGATCCGGTGGTCGCCTTGAAGGGTCTGATCGCCTCAATGGACGGCTGATCCAGACCCGACTGCACATATGATGCCACAGGGGGCTGGCGCCTGCATACTAGCCCCGGTGACTTCGGGCCCTTGTTGGGCCCGATGCTATCCACTCAGAGACAACTGAGTAGATAGCACCTTTAGGACCTGATCCGCATCAGTCGCGGCTGATCACAGGAAAAGCCGCTCCACGCACCAATAGCCGCCAATCAGTGCGATGGTAAAACTCGCAGGGATGGCCACGCGGCCGCGGTATTTTGGATGGCCCCAGAACCAGAACCCAAAGAGCGCATAGGCAGCGGCCACCACCGTCAGCTGCCCCAGTTCAACGCCCACATTGAAGCCGAGCAAGGCCGGGATGAATTGATTGTCCGGTAGGCCGAATTCACCAAGCACGGAGGCAAAGCCAAGACCGTGCAGCAGACCAAAGCCGAAAATCACCAGGGTCCGCCAGCTGTGCAGCTTGCGGGCAAAGATGTTTTCAACCGCAACAAAGACGATTGAGCCCGCGATCAGCGGCTCCACGATGGCCGGATCAATGCGAACAATGCCCAGTGACCCCATAGCCAGCGTGATCGTATGCGCAACCGTAAAGGCGCTGATTTGCCAGATCAGCGGCCGCAGCCGGGTCGAGAAGAAAAACAGACCCAAGACAAACAGGATATGATCCAGGCCCTTGGGCAGGATATGGGTGAATCCAACCGGGATGTAATCAAGAAACGCGTCACGCGGCGTCTGCGCCAGCCCACCGGTCAATGGGATCGTGGGCGTGCTTTCACCCCCGGTGAGGAACCCGATGTAGGGCTCGGCGACCTCATTCTGGCGCATCACCACATCGCCCGAGCCGCGTGGCCAGTTGATTTTCAACCCACGCGCTGCGGGATCAACCGCCCCAGACAGAACGAGCATGGTGGTGCGCGGCAACTCGACCTCTCCCACCTCTGGTATGGTGACCGCTCGGACCGACAGATCAACGGAGCCACCGGCCTCAACCGCAAGTGTCGGCAGCCAGTCCTCTGCAAACAGGCGCACCATCGGCTCCAGCTCGTCTGCCGACAAGGCGCGCAGATCATCGTAATCCTGTGCCTGTTCTGCAGTGTCCGTGTCCAGCATCCCATCAAGGTCGATACCCGCCACAAACGCCTCAGCATTGAGGCGCAGCTGGATTTCCAACTCGCCATCAACAATTGCAAAGTCCGCAATCGTTGGCGTGACTTCATGAGCAGACCCGCTAGTGTATGACGACAACCAGATCCCGCAGAGCAGCAAGACCTGCAGGCACATCTGCCATCCACGCGTGATCAACCGCCCAATGGCTCGTCCAACTCCACCGATGGCAGCCCCACATTCAAACACAGGTGCTAGGTCCCTCATGCTCTTTCTCCGCCCCTTGCTCATTGCTGTGGCCAGTTTGGTCCCCGGTCTTCTGCCCGCCGCAGCGCTATGCCATGAGTTTTGGGTTGCGCCTCAAAAATATCAAGTGAAATCCGGTGCATCCGTCAGTGCCGATTTGCGGAACGGGCAGAACTTCAATGGGTTTCGTCTGCCCTATCTGGACCAGAACATCGCGCGGTTTGAGACGATCCAGGCGGGCGAGCGGCGCAGCTACACCGGGCGATTGGGCGACACACCGGCCCTATCGCTGGGCGCTGTTCCGGATGGATTGCTGACGATCCTGCATGAAACCCGGGCGGATCGGCTGACGTATGAGGAGTGGGACAAATTCGCAGCCTTCGTGGAGGAAAAAGGCCTGCAGCCAGCCCTGGCACAACACATGGCGCGCGGCCTGCCCAATAGTGGCTTTGCCGAACGCTATATCCGTCACGCCAAGGCGCTGATTGGGGTGGGTCACGGCCGCGGTAGCGACAGCTATCAAGGCATGGAGCTGGAGTTTGTTGCCGCCACCAACCCCTATGAGAGCCCAGAGAACACTGGCGTTCTGGTAACCTTGGTCGAACGTGGCGCCGACGGTGGCACGCCCCTGGCCGCGCATCAGATCACCGTATTCGCGAAGGCCCCGGATGGCGCGGTGACACTGACCACACAGCATACCGACACAAACGGCCAAGCCCGCATTTCCGTAGCCCCAGGTCACCGCTATTTGTTGGATGCGGTTGTCTTGCGCCCGCATGTGCCAACGCAGAGCGATGATGCCGTCTGGCAGAGCCACTGGGCGGCGCTGACTTTCGCCATGCCCTGATCGGCTTGCGCCTTGCGGGTGGGCGCAAAAACGGCAATACAGCGGCCATGACACATCCCAACGCCTCCACCGATCCATCTGCTGCGCCGTCGCGCACAGATGGCACCACGACCAGCGCATCTGACGCCCAGGCTGACATTCTCTGTATTGGTTCGGTTTTATGGGACATTATCGGTCGATGCCCGGCGGAAATGCGACGTGGCTCCGATATGCCCGGACGCATCACGCGCCTGCCAGGCGGCGTTGCTCTGAACATCGCCATGACGCTGGCCCGGTTCGGCCTGCGCCCCGCCTTGCTGAGCGCGGTGGGACGGGACGCAGAAGGGGATGAATTGGTCACCGCCTGCCGTCACCTCGGCCTGATCACAGATCACCTCTATCGCTCTGACGATCTGCCAACGGATCGGTATATGGCGGTCGAGGGCGCAAATGGCCTGATTGCGGCAATCGCGGACGCCCATTCGCTGGAAGCTGCGGGATCCAAGATCCTGCGCCCGCTGAGCGACGGCACCCTCGGAAATCAGGAAACACCTTACGCTGGCCCCATTGCGCTGGACGGGAACCTGACCCTGAGCTTGCTGAACGAAATTGCAACCGATGCCGCCTTTGCCCGCGCCGACCTGCGGGTCGCGCCTGCCTCCCCTGGCAAGGCCGAGCGGCTGCGCCCGTTTCTGCAACAAAGCTGTGGCACGCTGTATGTGAACCTCGAAGAGGCGAGCATTCTGTGTCAGCGGGAATTGACAGACAGCGCCGTCGCCGCCCAGGCGTTGCTGGAGCGCGGCGCCTCACGTGTTTTGGTGACCGATGGCGGCAGCAGCGCAACCGAGGCAGACGCCAAGGACATTATCACGCAGACGCCCCCGCGCGTCACCGTGGCGCGTGTAACCGGCGCTGGCGACACATTCATGGCGGCGCATATCGCTGCCGAGGCCCGTGGTGAAAGTCGCGAAACGGCCCTTGCGGCTGCCTTGAAAGCAGCGGCCACCTATGTTTCAGGAGAACCTCCCCTTTGATCAAAATTGAGTATTCCGCAGAAGTCGCCGCCGCCCGTGACAACGGCAAAGCCATTGTCGCGCTGGAAAGCACGATCATCACCCACGGCATGCCCTATCCCCAAAACATTGAGGTCGCAGCCCAGGTCGAAAACGATATCCGTGCCGCTGGTGCGGTGCCCGCGACCATGGCCGTGATGGATGGCACCCTGCGGGTCGGGCTTGAGGCCGAGCAACTGCGCGCCCTGGGACAGGCCAAAAACGTGGCAAAAATCTCGCGCGCCGACATGCCCGCCTGCATCGCCACCGGTGGCACCGGCGCCACGACCGTTGCCGCCACAATGATCGCGGCGCGCTTGGCCGGGATCCAGGTGTTTGCAACCGGCGGCATCGGCGGCGTCCACAAAGGCGCAGAAACCAGCTTTGATATCTCCGCGGACCTGATGGAACTGGCGCAGACACCCGTTACCGTGGTGGCCGCAGGCGCCAAGGCGATCCTTGATCTACCCAAAACCCTCGAAGTTCTGGAAACCCAGGGGGTTCCGGTGATTGCCTTCGGCCAGGACAGTTTCCCGGCCTTCTGGTCCGCGACCTCCGATCTGGTGGCGCCCTTGCGTATGGACAGCGCCGCTGAGATTGCCCGCGCCCATACCACCCGCACAGCGATGGGTCTGCCCGGCGGTCAGTTGATTGCCAATCCGATCCCCGACGCTGATCAGATCCCCGCAGAACAGCTCGCCCCCGTACTTGCACAGGCCCAGGGCGAAGCAGACGATCAGGGCGTCCGCGGCAAAGACGTGACACCCTTCCTGTTGCAGCGGATTTTTGAGCTGACAGAGGGGCGCTCGCTGACCGCGAACATTGCTTTGGTGCGCAACAATGCCAAACTGGCTGCAAAAATTGCTCAGGAACTGGTCACCCTGCCACAATAATGCGTGTTTCTGCGTCGCCGCCCATTGCGGTGGCGCAAAACCCTGCCTAGCTTCCACATGATCCCGACCTGAAAAGACGCCTCCGAAAACGCCCATGACCACACCTTTTGACGAAGAGCCACACCACCGCCGTCCCGGAGTTTTTGCACGACTGCGCTCCTCCTTTCTGACCGGTATTGTTGTGATTGCCCCTGTTGGTCTGACCATTTGGCTGCTCTGGACGGTGATGGGCTGGATCGACGGCGTGGTGCTGCCGCTGGTGCCCAACACGGTGCAGCCCGAGCAATATATCGGCATCAACCTGCGCGGCGTCGGACTGATCATTTTCCTGCTCTTCACCATCGTGGTGGGCTGGATCGCCAAGGGCATCATCGGGCGCTCTTTGATCGGTTTTGCCGAAAGCCTGGTGGACCGGATGCCGGTGGTGCGGTCGATCTATTCCGGGATCAAGCAGATTTCAGAAACCGTCTTTGCCCAGAGCGAGCGCAGTTTCGACACCGCCTGTCTGATCGAATATCCGCGCAAAGGGATCTGGGCCATTGGCTTTGTCTCGACAACCGCCAAAGGCGAGATTGCGGCACGCAGCGCCTCTGGTGACAAATTGCTGAGCATTTTTGTCCCGACAACGCCGAACCCGACCTCCGGTTTTTTGCTGTTCTTCCCTGAACAGGATGTCACGATTTTGGACATGTCTGTCGAAGACGCCGCCAAATTGGTGATTTCGGCCGGGCTGGTTTATCCAAACGGCAAAGACCCAAGCCGCCCACCGGAGGCCGAGCCTGCGCAGAGCACAGCGCCCCTGCAGGCCAACACAAAGCAGCGCCCGGCAGAGGCCGATGACACAGCGGCCTGAGAGTTGACAGCCTGACATTCAGCAGCCTGAATTGCCTCGACGAGCAAACAAAGCCGCCGCGCGTCCGCGCTCAGCCGAACATCGCGGCCAGATCCACGGTAGACCGCTCTCCGATCGCAGCACTTTCGTGGGCCAGAAACCCGTCTGCGGCCGCTTGCCCAGCGGTTTTCAGCTTCGCCAGAATATGCGGGATCGGGATCAATTTGGTCTGCACCGACAGTTGCCGCATCAGATCATCGTCCGCGATGCGATGGACCAGGATCCGTTTCATCTGCCCGTCCTCAATGCTGCCATCCGCCAGCAAGCGCTGCACAAAGGAAATCGCCCGCAGTTCCCGCAACAGCGACGAGTTGAAGCTGATCTCATTGATCCGGTTCTGGATCTGCTGCGGTGTGCGCGGGATCGCATCACGTTCCAGCGGGTTGATGCTGACAATCACCACATCCGCGGGCAAATCGGGCGCGAACAAGGGAAACAGCGCCGGGTTCCCGGTATAGCCCCCATCCCAATAAGCTTCTGTGCGGCCAGATTTTGGATCATGGATTTCAACCGCCTGAAACAGGTTGGGCAAACAGGCAGAGGCCAGCACCGCTTCGGTTGTGACCTCTGCGCCCGAAAACACCCGCACTTTGCCCGTACGCACACAGGTGGCACAGATGAACAAATCCGGCCCGGTTTCGGCGCAGACTTCGGCAAAATTGAACCCATCCACCACTGGTCGGAGCGGGTTGGCATAAAACGGACCATAGCTGTAAGGCGACAACAACTGGCCAAGGTTCTCCGCCGGAGAAAATGGCGCAATCCAATCCAGCATCGTCAACAGTGGCGCAGCATCAAACCCAGCCAGCCAATGGGCAAACCGCATGTCACCCACCGCGCCCATACGCTGCCACAGCTGATCCAGACAGGCCTTGGCACCTGCGCGCCCGCCCTGCGCCATCCCTGCTTTCAGGGCTGCGCCGTTCAGCGCCCCGGCAGAGGTACCGGTGATCGCAGCGATCTCCAGATCTTCGCAGTCCAACAGCCGGTCCAGAACACCCCAGGTGAAGGCACCATGAGCACCGCCGCCCTGCAACGCCAGATTAATCCGCCTTGTCATCCGCCTGCTCCCAAACTGCCACTCACTCAACCAACCTACGCTTGCGCTCTGCCGGCCTGCGCTTGCGTACTGCCAGCCTGCGCTTTCACCTTTCCAGAAATACTCCGGGGGTGAATTGCCCGAAGGGCAAGCGGGGGCTGGCCCCCGTCTGCGCGCTCCTCAGCGCGCGCCTGCGCCAGTAGCTGGCACCCTCACCACACGGCTCACGCTATCGCGGCCCAATACAAGGCAATCCATCACAAAGCGGTCCAGCCGCCATCAACACTCAACGTGGTGCCGGTCATCTGGCTGGCGGCATCAGAACACAGGAACACAGCGGTGCCACCCAGTTGCTCGACAGTGGCAAATTCCCGGCTGGGCTGACGCTCCAGCATGACTTTCTTGATCACCTCCTCGCGTCCCATGTTGTATTTCTCCATGGTGTCGGGGATTTGCGCCTCAACCAGCGGCGTCAAGACATAGCCCGGGCAGATCGCATTCGCAGTGATCGGCTCTTCGGCGGTTTCCAGTGCCAGCGTCTTCGTCAGCCCGACCACCCCGTGTTTGGCCGCCACATAGGCCGATTTATAGGGTGAAGCCGTCAAACCATGGGCCGAGGCGATGTTGATCACCCGGCCCCAACCGGCGGCGCGCATCATCGGCAGGGCGGCTGCGGCAGTGTGAAACGCAGAGGAGAGGTTGATCGCGAGGATCGCGTTCCATTTGTCGACCGGGAAATCCTCGACCGGGGCCACATGCTGAATACCTGCGTTGTTCACCAGGATATCACAGCGCCCCGCTGACATCACCAACTGACGGCAGGCGTCCGCATCAGACATATCTGCTGCGATATAGCGCGCCTTTACGTTGAACTCCGCCGCGATCTCAGCAGCAATGGCGTGGTCTTCTTCGCGGTCTGTAAACGAGTTCAACACCACATCCGCGCCCGCACGCGCCAATTCCCGCGCCACGCCCAATCCAATGCCGGAATTTGATCCGGTGATCACCGCTGTTTTGCCGCTCAACGCCGTCTGTGTCATCTGCTGCACCCTTTGTTCACATCACATCTCTGGCGCGACTGTGCCATGCTGCAATTGCAAAATAAACGGGCAATTTTGCTGCGCCTGCAACGACCACTGCGCCTGCTCACGGCGACCAGCGAGGCATGACCGCCAGATCAACGCGACCCGACCGGCGCACCGCATCGCGACCCACCACATTGCAACCGACCAAAAGATATCGATGCGACGCTCTGCCCCCAAATTCACCTATGGTGCGCTCCAGTTTCTCGACATAAGTAAACGCACAGTGCCAGCGCAGTCACGCGATCCGGGGGCGAGACAGCGGCTAAAGCGTCTTTCCTGAAGTCTGAATCGTTTTGGGTTCCCAAATTGGTGCTGGCGTGATTCAAGATATCCGGGAGGATGTCTTATGCCAGCACCATTGCCATCAGCGCTGCGGGCGCGTTTTGAAGAGTACATTGCCG
>NZ_JAJDWC010000057.1 GCF_022825805.1 Phaeobacter sp.
TTTCAGAACTTTGTAAGGAATTGGGCGTCAAACCGGTCACACTCTACCGATATGTCGACCCGAACGGCAAACTGCGCGATTACGGGAAACGGGTTCTCACCGCTTAGCGTAGGATTCTGCACTCCCCGGCATCAGACCCCACGTAGCGCGGCGCGGGACGCCCCTCGCACTCAGCACATGGCACGCCCAGCAGCTGAGGCATACCGCACCGCTGCGAGGCAGAATGGTAGGCTAGTGAAGCTGTTCGTGCACCGTCTCGGTCAACTGATTAAGCGAGAATGGTTTCGGCAGGAACACTGAATTCGGCACGGACGGGTCCTCTTCGCCAAACGCGCCCTCGGCGTAGCCGGAGACAAACACAACCCGAGTGTCGGGCCGCGTTTTCAACGCTTCGCGCACCCAGCTCGGGCCATCCATGCCCGGCATCACCACATCGGTGACGAAGACATCCACGGTCAAACCGGGGTCTTCCAATGTGCGCAACGCATCTTCGGCTGATTCAGCTTCCAGAACCGTGTAGCCCCGCATCCGCAACGCTCGGGAGGCAAAGGCCCGCACAGGCGCTTCGTCCTCGACCAGCA
The DNA here is from genome assembly GCF_022825805.1 of Phaeobacter sp. Lineage (GTDB taxonomy): Bacteria > Pseudomonadota > Alphaproteobacteria > Rhodobacterales > Rhodobacteraceae > Phaeobacter. The sequence goes on from NZ_JAJDWC010000057.1 coordinate 582, forward strand.
GGACCACCCCTTCGCCGTGTTGGGCGGCAGGTGCGGCCTGGCGGGCCTGCGCAGCGGGTGCCGCGACCTCTGGCTCGGCCTGGGCGTTCACCGGGAAATACAGCGTGAACTGCGTGCCCTGGTCCTTGATGGAATCCACAAAGATGTAACCGCCGGTCTGTTTGATGATGCCATACGCCGTGGAGAGGCCAAGCCCAGTGCCCTCACCGGTGCGTTTGGTGGTGTAGAACGGCTCAAACACCTTTTGCAGCTTGTCCGGGGCAATCCCGACACCTTCGTCGGACACTTTCACCGTAACCCAGTCACCCGGTGGCACCACGGCGCGGTCGCGCTCCAGCGGTTCATCCAGGACCACAGCCTCGGTCTCCACACGGATTTCACCGCCCTGAGGCATCGCATCGCGCGCATTAACAACGAGGTTCATCAACACCTGCTCAAGCTGGCGTTTGTCGGCCCGGATTGATCGCATTACGGGATCATGGCTCAGGGTCAGTGTGACCTTTTCCCCCACCAACCGGTTCAACAAGTGGGTGAGATCCGACAGCGTGTCGCGCACATCCAGAACCTCTGGCTGCAGGGTTTGTTTGCGTGAGAACGCCAGCAACTGGCTGACCAAAGCGGCCGCGCGATTGGCGTTTTCGTGGATCTGAATCAGATCACCAAAATCCTGATCGCCCTGATCATGACGCAGGAGCAACAGATCACAATGACCTGAAATCGCTGTCAGCAGGTTGTTGAAGTCATGGGCAACGCCACCCGCCAACTGGCCGATCGCCTGCATTTTCTGGCTCTGCACAAACTGCGCCTCAAGCGTTTTCAACTCGGTTGCGTCGTTCAACACTGCGATCAGCACAGTCTCTCCGTCTTCGACAGTGCGGGTCAGCGTGACCTGGACAAAGACTTCTTTATCGCGGCGCGACAGGCGGAGGAATTCCGATTTATGAGAGGCATGGCCTTCGGCAGTGTCCCGCAGCCAATCGGCCATTGGGCGGCCAAGCCCCTCCATCAACTGGCCCAGTTTGATGTTCTTGGTCGATGTCACGCCCAGCAGATGCAGCCCCAATTTATTGGCCAGCAACACCGTGCCATCCGGGCGCAGTTTCACATACGGGACCGGCAAGGCATCAATCGACGCGCTGCTGGCGACCCCCTCTGGTGCCTCCAGCGGCAGAAAATACAATTCGCTGCGCCCCTGGCTGCGGCTGTTTTCGGACACCAGCACCTCAATCGGGCCGGTCTTCGTGCTCATGGTGTTGACCTGCCCGGACAACAACGGCAGCGCCGGGAACAGGCGATCCGTCGATTTGACACGTTCCCCGATCAGCGCCCGTGCGGCCTCGTTCATGAACAGAACAGTACCCGTGCGCCCAACTGTCAGCATCGGCACTGGCACCGCATCGGCACCGCGCGCAGCGGTGGGCCGGTCAGCGATTTCTTCGACCCGCCAAAGGAAGCTGTCCCCTTGCATCTGATGCACTGCCAGCCGCACATGACCCCGACGGGTCACGATATCTTCCCGCGCGCTCCCTTCGGAGCGGGCACGGCTTTGCAGTCGGAACAACACCGCAGATGGGTTTGCCAGGATCGACCGCATGGTGCCTGCCAGGGTTTCGGTTTCGGCGTCTTCAAACCGGTTGGTGGCGGCTGCGTTCAAAGCGTGCACAACGCCGTCTTCATCGGTCACAAAGGTGGGTGTTGCATCTTTTTCGATGAAGCCGGTCAACAGATCCGTGGCCATCGCCCGCGCGCGCAGCCGTGCATGGGTCTGCACCAGCATCATCAGCGCAACCGCCACCAAAGTGAAGCCAACCGCCATCAGGCCCCGGCCAATCCACTCGGGCGTGTTCAACGCCCAGGGCGTGCAAATCACAATCGCGGCCAGCACAAGCACCGCGAGCAGGCGGGCGTGTTCTGGCGCATCAATGCGCAGATGCGGAACGGGGGAAGATCGGCGACCGTTCATGGCGGCTCCATCGGTAGTCTATGACGCGCTCATATCGTCACCAATAAGGTTAAGGCCGTGTTAACGAAGATGAGGTTTGCGCGTAATCTCTGTGCTTTAACCTTGGTCCATTCGCCGTAGCACGGCAACATAGAAACCATCGGTCCCGTTCTGCACCTGCCAGCCGTGGTCGCTCTGCAACTGCCAGCCGCTGCTGCGATCCAGGAAGGCATCAACCTGTGCCCGGTTTTCGACGCTCAGCATCGAACAGGTCGCATAGGCCAGCACGCCGCCTTCGGCGACCAGTTGTGAAGCGGAATCAAGGATTTGGCTCTGCGTTTGACAAATCGCCTCCAGCCCCGCGGGTTGCAGTCGCCATTTGCCTTCGGGTGCGCGACGCCAGGAGCCCGACCCTGAACAAGGTGCGTCACATAGCACGAGATCATAAGGGCCGGTGTCTGCCACATCCTGCGGCGCCAGACATGTGATCTGTGCGCCCGCACGCTGCGCGCGCTGGGGCAAATCCTTCATACGGTCGGGCGATATATCATGGGCAAACAGCGCGCCCTTTGCCCGTGCGGCGATTGCCAGGCTTTTGCCTCCACCGCCGGCGCAATAATCAAGGATACGCATCCCATCCTGCAGCGGCAGCGCCTCGATCACCGCCTGGCTGGCGGCGTCCTGCAGCTCCACAAGCCCGTCGTTATAGGCCTGAGACTGCCTGATCTTGCGCGCGCCCTCTGTAACCAGCAGCGCGCTGGTTGCAGCCTCATGGGCGGTGGTCTCGATGCCCTCAGCCGCCAGCTTGGCGACAACGTTCTGGGCGTCTGGGTGCCGCAAGTTGACACGCAGGTGCACAGGCGCGCGGTGTTGCAGGGCCTCTGCCGCTGCTTCGGCCTCCGCACCCAGACTTTCGGACCACGCAGGCCACACCCAATCCGGCAGGTCCACGCGTTCTGCGGTCCCCTGCTGCGGTGTGGCCGCGAGTGCGTTCCGTTCCTCTGCTGTCAGCGGCGCCGGTGCGTGACCCTCCCCGGTGAACAGCGTATCCGGATCAACACCCTCTGCCCGCAGCGCGCCCAGAACAAGCTGACGACCGGTGGTATTGGTCGAAGACACCGGTTCTGTTCCGCCGCCTCCCCCGCCGAGCGACGCGTAAGAGCGCAGACGGCGAAGCGCATCAAACACATGATCGCGCACGGCGGCGCGATCCTTGGAGCCCGCAAAGCGACTGCGACGCGCCCAGGCGGTCAGCTGTTTCTCTGCTGGCGCCCCAGCCAGGATCTGGTCGAGGATCTCAATGGCGGCCTGACGGCGGGCTGCCGGGGTCATGCCCCGGCCTCATGGCGATGCAACACGGTCATCCGGCAGCGCTCCTGTCTTAACCGATGCGGTAGTTCGGGCTTTCGCGGGTGATCTGAACGTCATGGACGTGGCTTTCCTTCAGCCCGGCACCAGTGATGCGCACAAACTCGCAGTTCTTGCGCATCTCGGTGACGGTTGCACAGCCGGTGTAGCCCATCGCCGCACGCAGGCCACCGACCAGTTGGTGGATAACTGCACCAGCCGCACCCTTATAGGCCACCTGCCCTTCGATCCCTTCGGGCACCAGTTTGTCGCTGGCCGCGTCCTTCTGGAAATACCGATCCGCAGACCCGCGCGCCATGGCGCCAAGCGAGCCCATCCCACGATAGGATTTGAACGACCGCCCCTGATACAGGATCACCTCACCCGGGCTTTCGTCGGTGCCCGCAATCATCGAGCCGACCATGGCGCAGGATGCCCCAGCCGCGATCGCCTTGGCGAAATCGCCCGAAAACTTGATCCCGCCATCCGCAATGATCGGAATGTCGCCGGCAGCGCCTGCACAGTCCATGATCGCGGTGAGCTGTGGCACGCCAACGCCGGCCACCATGCGGGTCGTGCAGATGGAGCCCGGGCCAATACCGACCTTAACGGCATCTGCCCCTGCCTCGATCAAGGCTTTGGTGGCGGCTGCGGTGGCCACGTTGCCGGCAATCACCTGCACAGACGAGGACAAGGCTTTGATCCGGCGCACGGCGTCGATCACCCCTTCGGAATGGCCATGCGCGGTGTCAACGACCACGATATCCACACCCGCGTCAATCAGCGCTTCCGAGCGGGCAAAGCCGCTGTCGCCAACGGAGCTGGCCGCAGCCACACGCAGGCGGCCCAGGTCATCCTTACAGGCTGTAGGGTTCAGCACCGCTTGTTCGGTGTCTTTCAGCGTCAACAGACCGGTCAGCTTGCCATCCTTGTCTGTGACCAAGAGCTTTTCGATCCGACGGGCCTTCATCATTGATTTGGCCTCTTCCAGCTCCGCAGGTTCCTGCATCACCGCCAGATTGTCCGAGGTCATCATCACCGAAACGGGCGTATCATCATCCGTTGCAAACCGCATGTCCCGGTTGGTCACAATGCCAACAACCCGGCCTTCGGCATCAACCACAGGGAAGCCGGTGACGCGATACCGCTCTTGCAGCGCCTTTGCATCGGCAAGTGTTTGATCCGCAGTCAGCGTGATGGGGTTGTATACAATGCCGCTCTCGAAGCGTTTGACCCGGCGCACTTGGCGCGCCTGCTCTTCCAGGTCGAGGTTCTTGTGAATGACCCCCATACCGCCGGCCTGGGCCATCGCGATCGCCATCCGGGATTCCGTGACCGTGTCCATCGCGGAACTGAGCAGCGGGATGTTCAATGAAATTGATTTGGTCACCTGCGTCCGCGTGTCTGCCGTGCTTGGCAGAACATTGGATGCACCCGGCACCAGCAAAACATCGTCAAATGTGAGAGCCTCACGAATCTGCATTTCTCAACTCCATGCAAAAGCCCGTTTGGCGATGACCCTATTGCACAGATCGCACAAAGGTAAAAGAGCCGCAGCATAGATTTCCTGTGCAGCCCCGCCGCATGATCAAACCTTCGGCACCCTATCCATTCCCACTGTCGCGCAATGCAGATCGCGCGCTCATCCTGACGGATTGTCAATGTCGCTGCTAAAACCCGATCTGGGCGCATCAAACCGTCGCTGAGCGCGAATCTCAAAGCCGACCTTTCGCGCTGCAACTGCGTCAAAACCCGTCAGAAATGACGCCCACGGGCCCGAAAATGACGCCACCCGGCTTTCCCTCGGAAGAAAACGCCATATGCTCCCCCAAAATGCGCACGAACATAGGTAGAGGCATGGCAAACGATCACGTCACCGACCCCACCCAAGCGACTGACACCGACCCATTGGTGGTCTTCACGCCTTCGGGCAAGCGCGGACGTTTTCCACTGGGCACCCCAGTGTTGACTGCGGCCCGCCAGTTGGGTGTTGATCTCGATTCTGTCTGTGGAGGACGCGGCATTTGCTCCAAATGCCAGATCACGCCCTCTTACGGTGAATTCTCCAAACATGGGGTCACGGTCGCCGATGACGCATTGAGCGAATGGAACCGGGTCGAGCAGCGCTACAAAGACAAGCGCGGGCTGATCGATGGGCGTCGTCTGGGATGCCAGGCCACGGTCCAAGGTGATGTGGTCATCGACGTTCCCCCAGAAAGCCAGGTTCACCGCCAGGTCGTCCGCAAACGCGCCGAGGTTCGTGACATCACCATGAACCCCTCCACCCGGCTGTTTTATGTCGAAGTGGAAGAGCCCGACATGCACAAGCCCTCTGGCGATATGGAGCGGCTGATCGAAGCGCTGGAAACCCAATGGGGCCTCAAAGATGTGCAGACCGACCTGCATATCCTGCAGTGCCTGCAGCCCGCGCTGCGCAAAGGGCAGTGGAAAGTCACAGTTGCGGTGCACCTGGGGCACACGGGGCAATCGGCGAAAATCATGCATATCTGGCCGGGTTATTACGAAGGTTCTGTCTACGGGCTTGCGGTCGACCTTGGGTCCACAACCATCGCGGCCCATCTGTGCGATCTGAAAACCGGGGAGGTCATCGCCTCCTCCGGTATCATGAACCCGCAGATCCGGTTTGGCGAAGACCTGATGAGCCGTGTTTCCTACGCCATGATGAACAAGGGTGGCGATCAGGAAATGACCAATGCGGTGCGGGAAGGGATGAACGCGCTGTTCACCCAGATCGCAGCCGAGGCGGAAATCGACAAGGCGCTGATCGTTGACGCGGTTTTTGTCTGCAACCCTGTGATGCACCACCTGTTCCTTGGCATCGACCCGTTTGAGCTGGGACAGGCGCCATTTGCTCTGGCAACCTCGGATTCGCTTGCATTGCGCGCGGTTGAACTGGATCTGAACATTCACCCAGCAGCCCGTGTTTACCTGCTGCCTTGTATCGCAGGGCACGTGGGCGCGGATGCTGCCGCGGTCGCCCTGTCCGAGGCACCAGACAAATCCGATGATCTGGTCCTGGTGGTGGATGTGGGCACCAACGCAGAGATCCTCTTGGGCAACAAGGAAAAGGTGCTGGCCTGTTCCTCTCCAACGGGTCCAGCCTTTGAAGGGGCGCAGATCTCCAGCGGTCAGCGCGCCGCCCCCGGCGCCATCGAACGGGTGGAAATCAACCCCGAGACCAAGGAACCGAGGTTCCGTGTCATCGGGTCAGATCTGTGGTCCGATGAAGATGGGTTTGGCCAATCCATTGCCACCACTGGCATCACCGGCATCTGTGGGTCTGGTATCATCGAGGCGATTGCAGAAATGCGTCTGGCAGGTGTGCTGGATGCCTCTGGTCTGATTGGATCGGCCGAACAGACCGGCACCAAGCGCTGCATCGAGGATGGCCGCACCAATGCCTATCTGCTTTGGGATGGATCTGCCGAAGGCGGGCCAACCATCACCGTCACCAACCCCGACATCCGGGCCATCCAGATGGCGAAGGCCGCGCTCTATTCCGGTGCGCGTCTGTTGATGGACAAATTCGACGTTGATCGGGTGGACCGGGTGGTCCTGGCCGGCGCGTTTGGGGCACATATTTCGGCGAAACACGCGATGGTGCTTGGCATGATCCCGGACTGCGAACTTGATGCGGTCACCTCTGCGGGCAATGCGGCGGGCACTGGCGCGCGCATTGCGCTGCTGAATACCGAAGCCCGTGTCGAAATCGAAGACACCGTGCGCAACATCGAAAAGATCGAAACCGCCGTGGAGCCACGGTTCCAGGAGCATTTTGTGAACGCCTCCGCGATCCCCAATTCGTCAGATCCGTTCCCGATCCTGGGACATGTGGTGACGCTGCCGAATGTGAATTTCAACACCGGTGGTGGTGATGCCAGCGCGGAAGGGGGCCGCCGTCGTCGCCGTCGCCGCGACTGAGCCGCATCCTGCTGAAATATCAGAATTCGCCAACACTCTGGTCGAGTGCCTGCTTGACCCCTGTTGGCGAATTCGTTACGCCTCCTGGTATTGGGCGGGTATGGTGAAAAGGTATCACACGAGCTTCCCAAGCTCTTGTTACGGGTTCGATTCCCGTTAACCGCTCCAAGCTTTCGTTATTTCACCTTGTTCTCGACCGCGTTGGGCCGAGTGGCGCTCGCATACGCGGCGCGCTGATGATGGCAGGGCGTCCCCCCATCACACGCGAACCACAGTCACACGCGGACCACACGCCGCCACAAAGCAGGTACAAACCCGGTGGCGTGCATGATAGGACCCGTCTCGCAGGCAAACACATCAGTTGAGGCAACGACATGGATCTCGTCTATCACACCCCGCTCAGTGCTGCTGCACAGCGCCATCACGGGCTGGCAGAACCACAACCGTTGGCAATTGCTGATCGGGTGCGCTTTTCCGAGCTGGACATGCTCCACCATGTCAACAACAAAGCCTATCTGAGCTGGTTCGAAACGCTGCGCGTGACCTATTACAACCAATTCTTCGCCCCCTACTTCCGTGAGGGGCCAAAGCCGCGCAACGTGGTCCGCAACGCCAATATCCACTACGTCAAAGAGATGGTGTTGGACGAGGACTACATCACCACCGCCAAGGTCGTGTCCTTCCGCCGTACATCCTATGTGATGGAGCAACAGATCTGGGCTGGTGATCTGCGCGCCACGATGACCGGGGTGATGGTTCTGCGCACCGCAGATGGTGCGAGTGGGTGCCCCCTGCCCGAAGGTTTGCGGCAGGACCTGATCGCACGGGATGGCGCGGTGGCAGAAGGCTAAGGCGCTTGAAGCGCTGACATGCTGCGCACGCGCTATTGCCGCGCGTGCGCACCATAGGGGGTCTGATGCCGGGGAGTGCAGAATCCTACGCTAAGCGGTGAGAACCCGTTTCCCGTAATCGCGCAGTTTGCCGTTCGGGTCGACATATCGGTAGAGTGTGACCGGTTTGACGCCCAATTCCTTACAAAGTTCTGAAACCGATGTATCGCGGCTGGCCATAGCGGCCTGCGC
>NZ_JAJDWC010000099.1 GCF_022825805.1 Phaeobacter sp.
AGAGTATGAAACGATCATCGCAGCGGGCCTCGATCTGCAGCTGGATTGCCCCGACCTCGCCCTGTCGCGCCATATGCTGTTTACTGATCTGAGCGACGCGGAGTTCGTAAAGATTGCCCATATGCATGTGGAAGCGCTGAACCACGCCCTGTCCGATGTCCCGGCCGATCGCGTGCGGATCCACATCTGTTGGGGCAACTACGAAGGTCCCCACTGCTGCGACATCGCGATGGACAGCGTCTTTGCCCCCTTGATGGCTGCAAAAGCCCGCTATCTGCTGTTTGAAACCTCAAACCCGCGTCACGCACACGAATGGACCGTGTTCCGGGATCGCAAGGCTGAAATCCCAGATGACAAAGTGCTTGTGCCCGGTGTGGTCGACAGCACCACCAACTTTATCGAACACCCAGAGGTCGTGGCCCAGCGGCTCGAACGGTTTACCGGCATCGTCGGCGCCGAGCGTGTGATTGCGGGTTCAGACTGTGGCTTTGGGACGTTCGCAGGGTTCGGCGCGGTTGATCCCGATATCGCCTATGCTAAGTTGAAGGCGCTGTCGGAGGGGGCAGCCTTGGCAGGTCAGCGCCAATGACCCCAGTGCTGATGCTGCCCGGGATGATGTGTGATGCGCGGCTGTTTGCGCCCCAAATCGCCATTTTGTCCCAAAGTGTCCCAGTCAGCATCGCGCCAATCGGGCACAGCGATACCGTGACGTCGCTGGCGGAAACCATATTGGCGCAGGCACCCCCTCGCTTTGCGGTGGCGGGTCTCTCCATGGGCGGCATCCTCGCGATGGAACTGATGCGTCAGGCACCCGAGCGAATTGCGGGCGCGGCCCTGATGGACACCAACCCGCTGGCGGAAACACCCGAGGCCCAGGGGCGTCGTGCGCCTCAGATTGCTGCGGTCCGGGCTGGACGCCTGGCGGAGGTGATGCGCACGGAAATGAAACCAAACTATCTGGCACCTGGCCCTGAAACAGGCGCGATCCTTGATCTTTGCATGGAGATGGCTCTGGATCTGGGGGCTGATGTGTTCATCAATCAATCGCTGGCACTACGTGACCGGCCGGATCAGACAGAGACCTTGCGCCAATTTACAGCGCCCACACTGGTGCTCTGCGGGCAACAGGACACGCTCTGCCCACTGTCGCGCCATGAGCTGATGCATGATCTGCTGCCCAACAGCGAATTGGCCGTCATTGATGGCGCAGGTCATTTGCCGACCCTGGAAAAACCCACTCAAACCACAGCGGCGCTGCTCCGCTGGCTGGAGACCCTATGACACCCACCCTTCTGAAGCTGCTGCGCCGGGTCGACACGCCCACTGTCTGCAACGCAATTGAAGTCGCCGAGGGCAAGCGCGGCTTTGACAGGTTCACGCGCGGGACGATGCTGTCGTCGGCACCCGACAGTGGCGCCATGGTGGGATATGCCCGCACGGCAAAGATCTCTGCACTGGCCCCGCCGGAAGAGCCCAGCGACGTCATCAAAGCCCGGCGCATGGACAATTACCGTCACATGTCCAGTGGCCCCGGCCCCGCGGTTGCGGTGGTCGAAGACGTCGATTTCCCGCATTGCATCGGCGCCTATTGGGGCGAAATCAATACAACGGTTCACAAAGGCTTCGGCCTCAGCGGCGCGCTTACCAATGGGGTGATGCGCGACCTGGGTGACCTGCCGGATGGGTTCCCAGTTGTGGCTGGATCCATCGGCCCCTCTCACGGGTTTGTGCATGTGAAGGAAATCGCCACACCAGTGAGCATCTTTGGTCTGTCCGTAGAAGATGGCGACCTGATCCACGCCGACCGGCATGGGGCGCTTGTCATTCCAACCGAGGTGCTGTCGGAGTTGGAGGCTGCAATCCTGAAGCTACTAGCGACAGAGAAGCTCATATTGGACCCGGCGAAGGCTGACGGTTTCGATTTCGATGCTTTTGAAGTGGCATGGGCCGCCTTTGAGGCCGCGCGCACATGACCACGCGCACATAACCAAAGGTTAACCAAAACTTGGGCCCTGCCGCCTCGGTCCAATTGCCCCTCTCCCACGATGCCTTGGCCCGCGGTCAGGGCCAATCTTCGCGTGTTCGCAAGCGAGCGCGCAGGCCCCGCCCATGTTCCAAACAGGCTCGGCCCGTGTTCGAATGGGTGCTTGTGTGTTGTTTCGCTAAACGAACGGACGCAGAAATCGCCTCCCCCGCGTGCAGAGCAGGGCAATTTCTCCATGCATCACGCAAGAGTGTCGGCAGCGATATAAGTGATTTAAGGCTAGGGGATTTTCACATCAAAATGTAAAATGGTGCGGTCGAGAAGACTCGAACTTCCACTCCGGTTAAGGAACAGCGACCTCAACGCTGCGCGTCTACCAATTCCGCCACGACCGCACTGTCTTGGCTTGATACAGCGGCGTATAAATCAGCCTGATGCGGATGTGAAGATGCAAAATGACCAAAAACAGCGCTTTTGCAGCCGGTTCCACGATCACACAAACAAACGGGGCGCATGAAACCCATGCGCCCCGTTGTAATTTTGGCAGATCAAGCACTTGACCTGATCAAACACTTGGCCTGAACCGATGACTCAATCGGTCGAAAAGGTCGGCAAAGCGGCCGATGTGCTTTGAACCGGAACCGGTGCCACATCACCGGACAGGCCAGCAGCCGCGGCTTTGATCAGCTCCACCCGCTCTGGCTGACCGGGCGCAAAGGCTGGCGCCGCACCAGATTCGAGGGCGGTCACAGCGGTCGCATACCAGTCTTGGGCCTGATCAGTGGACTTGGGCACCCCAAACCCTTGGGCCAAATGGTGGCCGATCAGCTCGGCATAGGGCCGTTGACCGATACCAACCATAATCAACGCGGCCCCAATGGCCACGTCCATGTCATCCCTGCGATAGCCCGAGAACAGGCAAATACCCGCGGTCGTGCCCAGCTGTTCGATGGACATATTGGACTGCAGAACAAATTTCTGCAGATCCGCCATCAAACCCTGCGCTGAGCTGGTGCCGAGTTGCGCCAGGTAGGGCTGAACCGCCGGGCCAAAGGCATCACACTGGCTGTCCACCTGGGCCTGCGAAACGCCTTGGATTTTGGCCGTAAGCTCTTCGCCCGAATTGATGGCATAGGATCGAGCGAGGCAGAACTGCTCCCCTAGCGCCAGTTCCGGATCCTGCAGGTTGGCAGCAGTGACAAAGCCGCCGTTGGAGCTGGTCAGCAGGCTGACCTTGCTGCAATGGCTCGCAAGCGAGGCTTCTGGTGCGGTTGCAACCGGCTGGTCGAACAGCTGGATGGCGGCGAGCCCCTGGCCTGGCGCCGCCGGAGCAGGAGTTGGCGTCGTGGATGCGAGCACAGTGCCGCCGGTTGCAGGGGCTGGCGCTGGTGCGGGCGCAGGCGTCGGCGTGATTGCGGCCTGAACCGGGGCGGTTCCTGCGGACTCGTTCATCCGGCAGACCCCTTGATGACAGGAGAAATTCGCCGTCGTGACACCGCGCGCGATGAAGTCATTGCGCTGATAACCCTGCGGGGTCGAAGCAAACACCATAACAGTACAGTGGGATGCGCCACACCAGAACGAGCTGCCTGATACCGAGGTATCGATCATATAATCGTTCTTGCCGTCGCCATTGAGATCAGCCAACTGCATGAAGCCAGAACGCTGCAGCAGCTGCTCTGCACTTGGCTCGGCGCTGTCGGCGATCTCATCCACTGCCTCACTGACCTCGATGGGCAGCCCGCCATAGCTGCCATAGCTGCGCACGCCTGCGGTACGGACACCTGCAGCCTCATCCCGCCAGACATGCAAAAGACCACGCACGCCGTTCGGGCCCTGCATCGCCTTGATCACCTGCGGACCACCGATCTGGGCCCGACTGTAGGAGGATACGAGGAAATCGCGCTCATTAGGCGTCAGCTGGCCTGTCGCGACGAACCCCATGTGGCCCTGATACTGCGCGATTGCCGCCCGCGATTTGCGCCCCATCACGCCATCTGGCGTCCCGGCTGGAAAGCCGAAGTAGTTCAGTGCGGTTTGCGTTTCCCGGTTTTGCGCCCGCGCTGGCGAATAGCTGCGCTGCCGCGTCACGGTCCGGGACCGATTCTTATTGGCTTCGTTGACGATGACACCGCCAATAATACTTCCCACAAGAGCGGCACCAAGGTTGTCTGCAACGGCAGGCATGGTTCCGGATGTGAGCAGAAATGAAGCTGCTAGTGTCGTTTTAAGTGAATGTGAGAACATGATACGCGCTCCCTATTGATGAAAAACACGATCCACGGTAGCGCAGCAAACAAACTGCTGGCCAGTTAAATCTCCGCTGTTTGGCACAATCAGCAGCAGGAGCGGCAAGAAAGGACTTTTGTCATGGTGGAATGGATCGTCAGCCCAGGACTGACTGGCTACGATGAAGCGGTCGCCTTCATGGAAGAGCGCGTCGCCGGTATTGCGGCAGGCACCCAGGAAGAATGCATCTGGCTGGTCGAGCACCCGCCGCTCTATACCGCTGGTACATCTGCACGCAGCGAAGACCTGACAGATCCGGACCGTTTCCCCGTCTACGACAGCAAACGCGGTGGTCAGTACACCTATCACGGGCCCGGACAGCGTGTGGTTTATGTCATGCTCAACGTTGCGGCGCGTGGCCGAGATGTGCGGTGTTTCGTGCGACAACTGGAACGCTGGGTGATCCTGGCGTTGGACCGCTTCAACGTGACCGGCCATATCCGCGACGGTCGCGTCGGCGTCTGGGTGGAACGCCCCGAAAAGCCCAAGCTGATCAATGGTCAAACCGCAGAGGACAAAATCGCCGCCGTCGGCATCCGCCTGCGCAAATGGGTCAGCTTCCACGGCATTTCTATCAACGTCGAACCGGATCTGGGGCATTTCGACGGCATCGTGCCCTGCGGGATCACAGACTACGGTGTCACCAGCCTTGTGGATCTTGGGCTGCCGGTCACCATGGATGATGTCGATGTCGCGCTGAAACAGTGTTTTGACGTCGCCTTTGCAGAACCTGAAAGCTGCCCGGTGGACTGATCCACTCCCACCTACAACAATCCTGCCTGCGCCAAACACCGCGCAGGCGGATCAAGCGGGCCAACCGAACAGGAACGTCACCTGGCGGCTATCGCTTCATCCTCTTTGAGATGGACATACGGGGCGCTCAGCCCCGGGCGATCTCTTCAACCGCTGACAACACCCAATCCGGCTGGGCATAAAGCAACATGGTCCCTGCCCGCTTGCTGACCCTGAATTGCAGATTGTCTGCGCTGCCAAGCGCGGCCTGCAGCCGCTCAGGCGGCGTGATCGGATCTGCGCCGCCATGCAGATAAATGGCAGGCGCGGCTTTGCCGCAATGGCGCATATCCCGCGGCTTGACCGCCAGCGACAGATCAGCCTCATAGCCCGCACCGCCCTGACGGATCATCGCCTCGTGGCTCTGGGCCAAGAGCGAGGTCAGCGCCGGGTCGTTCAACAACCACTGATCTCCGCTGTTTTCCGGAACTTGGCGCGACACCAACACGTGGGCACCGCGCTTGCGCACACTTCTGCGCCAGCTGCGTACCACGAACGGCAGCATCCGTTTGGCGCCAACAGCGGACATGGCAAGCGCGCGCTGATGTCCCTTTAGTGATGACGCCTCACCAACCGAATGCATGGGCATCGTGGCCCCGACATTGACAACACCGCTGATCTTGTCGCGCAAACACCGTGCCGCGGCGGCGGCAAACAGCGACCCGCTGCGATGCCCGAGCAGAACCGGTCGCTCCAGCTGCTCCTCCTCGATCAGTGTTTCAATTTGCGCCAGTGTCGACGCAAGCTGATCGCCGCGTGGCGAGGCCGCCGCCGATTGACCATAGCCACAGCGAAACGGCGCAAACACCTGCAGGCCACGCGCCCGCAGTGTTCGTTGCAATCTCTGCACCGGGGCGAGCCCATCAAAAATACCATGCAGGAAAATGATGGGCACACCAGCATCGGCACCCAATCGGACATAGTGGCAGGTGCCACCTTTAGGGTCCTGGATATGCCGGTCCGCAGGGCTGCGGCGGCCATTTGCAATCGCCCTATCGCCCGCCGCCTGCCGCATCATATAGGTCAGATAGCGCAGCATATCCGCATAGCTGGTCGCGCCCGTCTTGGCCAACATGGATCCAAGGATCGGCAACTCTGCCGCGCGGCGGGCGCCGGAGGATGTGTGCAGTGCAATCCAACCGTCCGAGGCCAAAAACTGCTTTAGCGTCATGAATTCGGCGGTATCAAACTCAAAGAAGTTGCACAGATACTCGCCGCAGCGATCGCTCCATAATGTGGGCAGCTCTTCGACGAGGAACATCGGCCCCTGACCGCTCGCGCTGTCGTTGCTGAGCCGCTGACAAAGCAGCATCCCTCCGCTCGGCCGTTTCAGCGCTGCCAGTGACGGCCAACGATCTGCAAGCGCGGTCTCCGCCTGCTCAGAGGTCGTGTCACCTGCAAAAAAATCGCGCCATGTCTGACAGTTGCTATCGAAAATACCGAGCTTTTTCTCAACCCAAGGATCCAAAGCTCGGCCGGTCCCAGGCCAGCCAGCAGAGGCATCACAGATCCGGCCATTGGTCCCGATCAGCAGCCAACGGGCCCCCTCTGCTGGCAGATCGGCAGCAAATTCCGCCGCTGCGCCATTCTGCTCTGATCCGCTCAAACGAGAGCGGAGAAACGCGGCACGGGCAAAATGCCGTTGAAACAACTCCCGGCGACCGAGACGCTTTTCCGATAATTGTTGATGGCGCGACCGTGCACTCTGGTCCGCCGCCTCCACTTCGAAGGCGGGGGTAAAATCGCCCAAAGATACCGGCTGTTTGATGGCCAAACGATCACGCCAGGCCGCCGCTCTTTGCTCTCCCAAAAGTGCAGAATAGAGCGCTGCTGCCGCGCTCTCATCAGAGATAAACCCGCTATTTGAAACCCGAGAACAACCAAAGGTTGCTTCCCCCGAGGCTTGGTTGGCTGTTCCCTCTGCCGCCATACGCACGGCCCTCCTCACAAAACAAACGCCAACCTGCCCTCTTCAACCAACCCAAACGCACTGCTGCAGACTAGCCTACAGCAAACGGCGAAGCATGACCTCGCCGCAGCGCAACACAAAACAAAGCGACCCACGCCCGATGGCCAACCATCGAACACGCGTGTTGTGTTCTTCATTTTCATACAAGGCCAAGCCCGCACCTCTCCCAAGGCGGACTGGCGACTTGATCTTAGGACCATCTGGCGTAGAGTCAAACTACAATAAAGTAGTCACGCTTATCAACAAAATATTCGCGTCTAGGTAGTTTTTACAGATGAGCCAAGAACGGACTAGGCCGCGGTTACCGCGGCACGCAAGCGCGCGGCCTGTTCTGCCAACATATCTGGATCCGCCATGATTCCAGGGGGACGCAGCGCATCCCCAGTACGGCGGGGCAGGATATGGAAATGCAGGTGGAACACTTCCTGGCCACCGGCCGCCTCATTGAACTGCTGGACGGTGACGCCGTCGGCTGCGAACACGCCCATGGCCACATTCGCGACCTTTTGCGCCGTCATCATAACCGCTGCGAGCTGCGCGGCATCGGCGTCAAGCAGATTGCGGCAGGGTGTTTTGGGGATCACGAGCATATGCCCATCAGCCCGTGGCATGATGTCCATGAAAACCAATGTCTGCTCGTCTTCGTAGACCCGATGGCAGGGGATTTCACCACGAAGAATTTTCGCAAAAATGTTGTCACTATCGTAAGTCATTGCCACGCGCTTTCTGTTAGGACCCAAACGGCATCCAAAACCTGCTGTTGAATGCGATGGTTTTGTCGGGGTGCGCCGCTTCGGTCAAGTCCACAGATTGACAAATTGACGCACCCCCTTCCAAAGCAGGACGTTAATATTTGCCGACCCGCTTGAACCAAAACCGCCCAAAAGACCCCCAAGCGCGCGTTTCAGGGGCTGTTGGCACCCCGGATGAAGCCAGGCGCCGCGTTTTTGGCCCATTTGCGACCCGCACGGTGTTCAGATGTGTAAACGCAAAGAACCCATAGCAAGAACCCCGCGACAATTAATCTTGATACAGATCAAACTCCACCATTGAAGGCCCGTACCGAGCAAACTAAAAACCTACGTGAGTCTAGACCCAGCCGCCTGCGGTTTCTTGGGTCTATCGTTATGCAACAGGAGGCACCTTTAATGGCAGATGCAGCCATTCATGGTCACGGCCACGAAGACCAGCGCGGATTTTTCACCCGCTGGTTCATGAGCACGAACCATAAGGATATCGGCATTCTCTACCTGATCGTTTCGGCGATCGCAGGTTTCATCTCCGTCGCGTTCACCGTTTACATGCGGCTTGAACTGATGGATCCCGGCGTTCAGTACATGTGCGGCGAAGGCGCGCGTCTTTTCGCGGATCCGTCCGCGACCTGTACGCCAAACGGGCACCTTTGGAACGTTCTGATCACCGCGCACGGCATTTTGATGATGTTCTTCGTGGTCATCCCGGCACTGTTCGGCGGCTTCGGCAACTACTTCATGCCGCTGCAGATCGGTGCACCGGACATGGCGTTCCCACGTATGAACAACCTGTCCTTCTGGACCTATGTCGCAGGCACCTCGCTGGCGGTGGCGTCCGTGATGGCCCCAGGTGGCAACGGCCAATTGGGTTCAGGCGTGGGCTGGGTTCTCTACCCACCGCTGTCGACCAATGAAGGTGGTTACTCAATGGACCTCGCAATCTTTGCGGTCCACGTATCTGGCGCGTCTTCGATCCTGGGTGCGATCAACATGATCACCACCTTCCTGAACATGCGCGCACCAGGCATGACCCTGTTCAAAGTGCCGCTGTTTGCATGGTCGATCTTCGTCACATCCTGGCTGATCCTGTTGTCCCTGCCGGTTCTGGCGGGCGCGATCACCATGCTGCTGATGGACCGCAACTTCGGTTTCACCTTCTTTGATCCAGCAGGCGGCGGTGACCCGATCCTCTATCAGCACATCCTGTGGTTCTTCGGCCACCCGGAAGTGTACATCGTGATTTTGCCAGGCTTCGGCATCATCAGCCACGTGATTGCGACCTTCTCCCGCAAACCAGTCTTCGGCTACCTGCCGATGGTTTGGGCGATCATCGCCATCGGCGTGCTGGGCTTCGTAGTTTGGGCGCACCACATGTACACCGTGGGCATGTCCCTGAACCAGCAGGCCTACTTCATGCTGGCAACCATGGTCATTGCGGTTCCAACCGGGGTCAAAGTGTTCTCATGGATCGCCACGATGTGGGGCGGCTCGATCGAGTTCAAGGCACCTATGATGTTTGCGTTCGGCTTCCTGTTCCTGTTCACCGTTGGTGGTGTGACTGGCGTGGTGCTGTCGCAGGCCTCCGTGGACCGTGCGTACCATGACACATACTATGTTGTGGCACACTTCCACTACGTGATGAGCCTTGGTGCGGTCTTTGCGATCTTTGCTGGTGTCTACTTCTACTTCGGCAAAATGACCGGTCGTCAGTACTCCGAACTGGGCGCACAGATCCACTTCTGGATGTTCTTCATAGGCGCAAACCTGACCTTCTTCCCCCAGCACTTCCTGGGCCGTCAGGGCATGCCGCGCCGTTACATCGATTACCCGGAAGGGTTTGCATATTGGAACAAGATCTCGTCCTACGGCGCGTTCCTGTCCTTCGCATCCTTCATCCTGTTCTTCGGTGTTGTGATCTACTCGCTGCTGCGCGGCGCACGGATTACCCAGAACAACTACTGGAACGAATATGCCGACACGCTGGAGTGGACACTGCCCTCTCCGCCGCCAGAGCATACGTTCGAAATCCTGCCAAAGCAGGAAGAGTGGGACCGCTCCCATTCTCACTAAGAGCTCTTAGAGTATAAACATAGAGGCCCCGCACCACGCTGTGCGGGGCCTTTTTTCATCTCACACCTCGACCCCTGGCAACCGTCCTTTCGACCCTTGCAAAAGCTACAATTTCCCCCACCCCGAAGGCTGGACACCACAAGCCAAAGGGCTAATTTCGCGTCATGCCGTATCAATGGACATCAGAGCAAACCGACCCGGTGCAGGAAATGCACCTATGGCCGCACCAGTCGCTGCCGCCGGAAGGCTATGCGCGCTTCATCCTTCTCTTCGCGGCATTGATCACGATCCCAATCATCCCCCTGCTTGGCAGTCTGGTGCTATGGGGCGTGCTGCCGTTTGTTGCGGGGATTGTGTTTGCCGTAAAATGGGCATTGGATCGCAGCCGCAAGGACCGGCAAATCATCGAAGTTCTGCGTCTCGACGGCGAAGAGGCCCACCTGGAACGGGTTGATAAGACAGGCACGCAAAGCTGGCGGTGCAACCGCTACTGGACCAAGGTCGAAATGCACCAGGCAGATGGGCCGGTGCCCCACTATGTCACCCTGCGTGGCAGCGGGCGCGAGGTGGAAATCGGCGCTTTCCTCTCGGAAGAGGAACGCCTGGCGCTGTATGACGATTTGCAAACGGCCTTTCGCAAGCCAAGCTGATCAATGCCTCTTTGACAGCACCAATTGTCCCCGCTAAGAGTGCTGCATGTTTGATCTGCGCCTGACCTCTTCGTCTTTTTATTATTCGCCGTTTTCATAACGGCGGCTGCAGCTTCTTATTTTGATGTCTTACCGCCGCGATATGGCGGTTTGAAATGACATCGGTCTTCTCCATCAGCATCGCGGCCCCAGCGGAGCCTTTTGCGGATGTCCTCTCTACCCTCCTTCACAGCGGCCAAACCAGCCGTCGGACTGATCGGTTTTGGTGCGTTTGGGCGCCTGATCGCCAGTCATCTTGTCCCGTTTACGGGCGTTACCGTTTATGACCCAACCCAGCCCACCACAGGCGTCGACTGTGCAACCGGCGCGGGGTTCGCACCAATTGAAACGGTCTGCACCTGTGATGTGGTGATCCTGGCGACCCCGGTCCGCGAGATTGCTGCCATCTGTCGCCGCATCGCGCCTCATCTGGCGGCGGGCACCACTGTGATCGATGTGGGATCCGTGAAAATGCGCCCGGCCCAAGACATGCAGGACAATCTGCCCGCCAATATCAATCTGATCGGAACCCATCCCCTGTTCGGGCCGCAAAGCGCCAAAGACGGTCTATCCGGCCATCAGATCGCGCTCTGCCCCTTACGCGGTTCCTCTCACGGTCGCATTGCGGCGGTGTTGCGCCGGGTGTTCGGGCTCAAAATCATCTGGACAACGCCAGAACAACACGACCGGGATGTGGCGACGGTGCAAGGGCTGACCCATCTGATTTCCCGGTCGCTGGCTGAGATCCTGCCAACGGACCTGCGGCTTACAACCGTCAGTTTTGATCGGTTGTTGCAAGCACAGGAGATGGTCCGCGAAGATGCCCCTGCGGTGCTGGAGACGATCCTGCAGGACAATCCCTTCGCAGCCGAGGTCAGAGACGCATTCTTGGCCTCTGCCTCTGATCTGTCGGCTCAATACCGCTGCCGCGGGGCAGGTCCGAACGGAGCGGAGCCAGATGTCGCAGCGCCAACTGGGTCAACGACAAAGAGCCTGCAATATTAGCAGTTGCCGCCTTGGCACAGCTGGTCTTTCACCATGGGGCCAACTTTGCCAAAATCCATTTGGCCGGTGTACTTGCCTTTCAGCGCGCCCATGACTTTGCCCATGTCACGGATCGACTCGGCCCCTGTTTCGGCAACCGCAGCTTTGACCGCTGCACCGATCTCATCATCGTTGAGCTGCTTGGGCAGGAACTCTTCGATGATGGTGATTTCGCCCAGCTCTCTTTCGGCCAGATCCAAGCGACCGCCTTCTTCATAGGCGCGCGCGCTTTCCTTGCGTTGCTTGGTCATTTTGCCAAGAATTGCAACGACTTCAGCATCACCAATGCTGCCGCTTTCGCCATCAATGCGTTCAGCGATTTCACGATCTTTGATTGCAGCGTTGATCAGGCGCAAGGTGGCCAATCGATTGGCCTCCCGGTCTTTCATGGCCTGTTTAAGGGCCTGATTGACCCGAGTTCGCGTATCCATTTATCAGTCCATTTCCACGGAGTCGGAACCAGGATCTTTACCCAAAGGGCGGATCCAATTCAAGTTACCCCAAAAGACTGACGCAAAGGCAGCTGCTCAGTCCGGTGGAGAGCAGGGTAAGACAGCAGGTGCAGGGGCCGACACAGACCTGGGGGACGCCAACTTGCGGCGATAGCTTTCTGGGGCAGTTGGGCCGGTTTCCCCCCTTGGCGCACTTGACGCACCCACCCCCTCCCCTTACAAGCCCATGAATTTTGCCCAGATTGGAGAGTCGCGCCATGGCCGATACCGTCCCGCCCAAACCCACCGCATGTTTGGCGCTAGCTGATGGCACTGTGTTTTACGGAAATGGCTTTGGCGCCCACGGCGAAACAGTCGCAGAGCTGTGCTTCAACACGGCAATGACCGGCTACCAGGAAATCATGACCGACCCGTCTTATGCCGGGCAGATCGTAACGTTCACCTTCCCCCACATCGGCAACACCGGCGTCACACCGGAAGACGACGAAACCGCTGATCCCGTGGCGGCTGGCATGGTGGTGAAATGGGACCCGACCCTGTCATCAAACTGGCGCGCTACGGATGAGCTGAAAACCTGGCTGACCCGCACGGGCCGGATTGCCATCGGTGGTATCGACACCCGTCGCCTGACCCGCGCCATCCGACAGCAAGGCTCGCCCCATGTGGCGCTGGCGCATAATCCCGACGGCGAATTCGATGTCGAAGCGCTGGTGGCAAAGGCGCGCGATTGGTCCGGCCTCGAAGGGCTCGACCTCGCCAAGGATGTGACCTGCGCCCAAAGCTACCGCTGGGATGAAATGCGGTGGGCCTGGCCCGATGGCTACACCCGTCAAAGCGCGCCAAAGCATAAAGTCGTGGCGCTGGACTATGGCGCGAAACGCAACATCCTGCGCTGCCTCGCCTCTGCGGGCTGCGATGTCACTGTTCTGCCCGCAACAGCCACCGCCGCCGAGGTGCTGGCCCACAACCCGGATGGGGTGTTTTTGTCCAATGGTCCGGGCGATCCAGCAGCGACCGGCGAATACGCCGTACCGATGATCAAGGAAATCCTCGACACCACCGAACTGCCGGTGTTCGGCATCTGCCTTGGCCACCAGATGCTCGCGCTCGCGCTTGGCGGCAAGACCGTGAAAATGAACCACGGCCACCACGGCGCCAACCACCCGGTGAAGGAAAACGCCACCGGCAAGGTCGAAATCACCTCGATGAACCACGGTTTCGCCGTCGATTCCCAGAGCCTTCCAGAGCATGTAGAAGAGACCCATGTGTCGCTGTTTGACGGCTCCAACTGTGGCATCCGGATGAAGGACCGCCCGGTTTATTCGGTGCAACATCACCCCGAAGCGAGCCCCGGTCCGCAGGACAGCTTCTATCTGTTTGAGCGTTTTGCCGAAGCAATGCAGGCGCAAAAGTCAGCTTAATCAGTAAGCTCATAATAAACATACCGCAAAAAATCGACTCCCGTGGCGCGGCTTTGCCATGGGAGTCAATCGCTTGGGATTCCCATTAACCAAAAATCCCTTGCCCGAATCTGCACGCGCGAAAACTGTTTTCGCATGCCTGAACACAACCTGAACCTGATAAAACTCGTTCCGCCCCTGCGTAAAACACCCGCGAGTGAAACGCTCGAACAGAGCCTCATCCGCGATCATGCCGTGCGCAAAGATCATATGATGCGGGCTTTGGTGCTGCGGCAACATCAGCGCGCTCCAATCGAACGCATTCTGCAAACACAGGGCTGGGCCAGCGAAGATCAACTGCTGGCCGCACGATCCACGCACAGCGGCATTCCCAAAGTTGACCTGACCGGCCATCGCGTGCAGGCGCGGTTGATCGCCCGCCGCTCCGCACGTTTCTGGTTGCGCCATCAGGCCATTCCCTGGATGCAACTGGGCCGCACCGTGGTGATCGCCATCGCAGATCCCGAAGGCTACGAACGGCTGTGCAAAGAACTTGCTGGCAGTTTCGACAGTGTGATGCCCGTCCTGGGCAGCGAGAGCCAGATCATCGCCCTGTTGACGGATCATTTTCGCGACGAGTTGGCACAACAGGCCAGCCGCCAGGTGCCATTGCCCTACAGCTGTCGCACGATGCGCCGCCTGCGGTGGAGCGATACACCCGCGCTGTTGGCTTTGGGGCTGCTGGTTGCGCTTGCGATCTGGCCGCGCGAGGTCTTCACACTCCTGTGCGGTGTCGCCCTGCTGAGCCTCGTGTCATTCATCATTCTGAAATGCGCCGGATTTGTCTCCCACCTGCAGGCCCAGCGCCAGCGCGCGCAGATCCAGCCCAATATCGCTGCCGCAACCCAGGCCCCATCCGCGAAACAACCGCTGCGCCCGCTGTTGCAGGTTCAGGATCTGCCGACGCCACACCGGCTGCCACATATCTCGGTTCTGGTGCCGCTTTACAAAGAAGCAGAGATTGGCCGCGCCCTATTGCGCCGTCTGTGCCAGCTCACCTATCCGCGCAGCCTGCTGGAGGTGTTGCTGGTCCTGGAAGAGCACGATGATGTCACCCGACAGGCCCTACAATGCGCCGATCTGCCCGACTGGTTCAAAGTGATCGAGGTTCCGGCTCATGGCGGGCTGACAACCAAACCGCGGGCGATGAACTATGCGCTGAATTTCTGCCGCGGCGATATCATCGGGGTGTGGGACGCCGAAGATGCCCCGGAACCCGACCAGCTGGAACATGTGGGGCTGACCTTTGCCCAGGCCGACGGCAATCTGGCCTGTCTGCAAGGGGCGCTGGATTACTACAACCCCGGCGAAAACTGGATCGCCCGCTGTTTCACATTGGAATATGCCAGCTGGTTTCGCATCGTCCTGCCCGGTATTGCCCGCCTCGGCCTGGTTGTGCCCCTGGGTGGCACCACGATGTTTGTGCGCCGGGACATCCTTGAACAGCTTGGCGGTTGGGACGCCCACAACGTCACCGAAGATGCAGATCTGGGGGTGCGCCTGTCACGGCTGGGTTACAGGACCGAAATGCTGCCCACCACCACCTATGAGGAGGCCAACTGCCGCCCTTGGGCCTGGGTCAAACAACGCTCGCGCTGGCTGAAAGGGTTCATGATCACTTATCTGGTGCATATGCGCAGACCCACGGTTTTGTTGCGAGAGGTCGGGCTGCGCAGGTTTCTGGGGCTGCAGGCCTTCTTTCTTGGCACCGTTGGGCAATTTCTGTTGGCCCCGTGTCTGTGGACCTTCTGGCTGATTGCATTTGGCCTGCCCCATCCCAGTGCGCCGGTCCTGCCCGCAGGCGCGCCCTTGCTGGCTGCCGCGGCGTTGGTGTTCTTCGAACTGCTTGGCATCGTGATCGCGATCACCGCCGCCTTTGCCTCCGGTCGTCGCCGTCTGGCGGTCTGGGCACCAACGATGATGCTGTATTTTCCGCTCGGGGTGCTGGCCGTCTACAAGGCGCTTTATGAGCTGACCTGCAAACCGTTTTTCTGGGACAAAACAGCCCATGGCTCCGCCAACGGGCCAAAGCGCCGGAAATCGCGACTGTTCGGGATCTGAGCCAGCCCCACTAGGGCTCTGGTTCAGACTCTGGCCAAAATATCGGCTCAGTTCTTGATCCGGTCGCCCGCATCCTGTTTCAACCGCGTCATGAACGCCACAGAGATATGGTTCTTCAGCGCTGTCGAGGCCCGTTCTTCGTCGCGGGCAGCGATGGCATCAACGATGGATTTATGCTCTTCCTGCGCGATCAACCCCCGGCCTTCCGCCGCCAGCGAGGTGGTGGCCATAAGCGCCATTGTACGATGCACGAGGTTGAGCTGCTGCACCAGATACCGGTTGTGCGAGGCCAGATGGATCTGTTCGTGAAAACGCCGGTTGGCTTTGGACAATTCCGTTGGATTATCAACCAAAGCGTCATCCGCCTCGGTCATATCCTGCAGGACCTGAATTTCCTCTTCGGTGGCATGTCTCGCGGCCAATTGTGCTGCCAACCCCTCCAACTCGCGCCGCACCACATAAAGCTCGGCCATCTGGTTGTGATCCAGCGATGCCACGATCAAGGACCGCCCATCCCGTTCCAGCAAGGACTGCGTTTCCAAACGCTGCAACGCTTCCCGGATCGGGGTCCGCGAAACGCCAAAACGCTCGGCCAGGTCGCTTTCGACCAGCCGGTCCCCCGGACGGTACACACCGACATCGATCGCTTCCAAAATCAGCGCATAGGCATCGGTCTGGTTGCTATTCCTTGTCACGCTCTCGGGATCCTTGGATTGTTCGCCTCATTTGTCTACAAGCCGCGGCGTGGCCCGATCAACCCTGGTGACGGCTCGACCGCAAAAAACTCCGCCGCTGCGGTCAGATAGACCATTGGCTTTCTGTCATAGGGCTCTAACTGACGCACAACCCATTCTTTCAATTGCGCAAAGGCTCTCGTACCCGCCCATGGTCTCTCAACACTTCGCTCATGTCCGCCACTGGGTCTTTGACCTGGACAATACGCTCTACCATCCCTCTGTGCGGCTGTTTGATCAGATCGAAGTCAAGATGAAAGACTACGTGATGACCACGTTGGGCGTTGATGAACACAAGGCCGACCAACTGCGTGAAGACTACTGGCGCAATCACGGCACCACGCTTGCCGGGCTGATGGCCAATCACGACATCGACCCGGACCCGTTCCTTGTGGATGTCCATGACATCAATTTCGACCAGCTGCAGCCCGATCCCCTGCTTGCGGACCGGATCAAGGCGCTGCCCGGAAAGCGGATCATCTAAACCAACGGCACAGCCCCCTACGCCGAACGGGTCCTGGAGGCCCGTGGGCTCAGCGGGTGTTTTGATGCGATCTTTGGCGTCGAACATGCCAACTACCGCCCAAAACCCGAGCGCGAGGCCTTTGACATCGTTTTTGCCAAAGCGGATGTGGTTCCCGGCACCGCCGCAATGTTCGAAGATGACGTGCGCAATCTCGAAGCGCCCCATCAGATGGGCATGCGCACAGTCCATGTGGCCCCCACAGCCGTGAGCGAGGCACATATTCACCATCACACAGATGATCTGACGGCGTTTCTCGACCAGATCTGACAGCGGGAACCTGCACGTGGTGCGCATCCTGTCGCACCCCCTGTGGCGCGCCGCCGCAGTGGCCTTACGCCGCTTTGGCAAAGTTACATATACCGGTCATCTTTAGGTTCGCTCACAAACGACAGGATGCCCGATGAAAGATCTCTCTCTCGCTCTGAATGACGCCCCAGTTGCACGGGACATGGCAGATCACCAGCCTGTCCGCCGCGGTGCGGATGACTGGGCCGGTGCGGCAAAGCCGCTGCTGGCGATCCTGCTCTATGTGCTGCTCTGGGCGCTTGCGATTGCTGTCTGGGGCCTGCCGGGACTGTTTCTGCCAGCCGTGGCCAAGACCTTTGCCATGGTGATTGTTCTGGTGTTGATCACCCGCGGCTAGGTCGGCAACAGCCGATATCCGGAGGCAAAAGGACGTTATGTCGCTTGTCATTCCAACCTGCGCAGGCCTATTTCAAAGGGCATGACATGAAAGGCAGGTTTGATGGCTGACAGCTGTGACATTCTGGTTTCTGGCGGTGGCGTTGCTGGTCTGATGGCAGCCGCCACATTTGGCGCTGCCGGGTTTCATGTGATCTGCGTGGATCCCACCGCGCCGGTCACGGACCGCGAGGATGCCGCCGCCGATCTGCGCACCACTGCGATCTTGCAACCCGCCCGCAGCCTATTGGAAGAGGCCGGGATCTGGGAACGGCTTGCGCCACATGCCGCAGCGCTGCGCATCATGCGGATCATCGACGCCGGTGGCGCAGAGCCCGTGGCCCGAGTGACCAAGGATTTCAATTCCGCGGACCTGTCCGATCAACCCTTTGGTTGGAATTTGCCCAATTGGCTGCTGCGCCGCGAATTGCTGGCCCGGCTGCGCGATCTGCCAAATGTTGAATTTCGCCCTGGCCTAGCCACGACCGGGCTGCTGGCGCGCACGGATCACGCCTTCGTCTCGCTCAATGATGGCAGCCGAGTTAAGGCCCGATTGGTGGTCGCCTGTGACGGGCGCAACTCCGCCATGCGGGCAGCTGCGGGCATAAATGTGACCACCCGGCGCTATGGTCAGAAGGCGCTCGCCTTCGCCGTGACCCACACGGTGCCTCATGACAATATTTCGACCGAAATCCATCGCTCTGGTGGCCCGTTCACCCTGGTTCCCCTGCCCGATCACGCAGGCCAGCCCTCCTCCGCTGTGGTCTGGATGGAACGCGGCGCCCGCGCACAAGACTTGCAGGCGATGGATGTGCCAGCCTTCGAGGCGGCGATGAACCGACGCAGCTGCGGTGTGCTGGGCCCCTTGCAGCTGGCCTCCCGTCGCAGCCTCTGGCCCATCATCAGCCAATCTGCACAACAGCTCAATGGCCCCCGCTTGGCCCTGATGGCCGAGGCCACCCATGTGGTGCCGCCAATTGGCGCGCAGGGGTTGAACATGTCTCTCGGGGATCTGCGCTGCCTGCTGGATCTGGCCCACGCCACGCCGGACCGTTTGGGCGACGCTGACATGCTGAAAGCCTATCATCGTGCCCGCCATGGCGACATTCAAATGCGAGTAAAGGGCATTGATCTGCTCAATCGCACCTCAATGCTGGCGCCCCGCCCGCTGCGGGATCTGCGCGCGCTTGGGCTCAATGCGTTGTATTCCATGGCACCGGTCAGACGCAATCTGATGCAAATGGGCTTGGGCGTAAAGTAACGAAGCGGCCCTTAGGCGGGCCGCTTGCCTTCGGCGAGAGTATTTGGGGAAAGATGACAGCCCCGTTGCCACCAAGATCTGTTGCGCCCAGACCGCGATCTGTTGCGCCCGGACAGGCCCTAGCCGAGCGGGCCCAACCTGCGCTCTTCGCTGAGCAACACGTTGGCATCCACATTGCCAACGCCCGGCAACGTCATGATGCGCCGCCGCAGCACCCGTTCAAAATCGGCAATGTCCCGGGCCGTGACCCGCAGCCGGTAGTCATACATGCCCAAGACGTGCTCCACCGTCTGCACCTCCGGGATCGCAGTGACCGCGCGTTCGAAGTCTTCCAGGCTCACGCGGCCCTTGGTGGCGAGTTTGATGCCCAGAAACACCGTCACGCCAAACCCCAGTTTCCCAGCATCCAGGTCCAGCTTGCGCCCACGAATGATCCCTGCGTCCTGCAGCCGCCGGATCCGCCGCCAGGTGGCAGGCTGGCTGAGCCCCAGCGCGCGCCCCAAAGCGCCCGCCGTTTGGGTGGCATCAGTCGCCAAAGCGCGCAGCAATGCGTGATCGATGTCGTCCAGCGTCATCATATCGGCAGCGCCTCGTCTGATTTGATGCGCGCCACATGCATCAGCGCCTCGATATCGGTGATATGTGGCAGGGTCAGGATCTGCACCCGGTAGATTTCCTGATAATGCGCCATATCTCGGGCGATCACCGACAGGCGCACGTCCACCTGTCCCAGGAAGGTCTGGATCTCCAGCACTTCGGGGATTTGCCGCGCGGCCGGGATAAACTCATCAAAGGCGCGCGGATTGGTCTTGTCCAACGTGATGCGCAACGAAACCTCGACCTCATAGCCCAGCCTGCGCCAATCGATCAGCGCCCGCTGGCCCAGAAGCACGCCGCTCTCTCGCAGCTTCTCAAGCCGCCGCGACAGACGCGAGGCCGTCAGTCCCAGCCGGTCGCCAAGATCCGGCAGCGATTGGTCTGGCTCCGCCTGCAAGTGGCGCAATATGCGTCGGTCGAGATCATCAAGCATGAAATGGTCGATATCATGTTATTTGGCGAATACCTATCGCATAATTTTACATCTTTATGCGCAAAAGCCTCTCTCATTTGTGGATAAACAACCTATGCTGACGGCAACTCTGACTCAAAAGGATGATGATCATGCGTGTATATTACGACCGCGACTGCGACGTGAACCTAATCAAGGACAAAAAAGTGGCGATCCTGGGCTACGGCTCTCAGGGCCACGCCCATGCGCTGAACCTGCGCGACAGCGGCGCCAAGAACCTTGTAGTCGCTCTGCGCGAAGGTTCGCCTTCCGCGAAGAAAGCCGAAGGCGAAGGCCTGCAGGTCATGGGCATCGCCGAAGCGGCGGCCTGGTGTGACGTGATCATGTTCACCATGCCCGACGAATTGCAGGCAGAAACCTACAAGAAATACGTCCATGACAACATCCGTCCGGGCGCGGCCATCGCATTCGCCCATGGTCTGAACGTCCACTTCGGCCTGATCGAGCCGAAAGAAGGCGTCGACGTCATCATGATGGCACCCAAAGGCCCCGGCCACACCGTGCGCGGCGAATACACCAAAGGCGGCGGCGTGCCCTGCCTGGTTGCGGTTCACACCGACGCCACCGGCACAGCGCTGGAAACCGGCCTGTCCTATTGCTCCGCCATCGGTGGCGGCCGCTCCGGCATCATCGAAACCAACTTCCGTGAAGAATGCGAAACCGATCTGTTCGGTGAGCAGGCAGTTCTCTGCGGTGGCCTGGTTGAACTGATCCGCTGTGGCTTTGAGACCCTGGTTGAAGCCGGCTATGCACCGGAAATGGCTTACTTCGAGTGTCTGCACGAAGTGAAACTGATCGTGGACCTGATCTATGAAGGCGGCATCGCCAACATGGACTACTCGATCTCCAACACTGCTGAATACGGCCAGTATGTCACCGGCCCACGCATCCTGAAGTACGACGAAACCAAAGCGCGCATGAAAGCGGTTCTGGAAGACATCCAGCAGGGCAAATTCGTCCGCGACTTCATGCTCGAAAACGCGGTTGGCCAGCCCACCATCAAAGCGTCCCGCCGTGCCAACGACGAGCACCTGATCGAAGAAACAGGCGCCAAGCTGCGTGGCATGATGCCTTGGATCTCTGCCGGCAAGATGGTCGACAAAGAAAAGAACTAAGGCGCCTGCTTTGGCTGGGTGACCCACCCTTATTTCTCTGCGGGGGCGTTCCATGCGTGGGACGCCCCTTTCCGTCTGGGCCATCGAAATGGCCGAATATTCCCATCAAATTCCTTTTCGAAAGACAGCCCCATGACAGCATCCCCAGGCGCGGCCAATTGGATCAAACTGCTGACCCTCGGTGTGATCTGGGGTGCGTCGTTCATGGCGGTCACAGTCGCCTTGGAGGGTTTTGCCCCCATGACGATCGCAGCCCTGCGGATCTCCAGCGCCGCACTCTGCCTGCTGGCACTGGTCTATGCCATGGGGATTGGCCTGCCCTCGATCCGGGATCGACAGGGCCGCATCATCTGGGCCTGCGCCGCGGGGATGGGGTTTTTCACCAATGCGCTGCCCTTTTCGCTGCTCAGCTGGGGCCAAACCTATGTGGCCAGCGGCTTTGCCGGGGTGTGCATGGCGGTGGTGCCGCTGTTCGTATTGCCACTCGCGCATATTCTGGTGCCTGGCGACCGGATGACCCTGCGCCGCACGCTCAGTTTTCTCATCGGCTTTGCCGGCGTAGTCGTCCTGATCGGACTGGAGGCCTTCCGCTCAGCCGGGAGTGATTTTGAATCGCTCGCACGACTGGCCTGCCTGGGCGCATCTTTGTGCTATGCCATCGGCTCCATTCTCACTCGGCTTTGTCCCCAGGTGAACCTGCTGTCGCTCTCTGCCGCGGCGCTGTGCTGCGGCGCGGTGATGATTGTACCAACGGCACTTTGGCGAGAGGGGGTGCCGCAGGCCTGGCCCAGCTCTGATGCGATCTTGGCCGTCGCTTATCTGGGCCTGATGCCCACCGCATTGGCGCAGGTGCTGCTGGTTCAGGTCGCCCGCAGCGCAGGCCCGGCATTCCTGTCGACCGTCAACTATCAGGTGCCGGTGTGGTCCGTCTTCTTCGGCGCGCTGATCCTTGATGAAACCTTGCCGCCGCAGCTTTTTGCAGCACTGGCCCTGATCCTGGGAGGGCTGCTGCTGAGCCGGGCCCCGGCCCATCGCCAGCGCCCCTGATCCCAACGATAGCGCGCGCCAAAGCCAGCAACAGGACACCACAGATGCCTGACAAGACAAAGCCCGATCAGACACTGCCAGACAACATGGGCAAATACTGGTTGATGATCGCCATCCTCGGGTTTGTCTGGGGCGGCACGTTTTTGTTGATCAAGATTGCTCTGGTCGGGATCACCCCCTTCTGGTTGGCCGCAGGTCGGATCGGTTTTGCTGCGTTGTTGTTGTCAGCGGTATGGGGCTGGCGTGGCTTTCGTCTGTTTCAGGGGGCCGCCAGCTGGGGCCCCCTGCTGCTGATTGGCGTATTCAGCACTGCTGTCCCCTTCATGTTGATCAATTGGGGGCAACAGCATGTATCCTCGGGCTTTACAGGGATCAGCATGGCGGCGATCCCCCTGATGGTGCTGCCGCTTGCCCATATGTTTGTTCCGGGCGAACAGATGACATTGCGCCGTCTGATCGGCTTTTCCATCGGGTTTGCAGGCGTGGCGCTCCTGATCGGCGGCACCGCCTTCAGCAGCAGTGGTGCAGCACTCGAAGGCTACGGGCGGGCTGCCTGTCTTAGCGCGGCGGCCTGCTATGCGGTCTGCTCCATCCTCACCCGCCGCCTGCCTGCGGTGGATCCGGTTGGGCTTGCAGCGGTGGTCTTGATCATCGGCAGCCTGGTGATTGTCCCGGTCGCATGGATGACAGAGGGACCGCCACCGCGCCTGGACACAGACATCTTGTTGCTGACGGCGTTTCTGGGTCTGGTGCCAACCGCCGCCGCCAATCTGCTGCGGGTGATCGTTGTGCGCGAGGCAGGTCCGACCTTCATGACGCTCACCAATTATCAGGTGCCCGTCTGGGCGGTTGTCCTGGGTGCGATCTTCCTTGGCGAGGAGCTGCCGCCAAGCATGTTGCTGGCAATGACGCTGATCCTGGGCGGCCTCGGGCTGAGCCAGCTGGGCGCCCTTCGGCGGTTGTTTGCCTCGCGCCCCTGAGACATCCGATGCGATCCCACAAATAAAAACCCCGCCTGCGACACATCCGGCAGACGGGGCAATCGCATAAAGCGGCTTTTCAGGTTATTCCGAAACAGCCGCTTCGACAGCCGCGACAACAGCATCGACAGTGGCCGCCAACAAGGCGCTGTCTTCGCTTTCGGCCATAACCCGCACCAAGGGCTCTGTACCCGATTTGCGGATCAACAAGCGCCCATTGCCGTCCAGCGCCTTTTCCGCCGCCGCAATCGCACTTTGGACGCGGTCGGTCTCCAACGGGGTTTGACCCGCTGCAAAGCGAACATTCTTCAGCAGCTGCGGCACAGGCGTGAACTGACGCGCCAGGGCGGAAGCGGTTTTGCCGGATCGCACCATTTCCGCCAGGAAATGCAGACCGGCCATCAGTCCGTCGCCAGTGGTGGCATAATCCGTCATCACGATGTGGCCGGATTGTTCACCGCCGAGGTTGAACCCACCCTCGCGCATACGCTCCACCACATAGCGGTCACCAACAGCTGTGCGTTCCAGATCAATGCCCTGATCCTGCAGGTGGCGCTCCAGGCCAAGGTTGGACATCACCGTCGCAACCAACGCACCACCAGCCAACAGCCCGTCAGCATTCCAGCGGCTGGCCAGCAATGCCATCAGTTGATCGCCATCGGCCACCTGCCCGGTCTCGTCAATCAGGATGACCCGGTCGGCGTCGCCATCCAGGCAGATCCCGACATGGGCGCCATGCGCCACCACGGTTTCAGCAGCGACAGCAGGCTGCGTTGAGCCGCAGTCACGGTTGATGTTCAATCCGTCAGGCGACACGCCAATCGGGATCACATCCGCGCCCAACTCCCACAGGATTTCTGGTGCCGCCCGGTGCGCCGCGCCATTGGCGCAATCAATCACCACCTTCAGCCCATCCAGCCGGATATCGCGCGGCAGGGAGCTTTTGACCCGCTCGCCATAGCGGAACCGCGCATCGTCAATCCGCTTGGCGCGGCCAATATTCTGCGCCTGCGCAGGCTCCACACCGGCCTCGATCAGGCCCTCCAACTCAAGCTCGACTGTGTCGGACAGTTTGAACCCGTCAGAGCCGAAAAACTTGATCCCATTGTCGGCTGCAGGATTGTGGCTGGCCGAGATCATCACCCCCAAATCAGCCCGCATCGACCGCGTCATCAGGCCCACCGCAGGCGTTGGCACAGGGCCCAACAATAGGACGTTCATCCCTGTTGAGGTCAGGCCCGCCGTCAGCGCGCTTTCGAACATGTAGCCGGACAGCCGGGTGTCCTTGCCAATCACAACCCGATGCACGCCAGAGGCATCGCGACGGAAATAGCGCCCCACAGCGGCACCGATCCGCAACGCCAGATCGGCAGTCATCGGATAGGTATTGGCGGTCCCGCGGACCCCGTCGGTCCCAAAGAGTTTGCGCATGTCGGCCCTTTCAGTCGGCCCTTTTGATAGGGTCTTGTTAATGGGGTCTTGTCATTTGATCGTCATCAGCGACGAAGCCTGTCGGGTATAGCCTGGAGCGTCTGCTGGCTGCGCTGCTACCGCACCGCCTGCCACAAACGCACCGCTTGCGCCGTCTCGGCCACATCGTGCACCCGTAGGAATTGCACGCCTTGGGCGAGCGCTGCAAGCCCAACAGCAATTGATCCCGGCGCGCGGGCAGCGGCATTTGGCTCATGGCCCAGCTTGCCGATGAACCCTTTGCGCGACACCCCCAAAAGCAGCGGGCATCCCAAAGCATGAAACAGGCTGAGATTGCGCAGAAGGATCAGATTATGCTCCAGCGTCTTGCCAAACCCGATGCCCGGATCAATGACAATCTGTTCGCGCACCACGCCAATCGCCTCTAGCCGGTCGATCTGATTGGACAGGAAGTCATACACATCCAGCAGCACATTGTCGTAGTGCGGATTGTCCTGCATCGTCGCGGGATCGCCCTGGGCATGCATAATGCACGCAGGCACCCCGGCCTGTGCCGTCAACGGCGCCAGCGCGTTGTCAAAGGTGAACCCAGAAACATCATTGGTCAGGCTAGCACCCGCCTCCAGCGCCTCGGCCAGAACCACCGCTTTGCGCGTATCAATGGAAATAGGCACCTCAGATTTGGCACGGATTGCGGCAATCACCGGCGCGGTTCTGCGGATCTCTTCCTCTTCGGGCACCAGTGCAGCGCCCGGTCGGGTCGATTCCCCACCCACATCAATGATGGAGGCGCCATCCGCAACCATCTGCAGGGCAGCAGCACAGGCAACAGCCGCGTCACTATGCTGGCCCCCGTCCGAAAAACTGTCCGGGGTGACATTCAGGATGCCCATGATCTGCGGCTGGGTCATATCCAGACCGGCGATGGTGGCGCGGCGTGCCGTCAGCCGGTGGCGCACCTCTTCAGGCAGCAACCCCGCAGGAATGATCCGGGGCGGTGCCGCACGATCCAGCACTTCGACCTCCGTAAACCAAAGCGCACCGCTGATCAGCGAAAAAGCACCCTCGGGGCGATTGTCCCCATGTTGAACCAGCGGTCGGTAGTAACTCACAGTTGTGTCTGCTCCACGGTAACGGCGCGCAGCGGCACCTCCGGCTTGTCCGGCAGCTCCGCACCAATGACAACCATTTCACCGGCCTCAAAGGTCGCGGCGAACCATGCGGCCAATGCCACCGAATCCGATGGCGCCGCCGAAGGGCCATCCACCGCATCCAAAACGATTTTCGATGGCGCCCAGACGCAAATCTGCCCGTTTTTCATGGCCCAGTCCAGCTCTGTACGCGTGGCCACGACAACGCAGCGATCATCCTTGGCAGCCAGCCGCCAGGCGTTCTGTTCGATCGCCAGCAAATCAATGCGGCGCTGGGTCCATTTATGGCCGGTTTGCGGCGTCGCCAGCTCATGCGCCCCCACGCAGAGGATCAGCGGCCTCTGGCGGCATTCCATCTGATCGATCCACGCGGTGAGGTTGTCACTGTCGATGGCGGCATTGGACAGATACATCAACCGCGGATGTGGCCGTTCCTCATTGTCCATCTCGCTGGACACCTGATCACGGGCGCGAACGATCTCCACGCCCAGTGCGCCTGGACCGCGATCCAGCTTTTCGATCCGCACAAAAGCACGCACCGCTTGGGGCTCCAGCAGAATGCGCTCTGCGATCCGCTCGGCCAGTGTTTCCAGCAGATTGAGCCGCTCTTCCGACAGCTCATGTGCAATGGCTTCAGTCACCCGGTCATAGGACAGGATCCGGTCCACGTCGTCGTCCAGATCGGCAGGCAACGGCGTGACCTCAACAACAACGTTGAAACAGATCCGCTGTGTGGTGCCGCGCTCTGCCTGAAACGCACCAATCTCAACTTCGACCAGATGGTCGCGCAGGGAAATCCGATCCAGCGGTCCACGGGGCGCTGTGGCTTCCGACCGCTCGGACGGGTGCGCAAAGGCAAGATGGATTTCTGACGGCATGGCAATCGGGCCCCTGACCTGGCTGTTTCGCTGTGATGGTCCAGCATATGCTTTGACATGCCGGTTAACAGGCTTCCAAGCGCCATGCCAGTGGCCGAAAGCGGCGCAGACGCAGTTTCCTGTCGCGCCCGCGCCAGCAATACAAGCCTTAGTTGTTCAAAGCTGTCCGGTACCGATCATCACGGTAGAACAAGTGCACGCCAATGCGTGTGGTCTTGGTGAAGCTCTTGCTCCAACGTGGGCGCACGGCGGTGGTGTGATAGTAGGTTGCACCATCGGTCAGGCCGGTTTTGGCGCCATCGATCACCAGTCGCGCCACTTTGGACACGCGCTCATAGGCGGTCTTCTCGCGGATCACCTCTTCGTGGCCATCGCAAGTATAGCTGAACTGGCACTGATACTTGCGCCCGGTGCCCTGGTTGATCACCGAACACAGCGTGTTCGGAAACTGCGAGGACTTCACCCGGTTCATGATCACCTCGGCCACAGCAAACTGGCCTTTGACGGTTTCGCCACGGGCTTCGAAATACAGCGCCTCGGCAAGGCAGGCGAAGTTGTCCCCGCCCTGCGCCGCTGGCAGGCTGTCGAGATAGTCTTTGGTGAACTTCACTTCCGTCGGCTTGGCCTTCTTGGCTGCGCGGTTGAAGTTGAAGAAATTGTTCAGCCGACCTGTTGGCACGGCGCTCAGTGTCGATTGCTCGCGCTTGAACAAAGAGTCCAGGCCAGCATCCGCATACACATCTTTTGCTGCGGCCATCACGGCAGCAATTACGGCAGCTACAGTCAGAATTTTCATCAGGGCATCCCCACTAGAAAGATCGCGAACGGCCATCCCAACGTCACGCGAGCGCAGCAATTAGTGGAAAAAACACCCAAGGTCCAGCAACTGCGCTGCCGCAGGCCGGAGTGTCAAAAGGTCACAATCATCTAAACACAACCAGCGGTCAGGAAACCGCCTTGTTTTCTTTACAATTTTGCCCGTTTTTCGGTTTTCGGACCAAGCTGGCTGGAAATTGCCAGCTGGGCTGCGGCCAGGCGCGCAACAGGAACCCGGAAGGGCGAACAAGACACGTAATCGAACCCTGCCTCTCGACAAAAAGCAATCGATTCGGGGTTGCCGCCATGTTCCCCGCAGATCGAAAGCGTCAGGTCAGGATAGGCCGCGCGCCCGCGCTCTGCGCCCAGCTGCAGCAACTCCCCCACCCCGTCTTTGTCCAGAACATGGAACGGATCCTCGGGAAACACGCCCTGGTTCACATAGGCCGACATAAAGCGCCCCGCATCATCGCGCGACATCCCATAGGTCATCTGGGTCAGATCGTTGGTACCAAAACTGAGGAAGGCTGTGTTGGGTGAAATCTCTCCCGCACGCAGCGCTGCGCGCGGGGTTTCCACCATCACACCCAGCCGATAGGCAAAGTCCTCTCCGCGTTCCGCTTTGACGGCCAAGGCCACGGCGTCGATCCGGGCCTTCACCAGTTCGACTTCGCGTTTGGCAGAAACCAGCGGGATCATGATTTCGGGCACCACAGGCTCGCCCTCTTTGGAGGCATCCAAAGTGGCCTCAAAAATCGCGCGCGCCTGCATGTCGTAGATCTCGGGAACCGTCACCCCCAGGCGCACCCCACGCAGGCCCAACATGGGATTGTATTCCTCCATCTCCTCCACGCGCCGCGTGACGTCGCTCACCGGGATGCCCAGGGCCTCGGACAGTTCGCGTTGGCCGGACCGGGTGGTGGGCAGGAATTCATGGAGCGGCGGGTCAAACAGACGGATACAAACGGGCAAGCCTTCCATAATCCGGAACAGCTCCTGGAAATCCTCCCGCTGCATCGGCAACAGACGGGCCAGGACCGCCGCCCGCCCCTCGGAGGTTTCCGCAAAGATCATCTCCCGCATCACCGTCAAGCGACCGGGATCAAAGAACATATGCTCGGTGCGGCACAGACCAATGCCCTGTGCGTTGAATTTTCGGGCGGTTTTGGCGTCTTCCGGCGTATCGGCATTGGCCCGGATGCCAATGTCGCGCTGTTCATCTGCCCAGGCCAAGAGGGTCAGGAACGCCCCATCTTCGGCCGCTTCCATCATATCGGGCTGACCTGCAAGCACAGCGCCAGAGCTGCCATCGATCGTGACCACATCGCCGCGGCCAAACACCCGCCCCTCAGGCGAGGTGAGCTGTTTGCGTTTACTGTCGAATTTCATGTCCGATGCGCCCACGATGCAGGGCAGGCCCAGGCCGCGCCCGATGACCGCCGCATGGCTGGTCATTCCGCCCCGTTCGGTCAATACGGCAACCGCCGCATGCATGCCGCGCACATCTTCTGGCGAGGTTTCACGCCGCACCAAAACACAGGGCTCACCGCGGGCCGCGCTGGCCTGTGCCTCTGCCGCAGTGAACACCAGCTTGCCGGTCGCCGCGCCCGGGCTGGCTGCAATCCCATGACCGATCTCATCACGCTCCGCATCAGGCGCCACCTGACGGTGCAGCAGCTCTGCCAGCAGGCGTGAGTCGACCCGCATCACCGCCTCTTCACGCGGGATGATGCCATCTTCGGCCAAGGCCACCGCAATGCGCACCGCCGCCTGGGCGGTCCGGGTGACCCGGACACCATCCAAAATATGCACTTCGCCGTCCACGATGACGAATTCGACCTGCATCTCTTCGCGCAGACGCTGACGCATCAGCCGCGCATGGGCCTGCAAGGCCGCAAAAGCCGCCGGCGCGAGATCCTGCAGGGACGGGCCACGGCTGTCCTGTTCCAGAAACACGGCCTCCGCCCCGGCGCCAAGCGCATCACGACCCTGACTCTGGCTCAGATAACGCCCGGTGATCTGCGGCATGCCAGTGTCGGGGCTGACCAGTTGTAGAACACCAGAACCACATTCGCCGTCGCCATAGCCAGGTACCATTTCTTGCACAACCAGACCCAGCCCTGCATCGGCTGGCGCGCCTTTGGCCTGGCGCAGCAATCGCGCCGAGGTGCCTTCCCAGGCACGCGCCATCGACCGCAGCACCGCCGCCAGCTGCTCTGCCGGGTTTTGCGGGAACGGCTCGTCGGTTTCGGCCTCATAGGCTTGCAGCACTTCGCTCAACCCATCGGGGCCGTTGTCTTCCACATCATCAAAGACGTCGGGGTCCAGACGCGCCACATGGATTGCATAGGATTGCACAAACCGCAGATACAAGGCCGCCGCTGCATCCCGGCCCAGACTGTCGCACAGCTCCACATAGCGGGCATCATTCATACCAATGTTCAAAATGGCGCCCGGACCGCCCCAATCGGGATCCTCCGATGATGGCCGCACGCACAGCAGTGCATTGGGCGCAAACCGCTCCAGGATCTCCTCCAGATCCGGCAGTTCACCATTGGCAATGGAATGCACCGCCATAAACGACAGCGCCACCGTGGTGGGCACCGGCAGATCAAGACGCACCAACCGCTGCAGGCATTTGGCCCGCCCGCCATGGGTGTGGTTGGCAATCGGCGCAGTCGGGGTGATCAACACCGCTTCCGGCAAAATCACATCGGACGCGGCCACCCCATCAGAGGCATCCAGAGACTGTTGGTCGGATTTTGGGTCGTTTCTCTGCACTGCGGCGCCTTTCCTTTGCTCTGCAGCATAGACCGCCTGCGCGGCCTCGCAAGGAAAAGCGCATCGCCAGAATGCAGAAATCCGACGCGGCATCGCTGCCGCATCGGATTTTTTCGCATCAACGCAGGGTGTGAGCGGTGCTCAGCCTTCGATGCGGGTCAAATCGGCGACCTGACCCACCACTTTGCGGATCTGGCTCAGCAGGTTGAGCCGGTTGCGCCGTACCACTTCGTTGTCGGAATTGACCTGCACTGCTTCAAAGAAGGCATCAACCGGTGCGCGCAGCGCCGCCATGCTGCCCATGGCAGCCGCGAAATCTTCGGCTTCGATGGCCGAAGAGATCGCCCCCTCGCTGGTGGCGAGCACATCAAACAGCGCCTGTTCGGTGGCATCCTCGGCAAACTTCTTGTCCGCCCCAAAGGAATATTCGACGCCGTCTTTTTCCTCGGCCTGCGACAGGATGTTGTTGGCGCGTTTGAAACCCTGCAACAGGTTCTCGCCATCGTCTGTCTTCAAAAACGCTTCCAGCGCGCGGGCCCGTTTGACCAGCAGCGTCAGATCGTCGTTGCCGTCCATCGCGATACAGGCGTCGATCACATCGTGGCGAATGCCCTGATCGCGCAGGAACACCTTCAGGCGGTCATGGAAGAAGGACAGAAGATCGGCGAGGATAACGACATCTGGAAAATCATAAACTCCACTCTCTTTAAAGGCATCAATACCGCCGCTGTTACTTAACTCATCTGCGACGCGTTGGAGCTCCATAACCCGTAGAGCATCTTCGTCGATTCCAGACGCCTCAATGTAAGACTTGCGTTTATCGAGCATCACTTTGCCTGTAGCAGAATCGCGATGCAACGCATGGGGAAAGTACCCTTTAGTGACAACAGTTCTTAATCCAAGGCGCAGATCGTTTTCCAGCACCAGACGGATCACGCCCAATGCGGCGCGGCGCAGCGCATAGGGATCTTTGGATCCGGTCGGCTTTTGATCAATCGCCCAGAACCCTGTCAACTTGTCCAGCTTTTCTGCAAGGGCCACCGCCACAGACACAGGTTTGCTGGGCACATCATCCGACGGGCCAAGCGGGGAATAATGCTCTTCGCTGGCGAGACCGACCTCGGCAGGCAGCTCGGCGGCTTCGGCATAATAGCGCCCCATCAACCCCTGCAGTTCCGGAAACTCATAGACCATTTCGGAACACAGATCGCCCTTACAGGCCTGCGCTGCCATCAAGGCCATTGCCGGGTCCGCGCCGACGGTTGGTGCCAGAGATTGCGCTAGGGCCGCGATGCGGTTCACCTGTTCTCCGACAGAGCCCAGATCAGCGTGGAAGGTCACCTGCTCCAGCTTTTCGACCCACGGCTCAAAGCCCGAGGCCTTGACCGTACGCAGGTCGTTCTCCCAGAAGAATTTCGCATCCGCCAGACGCGCCGACAGCACCTTTTGGTTGCCTGCCAGGATCGTGGCGCCATTGTCTGCGGTCTCGCGGTTCGCCACGGTGACAAATCGTTCGATGCGGCCGGTCTTTGCGTTGCGCACCGAGAAGAACTTTTGGTGTTCTTTCATCGACGTCTGTAGCACCTCGGGCGGCAGCTCCAGGAACTGCTCATCAATGGCACCCAGCAAAACCACTGGCCATTCCACCAGCCCGGCGACCTCTGCCAGCAGGCCCTTGTCCTCCACCACTTCGAGCCCGAGAGCAAAGGCCTGATTGGTGGCATCCTGCCAGATCGCTGCCTGCCGCTCTGCCGGATCCAGCAGCACGAACGCCCGCTTCAGCTTGGTTGCATAATCCTCAAATCCGGTGACGGTGATGGCCTCCGGCGCCATGAAACGGTGGCCATAGGTGACGGCGCCCGACACGATGCCATCGACCTCCAGTGGCACAACCTCCGCCCCGTCTTCTTTGCTCAGCACGCAAGAGATCGACTGCAGGGGGCGCACCCAGCGCAACGATCCTTTGCCCCAGCGCATCGATTTCGGCCAGGGGAAATTGCGGATGGTGTCTTCCAGCACCTCGGCGATGATGTCAGCCGCCGGGCGACCCGCCTTTTCGATCACCGCGAAATAGACCGCCCCTTTGGGGGTCTCGCGCTCTTCCAGCTGATCGCGGCTCAGACCGGCACCGCGCAAGAAACCTTCGATGGCTTTGTCTGGTGCGCCGACCTTTGGCCCTTTGCGCTCTTCGCGCACGGTTGGGGAATGCTCCAGCAGGCCCTCCAGCGCCAGTGTCAGGCGGCGCGGCGTCGACAGTGCATGCGCCCCCGCATAGGTCAAACCGGCCTCGACCAGACCGTCGGTGATACGTTTTTTCAGATCCTCAGCGGCACGCGCCTGCATGCGCGCCGGGATTTCTTCGGAAAACAGTTCAATCAGCAGATCAGGCATCAGATGTCCTTACGGATGGCCGCGCAACCGGGCGCGGCAGAAAGAGTGGGAAGGGCGCAGCACAGAGGCGGATACAGCGACAGGCGCCAAGGCGAGCGCATCAATTGGTCTCTTCGGCGGCAGGGCGCGGCGGGCATTCTTCGCCCACCACTGTGCCATCATAGGCTTTCTTGCCGCAGTCGTTCAGCTCGTGCCAGACATAGCCGCGGCCCTCGTTGGTGATCGCAATGATCCGGTCGACGCCATAGGCCACGTTCTTTTGCGACACGAAACTGCGCGCGCGACCCTCCGCCAATGCGTCAGCCACCGCTTCGGCATCAAAACAATCAAACCAACCCGGAGCGTTGCGCGGCATATCCTGATCCGACAGGACAAACAGCTGTGCCAGTTCATCCGGTTTCAGATCGGTCGAAAAACACGCCCGATAGCGGATCGGAGAGCTGCCCGCGTCGATGGCTTCAAACCCGCTGTAGCGGATCGGCAGCGGCTCACCGCCGCCAAGCGGTGTCAGAACCACATCTCTGCCGGGCTGCAATTCTACATCGTCATAGAAGCCATAGACCTGCAAATAATACATCGCACCGCCCGCAGCGAGGCCGGATAGGATCAGGATCAGCGACAGAAACTTGCCCATGGTGGCGATCTCCTACCAGAAAGTATCAGGCTGAGGCGACGTAGCCGCCGGCCTCGGTCTGCACAAATGCGTCCGCACATTGCTTGGCCAGCGCCCGGACCCGCCCGATATAAGCCTGTCGCTCGGTCACCGAAATCACCCCGCGCGCATCGAGCAGATTGAACAGATGGCTGGCCTTGATACATTGATCGTAGGCCGGTTGCGCCATTACGATGCGGCGACCGGTTTTGGGATCATCCTGCGGCTGCGACAGAATGCGGGCGCATTCGGCCTCTGCATCCTTGAAATGCTGCAGCAGCATATCGGTGTCGGCCACATCGAAATTCCAGCGCGCATATTGCGCCTCGGCGTCGCGGAACACATCGCCATAGGTCAGCGGGATCAGCGCATCAGGGTCGTTGAACGGCATTTCGTTGCCATCATCCACGCCCAGCACATACATCGCCAGACGCTCCAGACCATAGGTCAGCTCGCCCGACACAGGGTGGCAATCATGGCCACCGACCTGCTGGAAATAGGTGAACTGGCTCACTTCCATGCCATCACACCATACCTCCCAGCCAAGACCCCAGGCGCCCAATGTCGGGCTTTCCCAGTCGTCTTCGACAAAACGAATGTCATGCATCGCCATATCAATGCCGATGGCCTCCAACGAACCGAGATACAGCTCCTGCAGGTTCGGCGGGCTGGGTTTGATGATCACCTGATACTGGTAGTAATGCTGCCAGCGGTTGGGGCTGTCACCATACCGGCCATCGGTGGGGCGGCGCGACGGCTGCACATAGGCTGCCGCCCAGTTGCGATTGCCCAGCGCCCGCAGGGTCGTTGCCGGGTGGAACGTGCCAGCGCCCACTTCCATGTCATAGGGCTGCAACACGGCGCAGCCTTTCGATGCCCAATAGGTCTGAAGCCGCAGAATGATCTCCTGAAAGGAGCGCGGGGCGCTTTGGGTCTCTGTCATCTTTTTCGTCCCT
The DNA here is from genome assembly GCF_022825805.1 of Phaeobacter sp. Taxonomy (GTDB): domain Bacteria; phylum Pseudomonadota; class Alphaproteobacteria; order Rhodobacterales; family Rhodobacteraceae; genus Phaeobacter. The sequence continues at coordinate 34,032 of NZ_JAJDWC010000099.1, forward strand.
CTGGTCTTTCGTCCCTGTGGGTCGCGTGCCGACACGGATCCTGGCATTGATCGCAGGGCTGGTGCACACACGCTGTGAAGTCGGGGTTCTACCTATGCAAGCCCCGGCGCAGGGTCAACGCCAACTCGCAGCCGATCCGCTCTCTGCCACGCCAAGCTGGTCCAATCTTTGCCCTCTGTCGCTCCGCAGCGCGACAGGCTGACGCCAATCGGAACGGCCTGTGCCTTGCAGGCTTGCAACACTTGTCGGTTTTGGCGCGAAAGCCGCGCTTTTCCCCCACCCCGCGCAACCGGAAAGAGTTCCCTTCACGCTGTGAAAATGATTATCTGCGCCAAATCCAAAATCACCCGTGACCATCACCCGTGAAGAGGCCTTTTGATGAAGACTTTGTTCGCCGCTGCAGCGTTTGTTGTCCTGACGCTGGCTGGCATTTTGCCTGCACCCCTCCAGGCACAGCAATCCAATTCGCAATCCGTTAACCCGCAATCGGTCTGGGTTCAGATCGCGGCCCGCGGTTCCCTGCGCGAAGCGCTCGAAGAGGCGCAAGGCTTTGCCGCCCGCATCCCTGATGTCTCCGGGTTTTCGCTCGGTGGTGGCTGGTACGGTATTTTGATCGGCCCCTACAGCCGCGACGACGCTGAACGTGTGCTGCAGGTCTACCGCTCCGAACGGCAGATCCCCCGCGACAGCTTCATCGCCTTTGGGCGCAACCTCGGCAATCAGTTCTACCCAACCGCTGCTGACGCCAACGCGGCCTCTGGCACCACGGCCCCCACAGTGGAAAGCCCAAACCTGGAGCCCATCGACCCCAACGTCGTCACCCAGGGCCAAGAAGCCCCCAGCGTGGACAGCCCGATTGAGGCCCCGACCGCGCTCACCGACAATAGCCTTCTGTTGTTGGACGAAACCCCAGCAGAAGCGCGCCGCAGCGAGGCGCAACTGTCACGCGACGAACGCAAAGCGCTGCAGATCGCCCTGCAAGCGGCCGGATTTTACAACGCCGCCATCGATGGCGCCTTTGGCCGTGGCACCCGCCGCTCCATGGGCGACTGGCAGGCCGCACGCGGGTTGGAGCCGACAGGCGTGCTGACCACCGCACAGCGCCAGGCCCTGCTGGACGAATACAACGCGCCGCTGATTTCTGTTGGCATGGCGTCCATCACCGATGACCGCGCGGGCATCCGTCTGCAGATCCCCAGCAAGGAAGTGGCTTTCAACCGCTATGAATCCCCTTTTGCGATCTACGAAAGCGCGGGCGATCTGGGCGCGGAACTGCTGCTGATCAGCCAGCCTGGCGACCAACGCACATTGTTTGGCCTGTTTGAAATCATGCAGACCCTGGAAATCGTGCCCCTTGACGGACCCCGCGAGCGCAGCGCGGACCGGTTTTCGATCGAAGGCCGCAACAGCGATGTGATCTCCTACACCGAAGCGCGCCTGATCAATGGTCAGATCAAAGGTTTCACACTGGTGTGGCCAACCGGCGACGATGCGCGCCGCGACCGGGTGCTGGCGGCGATGCAGACGAGCTTTGCGGCGACAGACGGCGTGCTGGACCCTACTGCAGGCGCGGACGCCCCGCAAAGCGTGGATCTGATTGCCGGGCTCAATGTGCGCAAACCGCGCCTGTCGCGCTCTGGCTTTTATGTTGATGGTGCAGGCAGCGTGGTCACCACACTGGCGGCTGTGAACAGCTGCGGGCACATCACCCTTGATCACGACTACAAGGCCGAGGTGATCTACCGCGACGACGCAACCGGCGTGGCTGTGCTGCGCCCGCAAGAGGCTCTGGCGCCGATGAACCACGCCCAGTTCGCCCGCAGCTCTGCGCGGCTGCAGTCGGAGATTGCGGTCTCTGGCTTCTCCTACGAAGGCGTGTTGGGCGCACCCAGCCTGACTTTTGGCACGCTGCAGGACGTTCAGGATCTGCAGGGCAACACCGGCACCTCCCGCCTGCAGGTGATCAGCCAGCCTGGCGACGCCGGTGGCCCAGTCCTCAGCCGTGATGGTGCGGTTCAGGGCATGCTGCTCGACGTGGCCGACAGCACCACACAGCTGCCCGATGGCGTGCGGTTTGCGGCCAATGCCGCCTCGCTTCAGTCCACGCTGGACGCGGCTGGCATCATCGCCAGCACCACCAGTGGGGAAACCGGCAGCCTGCCAATCGGCGTGCTGACCCGCGAAGCCTCTGGCATGACGGTTCTGGTCAATTGCTGGGACTAACCCAGTAAGATGTGCCCAATGGACCTGACCTGCCGGGTTTGACCTGCTGGATTTGAACTGAGCTTGGCCCATCACGTCAGATGGGCCGACACAGATGCAGTCCCTTGCGGCGCCCCACCCGCACACAGACTCGCAAACAGGCCCGCACACAGAAAAACGGCCGGGGGCGTTGGTCGCCTCCGGCCGTTTTCACATCCATCGTAGACACAAAACTCAATAGGCGTGGATGCGCCCATCCCAGGTGTGGAAACAGCCCGACGTTTCGGTGCTGAGCACATCGAACTCATGCATCAGCCCCTCCACCGATTCCTCGACCGAGATGTCACCCTCCTGACCGCCCATATCCGTGCGCACCCAGCCACCCAAGTTCGACAGTTAATCGCGTA